>NZ_JBHZAN010000022.1:0-113739 GCF_042754285.1 Streptomyces sp. NPDC059224
CGCATGGTGGTGGTGTGGACTGGGCGTCGTATCTGCCTGCCGCGGCGCCGGTCGATCTGCCCACCTACGCCTTCCAACACCGCCGCTACTGGCTGCAGTCGACCCCTGGTGGCAGTCTCGCCGCCTCGGGGCTGCTCCCGGCCGGGAACCCGCTGCTCGGTGCGGTCACCGCGCTGGCCGGATCCGACGCGTATCTGCTCACTGGCAGGCTCTCGGTGGCGGCCCAGCCCTGGCTGGCCGACCACCGGGTGTCCGGGGCGATCGTGCTGCCCGGTTCGGCGTTCGTGGAGCTGGCGGTGCAGGCCGCCGACCGTGTCGGGTGCGACCTGGTCGAGGAACTCGTGCTGCGGGCACCGCTGGTGCTGCCCGACACGGGAGCGGTCCGGCTGCAACTCGCCGTGCGTGAGGCCCAGGACGCCGGCCGTCGCGCCCTGGAGATCTACTCACTGGCCGAGGACGCGTCCGACGACGAGCCGTGGACGCTGCACGCGACCGGCACTCTCGCCGACGCCCCGCACGAGCCCGTCGCCGCAGCGGAGGCCTGGCCGCCGGCGGACGCCACCCCGGTGGCCGTGGAGGCCGCCTACGCCGATCTCGCCGCTCGCGGGCTGGCCTACGGACCGGGGTTCCAGGGGCTGCGCGCGGCCTGGCGGCGGGGTGACGAGGTCTTCGCCGACGTCGCGCTCCCGGACGAACTCCGGGACCGGGCAGGGGGGTTCGGGCTGCACCCCGCGCTGCTGGACGCCGCCCTGCACCCGCTCGCGCTCACCGACGACACCGGCACCGCACGGCTGCCGTTCTCCTGGGCCGGGGTCCGGCTGTACGCGGCCGGGGCGGTCGCGGTGCGAGTGCGGCTCGCCCCCGCCGGCGCGGGTGCCTTCGCGATGGACCTGTTCGACGGCACCGGCGTCCCGGTTGCCTCCGTCGAGTCGCTGACGCTGCGTGCCGCCACCGGAGAGGGTGCGGGCCGCGTACCCCGGGACGCGCTGTTCCGGGTGGACTGGGACACCGTTCCGGCCCCGGCCGGACCAGTCTCCGGTCGGTGGGCGGCGCTGGGTGTGCTGCCCGATGCTCTGGCCGCCGATCTGAAGGCCGCCGGGGCCGACCTGGCGGGTGAGGACGGCGCCGACATCACCGTGCTGGCCGTCCCGGTGGGCCGGCCCGCCGACGAGGTCACCGCCACCGTGCTGCG
Organism: Streptomyces sp. NPDC059224; assembly: GCF_042754285.1. NCBI lineage: Bacteria > Bacillati > Actinomycetota > Actinomycetes > Kitasatosporales > Streptomycetaceae > Streptomyces > Streptomyces sp. NPDC059224. The sequence goes on from NZ_JBHZAN010000022.1 coordinate 1,193, forward strand.
GCAGGTGCAGGAGTGGCTGGGCGGCGGCGTGGCGTCCGCCCGGCTGCTCGTGGTCACCACCGGCGCGGTCACCACCGAACCCGCCGGCCCCCCGGCCGACCCGGGCGGTGCGGCGGTGTGGGGGATGCTGCGTGCCGCGCAGGCCGAACAGCCCGGGCGGATCGTGCTGGCCGACCTCGACGACACCGCCGCGTCCCGCCGCGCCCTGGCCTGCGTACCCGCCGACGGCCGAGGCCAACTGGCCCTGCGTGAAGGGCTGTTACGCGTGCCCCGGCTGGTGAGGCCCGAGCTGGTGCCGCCCATGGAGCCGCACTGGCGGCTGGCCGTCACCCGCCCGGGCACTCTGGACAACCTCGCGCTGGTGCCCGCCCCGGCCGCGGCGGCCCCTCTGCGCCCGGGGCAGGTGCGCGTCGCGGTGCGGGCCGCCGGGCTGAACTTCCGCGATGTGCTGATCGCTCTGGGCATGTACCCCGGTGAGGCGGCGGCCCTCGGCGGCGAGGGCGCCGGCGTGGTGACCGAGGTGGCCGACGACGTCACCGACCTCACCCCCGGCACGCGGGTCACCGGTCTCTTCGGTGACGCGTTCGCCCCGGTGGCGGTGGCCGAGCGGGCGGCCGTGGCCCCGATACCGGACGGCTGGACCTTCGAGCAGGCCGCCGCCATGCCGATCGCCCACCTCACCGCCCGGCTCGGCCTGGTCGAACTCGCCGGACTGCGGCCGGGGGAGAAGGTGCTGATCCACTCCGCGGCGGGTGGCGTCGGCATGGCCGCCGTGCAGCTGGCCCGGCACCTCGGCGCCGAGGTCTACGGCACCGCCAGTGAGGGCAAGTGGCAGGTGCTCCGCGACCTCGGCCTGGACGACGCGCACATCGCCTCCTCGCGGGACACCGGCTTCGCCGCGCGGTTCGGCCCGGTGGACGTCGTACTGAACTCGCTGTCCGGTGAGTTCGTCGACGCCTCGGCCGGACTGCTGCGCCCCGGCGGGCGGTTCCTGGAGATGGGCAAGACCGACCTGCGCGATCCGGCCGGCTTCCCGGACATCGACTACCTGCCGTACGACCTGATGCGGCTCCCGCCCCAGGAGATGCAGCGGCTGCTGGTCGCGGCGCTGGACCTGTTCGCCGCGGGCGCGCTGACCGTACCGCCGCCGTCCGTGTGGCCGGTCTCCCAAGCCGTCGACGCGTTCCGGTACCTCAGCCAGGCCCGGCACACCGGTAAACTGGTACTCACCCTGCCCCGCCGGCTCGACCCCCGGGGCACCGTCCTGATCACCGGCGGCACCGGCACTCTCGGCGGGCTGGTCGCCCGGCATCTGGTGCGCGAACACGGTGTACGGCACCTGCTGCTGACCAGCCGCCGTGGCAGCGCCCCCGAGCTGGAGGCCGGGCTCGCCGAACTCGGTGCGGACGTGACCGTCGTGGCCTGTGACGCGGCCCAGCGAGACGCACTGGCCGCGGTGCTGGCCGATGTACCCGCCGGACGTCCGCTGACCGCCGTGGTGCACGCGGCCGGAGTCTCCGACGACGGGCTGTTCACCGCGCTCACCCCGGAACGGCTGGCCGCGACGCTGCGGCCCAAGGTGACGGCCGCGCTCCACCTGGACGAGCTGACCCGCGGCCTGGACCTGGCCGCGTTCGTGCTGTTCTCCTCGGCCACCGGCATCCTCGGCGGACCCGGGCAGGCCGACTACGCCGCCGCCAACGCCTGCCTGGACGCCCTGGCGGGCCGGCGGCGTGCCGCCGGGCTGCCGGCCCAGTCGCTGGCCTGGGGCCTGTGGGCGCCGCCCAGCGGGATCACCGGCGAACTCTCGGCCGCCGACCTGGCCCGGATGGCGCGGGCCGGAGTGCAGGCGCTCTCCGCCGAGGAGGGGCTGGCGCTGTTCGACACGGCGCTGGCCGTCGACGAGCCGGTGCTGCTGCCGGCCAAGGTCCGGTTGCACACCGCCGATCCGGCGCTGCTGCCGCCCCTGCTGCGCGGCCTGGTACGCGGCCCACGACGCCGTACCGCCACGGCGGCCGGGACCGCCACGGCCACCGGACCGGCCCGGCTCACCGCCGAGGAACTGCTGGCACTGGTGCGTAGGGAGACGGCCGCCGTCCTCGGCCACGCCGACGCCGAAGCCGTCGGCCCGCAGGCGGAGTTCCGGGCGCTCGGCGTGGACTCGCTGTCCGCGGTGGAACTGCGCAACCGGCTCACCGCGGCCACCGGCACCGCCCTGCCCGCGACCCTGGTGTTCGACTACCCGACCCCCGCCGCGGTCGCCGGACACCTGCGCCAGGACTCGTCCGCGGACACGGTCGAACCGCCGGTGGCCGCCGTCGGCGTCGACACCGAAGAACCCATCGCGATCGTCGGCATGGGCTGCCGGTTCCCGTCGGAGATCCGCTCCCCGGAACAGCTGTGGCGGTTCCTGCTCGACGGCGGCGACGGCATCACCGAGTTCCCGGCCGACCGCGGCTGGGACCTGGACTCGCTGTTCGACGCCGACCCCGACCGGCCGGGCACCTCCTACACCCGGCACGGCGGATTCCTGCGCGCCGCCGCCGACTTCGACGCCGACTTCTTCGGCATCAACCCGCGCGAGGCGCTCGCCACCGACCCGCAGCAGCGGCTGCTCCTGGAGACCTCCTGGGAGACCTTCGAACACGCCGGGATCGATCCGGCCGCCGTACGCGGCAGCCGGACCGGGGTGTTCGTCGGCGTGATGCGCCAGGACTACGGCCCGATGCTGCACCACGCCGCCGAGGGCGTGGAGGGCTACCGGCTCACCGGCAGCGCGGCCAGCGTCGCCTCCGGCCGGCTCGCCTACGCGTTCGGCCTGGAAGGCCCGACCCTGACCGTCGACACCGCCTGCTCGTCCTCGCTGGTGGCCCTGCACCTGGCCGCCCAGGCGCTGCGCCGCGGCGAGTGCGACCTGGCGCTGGCCGGCGGCGCCACCGTGATGGCCACCCCCGGACTGTTCGTGGAGTTCTCCCGGCAGCGCGGCCTGGCCGCCGACGGCCGCTGCAAGTCGTTCTCGGCCGACGCCGACGGCACCTCGTGGTCGGAGGGCGCCGGGATGCTGCTCGTGGAGCGGCTCTCCGACGCCCGCGCGGCCGGGCACCCGGTGCTCGCGGTGGTGCGCGGTTCCGCGGTCAACTCCGACGGCGCGTCCAACGGGCTCACCGCCCCCAACGGCCCCTCCCAGCAGCGGGTGATCCGTGCCGCGCTGGCCACGGCCGGACTGTCCACCGGGGACGTCGACGCGGTGGAGGCGCACGGCACCGGCACCACCCTGGGCGACCCCATCGAGGCGCAGGCGCTGCTGGCCACCTATGGCCAGGACCGGGACGGTGAGCCGCTGTGGCTCGGGTCGGTCAAGTCCAACATCGGGCACACCCAGGCCGCCTCCGGTGTCGCCGGGATCATCAAGATGGTCCTCGCGCTGCGGGCGGGGCTGCTGCCCCGCACCCTGCACGTCGGCGCACCCAGCCCGCACGTGGACTGGGACACCGGGGCGGTGTCCCTGCTGACCGAGGCACGGCCCTGGCCGCGGACCGGCCGCCCGCGCCGCGCCGCGGTGTCCTCGTTCGGCGTCAGCGGCACCAACGCGCACATCGTCATCGAACAGGCCCCGGCCGAGGCGCCCCCGCGACCGCCGGCCCGGACACCGCTGGCGCTGCCGGTCGTGCTCTCCGCCCGTACCGGGACAGCCCTGCGGGCACAGGCGGCCCGGCTGCTGGCCCACCTCGCCGACCACCCGGACGTAGAACCGGCGGCGCTGGCACACTCGTTGCTGACCACGCGCGCGGCCCACGCGCACCGCGCCGCGGTGCTGGCGGGCCCCCACGCCGGTCTGGCCGCCCTCGCCGACGGCACCCCCGACGCCGACGTGGTCACCGGGTTCGCCGCCGACGCCGGGAAACTGGCGTTCCTGTTCGCCGGCCAGGGCTCCCAGCGCCTCGGGGCGGGCCGTGCACTGGCCGCAGAGTTTCCCGCCTACGCCGAGGCGCTGGACGCGGTGTGCGCCGAACTCGACCGGCACCTGCCGAGGCCGCTGCGCGAGGTGCTGTTCGGCGCCGAGGGCAGCCCCGAGGCCGCCCTGCTCGACCGCACCGACTTCACCCAGGCCGCGCTGTTCGCCGTCGAGGTCGCGCTGGTCCGGCTCGCCGAGAGCTGGGGGCTGCGCCCGGACCTGGTGGCCGGCCACTCCGTCGGCGAGATCGTCGCCGCACACGTCGCCGGGGCGCTCACCCTGTCCGACGCCGCCACGCTGGTCACCGCCCGCGGCAGGCTGATGGCGGCGGCCACGGCGGGCGGCGCGATGGTCGCCGTACAGGCCACCGAGGCCGAACTCGCCCCCGTGGTCGCCGAGTACACCGGGCGGGTACGGCTGGCCGCCGTCAACGGCCCGCGTGCGGTGGTGGTGTCCGGCGACGCCGACGCGGTCGCCGAGATCGGTGCGCACTGGCGTGAACGCGGCCGCCGCACCCGGCAGTTGCGGGTCACGATGGCGCCGCACTCGCCGCACGTGGACGGCATCCTGGCCGAGTACCGGGAGATCGTCGGCGGCATCCCGATCAGCGCGCCGCGGCTGCCGGTCGTGTCCACGGTGACCGGGGCGCCGCTGTCCGACCGGGAGATCACCGACCCGGAGCACTGGGTGGCCAACGTCCGGGACAGCGTGCGGTTCCTGCCCGCGGTACGCGCCCTGGCCGAGGCGGGGGCCACCGCGTTCGTCGAGATCGGCCCGGCCGCCGCACTGACCGCGATGGCTCGCGACTGCCTGACCCGCGCCGAACCCGGCGGTTCCGCCGCCGAACCCTCCGCCAAAACGGTCGTACTGCCCACCCTGCGCGACGGACGGGACGAGATCGGGGCCCTGCTGGACACCCTGGCCCGGCTGCATGTGCACGGCATCTCGGCGAACTGGGCGGCGGTCAGCGAAGACCGCGCGCCCGCGCCGGTCGCGCTGCCCACCTACCCGTTCCAGCACCGCCGGTTCTGGATGACCGGCGAGAGGGCCGCCGACGCCCGCGCGGCCGGGCTCGGCACGGTCGGACACCCGCTGCTCGGCGCCGCCGTCCCGCTCGCGGACGGCGCCCGGGTGCTGTTCACCGGACGGCTCTCCGCCACCGCCCAGCCGTGGCTCGCCGACCATGTGGTGGCCGGCCGGATCGTGCTGCCCGGCACCGCGTACGTCGACCTCGTCGCCCGGGCCGGGGACGAGGCCGGCTGCGACCGGATCACCGAACTCACCCTGGACGCACCGCTGGTCCTGCCCGAGCGGGGCGGCGCCGCCCTCCAACTGGTGCTCGGCGCGCCCGACGAGCAGGGCCGCCGGACGGTCACCCTGTACTCCCGGGCCGAGGCCGACACCGCCGACGAGCCGTGGACCCGGCACGCCACCGGCACCGTCGAACCGGCGGACGACAGCCCGCCACCGCTGGGCGAGTGGCCCCCGCCCGGGGCCGGGTGGGCCGGACCCGAGGGACTGTACGAGCTGCTGGCCGACCGTGGCCTGGTCTACGGGCCGGTGTTCCGGGGCCTGAGCCGGGTCCGGCGGCACGGCGAGGAGCTGTACGCCGAGGTCACCCTGCCTGAACCGGCCGATCCCGGCGGCTTCGGGGTGCACCCGGCTCTGCTGGACGCCGCGTTGCACGCACTGGCCACCGATCCGGAGGCCACCGCCGCCGCCCTGCCGTTCGCCTGGAGCGGGGTGACCGTCCACCAGCCGGGCGCCGGCACGCTGCGGGTGCGGCTGACCCCGGCCGACGGCGGCTTCGCCATCGCCGCGTACGACGCCTACGGCGCGCCGGTGCTGACGGCGGACAGGCTCGCGCTGCGACCCGTCCCCGCCGCACCGGGCGTCGCCGCCGGGACCGAGGCACTGCACACGGTGGACTGGACGCCGGTGTCCGCCGGCGCGGAGCCCGCGGAAGGCCCCGCGCTCGTCCCTCTCGGCACGGACCTCGACCTCGCCGCGGTGAGCGACCCGGGGGAGTGGCTGCTCGCCGCGTTGCCCCCCGCCGCGAACGACCCGGCAGGGATAGCCACCGCCACCCACCGCGTGCTGGCCCTGCTGCGGACGTTCCTGACCGAGGAGCGGTTCGCCGGTACCACGCTCGCCCTGCGCACCACCGGAGCCGTCGACGGCACCGACCTGGGCGCCGCAGCAGGCTGGGGCCTGGCCCGCTCCGCCCAGTCGGAGAACCCGGGCCGGATCGTGCTCCTCGACAGCGACGGCAGCCTGCCCGACCCCGTGGCCCTGGCCACCGGCGAGCCCCAACTTGCCGTCCGGGACGGCGTGGTGCGCGTGCCCCGGCTGGTCCGCGCCGAGGCCGGCGAGACCGCCGGGTGGCACCCGGAGGGCACGGTGCTGATCACCGGCGGCACCGGCGCCCTCGGCTCGGCGCTGGCCCGGCACCTCGCCGCCGAGCACGGCGTGCGGCACCTGCTGCTCACCGGCCGCCGTGGCCCCGACGCCCCGGGCGCCGCCGAACTGGTCGCCGATCTCACCGGACTCGGTGCCGCCGCCCAGGTGGTGGCCTGTGACGTCGCCGACCGGGACGCGCTGGCCGCGCTGCTGGCGGGCATCCCCGACGCGCACCCGCTGACCGCCGTGGTGCATGCCGCCGGTGTGCTGGACGACGGGATGCTCGCCGCGCAGACCCCGGAGCGCGTCGACCGGGTGCTGCGGCCCAAGGCAGCAGCCGCGCTGCACCTGGACGAGCTGACCCGTGGCCAGGATCTGGCCGCGTTCGTGCTGTTCTCCTCGGCCGCCGGGATCCTGGGAAGCCCCGGGCAGAGCAACTACGCCGCCGCCAACGCGGTCCTGGACGGCCTCGCCGCCCGCCGACGCGCGGCCGGCCTGCCCGCGGTGTCGCTGGCCTGGGGCCTGTGGGCCGGGGGCATGGGCGACACGGCGGACGGCGCCGCCCGGCAGCGCATCGAACGGCTCGGTGTGGTGCCGCTCGAACCGGCCGAGGGCATGCGGCTGTTCGACGCGGCCGTACCCGGCCGGAACGCCCTGGCCGTCCCGGTCCGGCTGAACCTGGCCGCGCTCCGCGAACAGGCCCGCACCGTCCCGCCCGCCCCGGTGCTGCGCGCCCTGGTGCGGGTCCCGGCCCGCCGCGCCACCGGTACCGGCGCGCTCCAGGCGGCGTTCGCCGGGCTCGACGAGGCCGCCCGCGGCCGGCTGGTGCACGACACCGTACGCACTGCGGTCGCCGCCACCCTCGGTCACACCGGCGCGGCCGAACTGGGCGACCGGCGGGCCTTCACCGACCTCGGTTTCGACTCGCTGACCTCGGTGGAACTCCGCAACCGGCTGGCCGCCGGCACCGGCCTCGCGCTGCCCGCCACCCTGGCCTTCGACCACCCGAGCATCGCCGCCACCGCCGCCTACCTGCTGCGCAGGCTCACGGCGGCCGCCGCACCGGCGCCCGCCGCGGCCCGCCGCACCGGCCCCGCCGACGAGCCGATCGCCATCGTCGGCATGGCCTGCCGCTACCCCGGCGGAGTGCGCTCCCCGGAGGACCTGTGGCGCCTGGTCACCGCCGACGGCGACGGCATCACGCCGTTCCCCACCGACCGCGGCTGGAACACCGGACAGCTCTACGACCCCGACCCCGACCGTGCCGGGCGCACCTACCTCACCAAGGGCGGATTCCTGCACGACGCCGCCGAGTTCGACGCGGGCCTGTTCGGCATCTCGCCGCGTGAGGCGCTCGCCATGGACCCGCAGCAGCGACTGCTCCTGGAGACCTCCTGGGAGGCACTGGAACGCACCGGCATCGACCCGATGTCACTGCGGGACACCGACACCGGCGTGTTCGTCGGCGTCATGTACCACGACTACGCCACCCGGCTCCCCAGCACCCCGCAGGACGTCGAGGGCTACCTCGGCGCCGGCACCGCCGGCAGCGTCGCCTCCGGCCGGGTCGCCTACACCTTCGGTCTGCAGGGCCCCGCGGTCACCGTCGACACCGCCTGCTCCTCCTCACTGGTCACCCTGCACCTGGCCGCGCAGGCGCTGCGCGCGGGGGAGTGTTCGCTGGCACTGGCCGGCGGGGCGACCGTGATGTCCACCCCCGGCACCTTCATCGAGTTCTCCCGGCAGCGCGGACTGGCCGCCGACGGCAGGGTGAAGGCGTTCTCCGCGGACGCGGACGGCACCGTCTGGTCCGAGGGCGTGGGCCTGCTGGTGGTGGAGCGGCTCTCCGACGCCCGCCGCAACGGCCACCGCGTCCTCGGCGTGCTGCGCGGTTCGGCGGTCAACCAGGACGGTGCCTCCAACGGGCTCACCGCCCCCAACGGCCCCTCCCAGGAACGGGTCATCCGTACCGCGCTCGCCGCCGCCCGGCTGTCCCCGGCGGACGTGGACCTGGTGGAGGCGCACGGCACCGGAACCGCGCTGGGCGACCCGATCGAGGCCCAGGCGCTGCTGGCGACCTACGGCGCCGATCGCGAACGACCGCTGTGGCTCGGGTCGGTGAAGTCGAACATCGGGCACACCCAGGCCGCCGCCGGGGTCGCCGGTGTGATCAAGGTCGTCCAGGCGATGCACCACGGGGTGCTGCCCCGCACGCTGCACATCGGCGAACCCACCTCGCACGTGGACTGGTCGACCGGTGAGGTGCGGCTGCTCACCGAGGCACGGCCCTGGCCGGAGCGCGAGGGACCACGGCGCGCGGCGGTGTCCTCGTTCGGGATCAGTGGCACCAACGCCCACGTGATCATCGAACAGGCCCCGGAGGTTCCGGCCCCGCGGCCTGCCCCCCGGCGGGTGGTGCCGGTGCCGCTCTCCGGCGACACCGAGGCCGCGCTGCGCGCCCAGGCCGGCCGGCTGCGCACCTGGCTGGCAGCCGAACCGGGCCTCGGCGTGGGCGAGTTGGCCGCCGCCCTGACCGGCGGGCGCGCCGCGCTGACCCATCGTGCCGTGGTGGTCGCGGCCGGCCGCGAGGAACTCGGCACCGGACTGACCGCCCTGGCCGCCGGGGACACCGCACCGCACCTCGTCACCGGCACGGCCGCCACCACCGGCCGCACGGTGTTCGTGTTTCCGGGGCAGGGCGCGCAGTGGGCGGGGATGGCGGTGGAACTGCTGGACTCGGCACCGGTGTTCGCGCAGCGGATGGCCGAATGTGCCGCGGCCCTCGCCGAGTTCGTGGACTGGTCGTTGCCGGGTGTGCTGCGTGGGGAGGCGGGTCAGCCGTCCCTGGACCGGGTGGATGTGGTGCAGCCGGTGTCGTTCGCGGTGATGGTGTCCCTTGCCGCGCTGTGGCGGTCGTTCGGCGTCGAACCGGACGCGGTGGTGGGGCATTCCCAGGGGGAGATCGCCGCCGCCTGTGTGGCGGGGGCGCTGTCCCTGCGCGACGCCGCGCTGGTGGTCTGCGTACGCAGCGGGCTGATCGCCGGAGAACTGGCCGGACACGGCGGCATGGCGTCGGTGGCACTGCCCGCCGACGAGGTGACCGCCCTGCTGCCGCCGGGGGTGACGGTCGCCGCGGTCAACGGCTCCGCCTCCACGGTGGTCTCCGGCGACCCGGCGGGCCTTGACCGGCTGCTGGCCGACTGCGAGGAGCGGGGCACCCGCGCCCGTCGTGTCACGGTGGACTACGCCTCCCACTCCCCGCACGTCGAGCGCATCCGGACCCGGCTGACCGAGGCACTCGCCGAGGTGCGCCCGCGGGCGGCGCAGGTGCCGGTGTTCTCCACGGTCACCGCCGACTGGGCCGACCCCGCGACGCTGGACGCGGAGTACTGGTACCGCAACCTCCGGCAGACCGTGCACTTCGCGGCAGCCGTCCGCGGCCTGGCCGAACAGGGGCACCGCGGTTTCGTCGAGGTCAGCCCGCACCCCGTGCTGACCCCCGGCATCGACCAGACGCTGGACGAGGTGACCGTCGTGGGCTCCCTGCGCCGCGACGAGGGCGGCCTGGACCGGTTCCTGCTGTCCGTCGCCGAGGCACAGGTCGCAGGGCTGCCGGTCCGGCTGACCGCCGCTCTCGACGGCGCCCGGCCCGCTCCGCCGGACCTGCCCACCTACGCCTTCCAACGGCAGCGCTACTGGCTGGCCGCGCCGGAGACCAACGGCACCGACGCGGCGGACGCCTCGTTCTGGGCGGCCGTCGACCCGGCCGACCCCAAGGCACTGGCCGACCTGCTCGGCGTGTCCGCCGAACCGCTCGCCGAGGTCCTGCCGGGCCTGGCCGCCTGGCGCGCCGCGCAGGAGTCGACCGCCACCACCGACAGCCGGCGCTACACGGTGGGCTGGCGGCCCGTCGAAGCCCCCGACACGGTGCTGAGCGGTACCTGGCTGGTGGTCGGCCCGGACGACCCGGCCCTGGCGGAGGAGTGTGCCGCCGCGCTCGGGCGCGCGGGGGCCGAGGCCCGCGTGGCCGACCGGGACACCGCCGCGGCCGAGGCCGGCACCGCGAGAGGGGTGGTCTCCCTGCTCGGCCTGGCCGAAGGCACCCACCCGGACCACCCCGCCGTACCCGCCGGACTGGCCGCCACCCTCGACCTGGTGCGCGCCCTGGCCGACACCGGCACCCCGCTGTGGCTGGTCACCTCGGGCGCGGTCGCCGCCACCCCGGCCGACCGCCTGCCGCGACCCGAACAGGCCATGCTCTGGGGCCTGGGCCGCACGCTCGCCCTGGAGCAGCCGAGACTCTTCGGCGGCATCGTCGACCTGCCCGCGGACCCGGGCCGGGGACTCGACCGGCTGGCCGCGCTGCTGGCCGGTACCGAGGACCAGGCCGCCGTACGCGACACCGGACTGCTGGTGCCGCGCCTCGCGCACGCCCCGCTGGGCGGGCGCACCCCGGCCCGGCCGTGGCAGCCCACCGGGACCGTCCTGGTCACCGACGGCCTCGGTCCGATGGGGCTGCCGGTGGCCCGCTGGCTGGCCGCGAGCGGTGCCGAGGCGCTGGTCCTCACCACCGACGACCCGGCCGCCACGGCGCCGGACGACCTCGGCGTCCCGGTCACCGTCAGCACCTGCGACCCGGCCGACGACGTCGCCCTGGCCGGACTGCTCGCCGCCGTCCCGGCCCACGCACCGCTGACCGCCGTGGTGCACACCGCGGGCACCTTGCGCTCAGGGCCACTGGCCGCCACCGGCCTCGCCGAGGTCGCCGCCACCCTCGACACGAAGGTGCGCGGCGCGGCCAACCTGCACCGGCTGACCGGAGAGCTGGACGCCTTCGTGCTCTTCTCCTCCGCCGCGGCCACCTGGGGCGGCAGCGAACAGGGCGCGTTCGCCGCGGCCAACGCCTACCTCGACGCGCTCGCCCACCACCGGCGGGCCCGCGGACTGCCCGCCACCGCCGTCGCCTGGGGCCCGTGGGAGGGCGCCGGGTTCGGTGCGGCCGACGCCGGCACCGAGGCGCGGCGGCGGGAGGAACTGCGCCGCCGGGGCGTGCTGGCACTGCCGCCGCGGGAGGCGCTCGCGGCGCTGGCCGACGCGGTGCGGCACGCCGACACCACGGTGACCGTCGCCGACGTCGACTGGGCGGGGTTCGCACCCGCGTTCACCGCCGCCCGGCCCAGCCCCCTCCTGGGCGACCTGCCCGAGGTGCGGGACGCGCTCACCGCCGTCACCGGCGGGCCGGACGCCGCCGGGTCCGGGCTCGCCGACCGGCTCGGCGCGCTGCCCGAGGCCGACCGGCAACGCGAACTCGTCGAACTGGTACGCCGGGAGGTCGCCGCCGCCCTCGGGCACGGCGATCCGGAAACCCTGCCCGCCGGACGGCCGTTCACCGACCTCGGCTTCGACTCGCTGGCTGCGGTCAACCTCCGCAACCGGCTCGGTACCGCCACCGGTGTACGGCTGTCGGCCAGTGCCGTGTTCGACCATCCGACCCCCGCCGGACTCGCCGGCCACCTGGGCAGGCAGCTGGTGGCGCCGGCCGCCGCCGTCGGCTCGCTGGACGAGGAACTCGACCGGCTGGCCGCAGTCCTGGCCGAGGTGTCCGGCGAGGACGACCGGCGGCGGGCGCTGACCCGGCTGCAAGGGCTGGTCGGCCGGCTGACCCCGCGCACCGACGGCGGCCGCGCGTCGGTCACCGAGCAGCTCGGGGCCGCCAGCGACGAAGAGATCTTCCGGTTCATCGACTCGGAGTTGAGCTGATCATGAGTGATGTCGAGCGTCTCCGCGACTACCTGCGCAAGGTCACCGTCGATCTGCACGAGACCCGGCAGCGGCTGCGGGACTACGAGCAGCGCGACACCGAACCGGTGGCCGTCGTCGGCATGGCCTGCCGCTTCCCCGGCGGCATCGCCTCCCCCGAGGACCTGTGGGAGGTGGTGGTTGCGGGGCGGGACGTGATGGCGGCGTTCCCCACCGACCGCGGCTGGCCCCTGGACCGCCTCTTCGACCCCGACCCGGACCGGCCCGGCACCACCTATGTCAAGGAGGGCGGGTTCCTGTACGACGTGGCCGACTTCGACGCCCCGTTCTTCGGCATCTCGCCGCGCGAGGCCCTCGCCATGGACCCGCAGCAGCGGCTGCTCCTGGAGACCTCCTGGGAGGCGGTGGAACGGGCCGGCATCGACCCGCTGTCGCTGCGCGGCAGCCGGACCGGCGTGTTCGTCGGCAGCGGCGCCCAGGACTACGGGATGCTCGCCGCGCAGGCCGCCGAGGACCTGGAGGGCTACCTGCTCACCGGCAACGCGATCAGCGTGCTCTCCGGACGGCTCTCTTACACCCTCGGCCTGGAGGGGCCCGCGCTGTCCGTGGACACCGCCTGCTCGGCCTCCCTGGTCGCCCTGCACCTGGCCCGTCAGTCGCTGGCCCGGGGCGAGTGCTCGCTCGCGCTGGCCGGCGGCGCTTCCGTGCTGTCCACTCCGGCCGGGTTCGTGGAACTGTCCCGGCAGCGCGGCCTGGCCCCGGACGGCCGCGCCAAGGCGTTCGCCGCCGCCGCCGACGGCACCGCCTGGGCCGAGGGCGCCGGGATGCTGGTGCTGGAGCGGCTCCGCGACGCCCGCCGCAACGGCCACCGCGTGCTCGCCGTGGTGCGCGGTTCGGCGGTCAACCAGGACGGTGCCTCCAACGGGCTGACCGCCCCCAACGGGCCCTCCCAGGAACGGGTCATCCGCGCGGCGCTCGCCGACGCGGGCCTTGCCGCCGCCGACATCGACGCCGTCGAGGCCCACGGCACCGGAACCGCGCTGGGCGACCCCATCGAGGCCAACGCGCTGCTCGCCACCTACGGCCGCAACCGCCCCGCCGGCCGGCCGCTGTGGCTGGGCTCGCTCAAGTCCAACCTGGGCCACGCCGGTGCTGCCGCCGGGGTCGGCGGCGTCATCAAGACGGTGATGGCGCTCCGCGGCGACCGGCTGCCGCGCACCCTGCACGTGGACGCGCCCACCCCGGAGGCGGACTTCGCGTCCGGCGCCGTGGCACTGCTCACCGAGGAGCAGCCCTGGCCGGACACCGGCCGCCCGCGCCGCGCCGGCGTCTCCGCGTTCGGCATCAGCGGCACCAACGCACACGTACTCCTCGAACAGGCCGACGAGTTCGCGGCGCCGGAGCCGGGCACGGCCAGGCCTGCCGATGCGACCGGCACGCCCGTGCCGGTCCCCCTGGTGGTCTCCGCCCGCACCCGCGAAGCCCTGCACGCCCAGGCCGAACGCCTGCTGTCCCCGGTACGGAGCGGCACCCCGCTGCCCGACCTCGCGGCCGCCCTGCTGCACTCCCGTGCCGCCCTCGAACACCGCGCCGTGATCGTCGCCGCCGACCCGGACACCGCCGCCGGGGGCCTGGCCGCCCTGGCCGCGGGCCGCTCGCACGACACCCTGGTCAGCGCCACCGCCGCACCGGAGGACCGGGTGGTGTTCGTGTTCCCCGGCCAGGGCTCCCAGTGGGCCGGGATGGCCGCCGAACTCCTCGACTCCGCACCGGTGTTCGCCGCACACTTCGCCGAGTGCGACACCGCGGCCCGCGCCTTCGTGGACTGGTCCCTCACCGACGTGCTGCGCGGGGCACCCGGCGCGCCCGACATGGAGCGCATCGAGATCCTGCAACCGGTGCTGTTCGCGGTGATGGTGTCACTGGCCGGACTGTGGCGCTCCTACGGCCTCACCCCGGCCGCCGTGGTCGGCAGCAGCCAGGGCGAGATCGCCGCCGCCCACACCGCCGGGGCACTGTCCCTGCACGACGCGCTGAAGATCGTCGTGCTGCGCAGCCAGTTGTTCGCCGACGAACTGCGCGGCAACGGCGCGGTGGTGTCGGTGGCGGCGCCCGAGGAGCAGGTCCGCGCCCGGCTGGCCGCCCAGGGCGACGCGCTGCACATCGGCGGGGTCAACGGCCCGAACGCGGTCACCGTGGTCGGCGAGCCGGCCGGCCTCGGCCGCTTCGTCGCCGAGGCCACCGCCGACGGGCTGCGGGCCCGGCTGGTCGCCTCCACCGTCGCCTCGCACTGCGACCAGGTGGATCCCCTGCACGACCGCATCGTGGACATGTTCGCCGACGTACGGCCCACCGCCACCGAGGTGCCGTTCTGCTCCACCGTCACCGGGGCCTTCACCGACACCGGCACCCTGGGCGCGGAGTACTGGTTCGACAACGCCCGCCGGCCGGTGGCCTTCGACCCGGCCGTGCGGACCCTGCTGGGAGCCGGATTCCGGTTCTTCGTCGAGGTCAGCCCGCACCCCGTGCTGGTCAGCGCGGTTCAGGAGATCGCCGAGGACGCCGGCACGGACGTCGCGGTGGTCGGTTCGCTGCGCCGCGACCAGGGCGGCCCGGACCGCTTCCTGCGCTCGGCCGCCGACGCGTACACCCGCGGCGCCCCCGTCGACCTCGGTGCCGCCCTGGCCGGCCGGGACACCGCCTGGGTGGACCTGCCCACCTATCCCTTCCAGCGGCAGCGCTACTGGCCCGAGCCGGATCCCGCCGCCGCGGCGACCGCCGATCCGATGGAGTCCGGCTTCTGGGAAGCGGTCGAGAACGCCGACCTGGCCGGTCTCGGCGACGTACTGGAACTGGACACCGGACCGCTGGCCGCCGTACTGCCCGCGCTGTCGGCGTGGCGGCGGCAGCGGCGCGAGCAGTCCGTCGTGGACTCCTGGCGGTACACCCTGGACTGGCGGCCGGTGCCCGAACCCCCGAGCAGCCGCCTCTCCGGCGACTGGCTGGTCGCCGTACCTCCCGGGCACACCGGGCCGGAGCCCGGCGTGCTGGCCCGGCACGGCGCGCGGGTGCTCCGGGTCGAGGTCGCCGCCGGTCCGCCGGACGCGGACGCCCTGCGCACCGCGCTGGCCGGCACGCAACCCGCGGGTGTCCTCGCCCTGTTGGCCTGGCCCGCCGCCGTGACCCTGGTGCGTGCCCTCGTCGAAGCGGGCGTGGCGGCCCCGTTGTGGTTCACCACCACCGCGGCGGTGGCCCTGGACGCCGAGCCGGACGCCGACCCGGACCTGGCCGGGCTGTGGGGACTGGCCCCCACCGTGTCCCTGGAGCACCCCGATCTCACCGGCGGCATCGTCGACCTTCCCGCCCAGGCCGACGAACGGGCGCTGAGCCGCTGGTGCGCGGCCCTGTCCGGGCGTACCGGTGAGGAACAACTGGCCGTCCGTCCGGCCGGGTTGTTCGCCCGCCGCCTGGTGCGCAGCCCACTGAGCGCCCCGGCCGGCGCCGGCTGGCGGCCCACCGGCACCACCCTGGTCACCGGCGCCGACACCGCCGTCGGCGCCGCCACGGCCCGCTGGCTTGCCGGGGCGGGCGCTCCCGCGCTGCTGCTGACCGCCGGTCCGGGCGCCACCGTGGCCGCGGACCTCGTCACCGAGCTGCGCGAACTGGGCGCCGAAGTACGTGCCGTGACGTGTGATCTGACGGACCGTGAGGCGGTCGCCGAACTGCTCGGCGGGCAGCCGCCCGCCGCCGTGCTGCACACCGCCGTACCGTTGTCCGAGGCGGCGCTGACCGCCCTCGACGGCACCGCCGCGCCCAACCCCGGGGTCATCGCCGCCCGGCATCTGCACGACCTCACGCGCGGCATCCCGCTCACCGCGTTCGTGCTGTTCTCCTCCGTCTCCGGCACCTTCGGCGGCGTCGGCCAGGCCGGCTACGCCGCGGCCGCCGCCGCCCTGGACGCGCTGGCCGAACACCGCGCCGCCGCCGGGCTGCCCGCTCTGTCGGTGGCCTGGGCGCCCTGGGACGAACCGGCCGACACCACCGGGGTGGCGGCCGCCCGCCGGGAACGGCTGGCCGCCCGCGGCATCGCGGTCCTCGACGGGCAGCGCGCGCTGGCCGCCCTCGGTGCCGCGCTCACCGCCGAAGACACCCGGCTGCTGCTGGCCGACGTGGACTGGCCGCGGTTCCGCGCCGCGTACACCGTCACCGGACCCCGCCCGCTCATCGCCGAGTTCACCCCCGGCCGCGGCCGCCGCGAGACCACCGGCCCGGACACCCCGGACGCCGGTCGGCTGGCAGCCCTGCCCGCCGCCGAGCGGTACGGCGCACTGCTGGCCGCGATCGCCGGCCAGGCCGCCGCGGTCCTGGGCTTCGCCGACGCCTCCGCCATCGACCCGGCCCGCCGCTTCCTCGAACACGGCTTTGACTCGCTGACCACCCTGGAACTGCGCAACCGGCTGTCGGCGGCCACCGGGTTACGGCTGACCGCCGCCACCCTCTTCGAGCACGACACCCCCGAGGCGCTCGCCCGGCATCTGCGGGACGAACTCGGCCCGGTTCCGGCCGCCACCCCGCAGACCGGGGTGTTCGCGAGCCTGAGCCGCCCGGCGGCCGAGGCGGGGAAGACCGGCGAGTTCATCGAACTGCTCGGCGCCGCGGCCAAGTTGCGCACCACCTTCGGCTCCGCCGACGAGTCCGGCCCGCTGCCCGGACCGGTCGCGCTGACCGCCCACGACGACGGTCCGCTCCTGGTCTGCGTGCCCACCGTGCTGGCCACCTCCGGCCCGCACCAGTACGCCCGGTTCGCGGCAGGCCTGCGCGGCAGGCGCGCGGTCTCGGCGCTGGCCCTGCCCGGCTACCTCGACGGCGAACCGCTGCCCGCCGACCGGCCCGCCGCCGTACAGTCCGTCACCCGGCAGGTGGAGGCGGCGGCGGGGGACCGGCCGGTGGTGCTGGTCGGCTACTCCTCGGGCGGACTGCTCGCCGACGGCGTCGCCGCCGAACTGGCCGTGCGGGGCCGGCCGGCCGCCGGGCTGGTCCTGGTCGACACCTTCGTCTTCGGCCCCGAACTCGCCACCGAGGGCGCGGCCCTGTTCGAGGAGATGTTCGCGCGGCTGGCCGACAGCGGCGCGGTCACCGACGCCCGGCTGACCGCCATGGGCGGCTATCTGCGGCTGCTCACCGACTGGGAACCCGCCGGCTGCGCCGGCCGGGTCCTGGTGGCCCGCGCCACCGAGCCGCTCACGGGGTTCGACCGCCCGCCCGCCTCCTGGACCCGTCCGCACGACGTGGTGGAGCTGGCCGGCGACCACTTCACCGTGCTGGAAGAGCACGCCGACCGTACTGCCCAGGCGGTGCACGAGTGGCTGGAGAAGCTATGACACAACGACGTACCACCGTTCTGGTCGTCGGCGCGGGCCCCTGCGGCCTGGCCATGGCCGCGCAGCTCAGCCGGCTGGGCGTGCCGGTCACCGTGGTCGACGCGGCGGACCGTCCGCACACCGGTTCCCGGGCGATCCTGCTGTGGCCGCCGGTACGGGAGGTGCTCGGCGAACTGGGACTGGCCGAGCGGGCCGCCCGCGACAGCGTCCAGCCCGCCGCGCTCCACTACCACCTGGGCTCCGGCGGCAGCGTGCGCGTGCCGCTCAGCGAGGCCAACGCCCCGCTGGTGCTGCCCCAGGAACACACCGGCAGGCTGCTAGCCCAGGCACTGGCCGAACGGGGCGTCGACGTCGAGTGGGGCACCCGGGTCACCAAGGTCGTCCCGGACGCGCACACGGTCACCGTCACCGCGAGCCGTCCGGACGGGACCACCACCGAGATCGAGGCCGACTGGGTGGTGGGCGCCGATGGGCTGCACAGCCAGGTCCGCGCCCAGTTGGGCATCGACTTCTCCGGGGCCCGGTTCCCGGCCACCTTCCTGCTCGCCGAGGGACGCATCACCGGCGAGCACGGCACCGGCGGGATCAGCACCGAGGAGATCCACTACTTCCTCGCCGACACCGGCGTCGCGTTGATCGCCCCGCTGCCCGGCGGCGATTTCCGCATCTCCGGCGCGGTCCCGGACGGCACCGCGGCCACCGCCGAACAGGCCCAGGCCCTGCTGGACGAACGCGGCCCCGGCGGGCTCCGCTTCACCGAGGTGCGCACCGTGACCCTGTTCGCCAGCGACGAGCGGGTGGCCGGCGCGCTGCGCTCGGGCCGCTGCTTCCTCGTCGGCGACGCCGCCCACGTGCACAGCCCGATCGGCGGGCAGGGCCTCAACCTCGGCATCCCCGACACCCGCAACCTGGCCTGGAAGCTGGCCGGCGTGGTGCGGGGCCGGCTGCACGAGTCGGTCCTGGACACCTACGATCCCGAGCGCCGCGCCGCGATCGAACAGACCCTCCAGGCCACCGGCCGGATGGCCCGGCAGGCCGTGGTCGGTCCGCTGGCCCGCCGGATCCGCAACCTCACCTGGCGGCTGCTCGACGCCACCGGCGTACTGACCCGCGGCTACGCCCCGATGCTGGCCGGCTGGCGCAGCCACTACCCCGACGTGCTGTTCGGTGGCACGGACCGCACCCGGCCACGCCCCGGCACCCGGGACCCCCGGTGGATCCCCAAGCCGTCCGACGAACTCGCCGGCCGGTTCCAGCTGATCACCTACGGCGGCAAGGACACCCGACTGGCCACGCGGGCGACGGAGCTGGGCGACCGGCTGCCCGACCTGGTCGCCCACTTCCCGCTGGACGGGCCCGCCGAGAAGTTCGTGCTGCTGCGCCCGGACGGCTACGTGGCCGCCGCCGGCCCCGCCGACCGGTTCCCCGGCGCCGCCGCGAAGCTCGCCGCCCTGGTCCCCACCCCGTCGTCCCCGGCCGCGACCCGATGACGGTCCGAGCACCCCACGACGAGAGGACATGACATGCCCCACCCCGACGGCGCGCCGGCCACCGGCTGTCCCGTGCACGCCGACGCCACGGCGGCCCCCCGCCCCTGGACACCCGGGCTGCCCGAACCGGGCCCGGTGGAGCAGCTCCTGCTGCCCGACGGCAATCCGGTCTGGATGATCACCCGTTACGAGGACGCGCTCGCCGCGCTCAACAACCGCAAGCTCAGCAAGCACTTCGACAACGCACTGCCCGAACTGTGGCCCTCCGTGGGTTACGACGGCCGCGCCTCCATCCTCAACCAGCACATGAACCTCGCCGACCCGCCCGAGCACACCCGGCTGCGCAGACTGGTCTCCAAGGCGTTCACCCCGCGCCGGGTCGCCGACCTCGGCGAACGGATCCAGCAGATCACCGACGAACTGCTCGACGCGGTCGCCGAGGACGGCACCGCCGACCTCAAGGCCTCGTTCATCTCCCCGCTGATCTCCACGGTGCTCTACGAGATGCTCGGCGTGCCCCTCGCCGACGTCGAGGAGTTCGAACGCAACACCTACATCTTCGTCGGCCTCGGCAACTCCTCCCGCCCCGAGGAGGTCGTCGCCTCGGTCGGCTGGTTCGAGGAGTACCTGACCAAGCTGACCGCGCGGCGCCGCGCCGACCCCGGCCCCGACCTCATCTCCGGTCTGGTGCAGGCCAACGAGGACGGCGACGCCCTCGCCGACCTGGAGATCCGCTCCACCGTCATGCTGCTGCTCCTCGCGGGCGCCGAGACCACCATCAACCTGCTCTCCAACGGCATCCTGGCGCTGCTGCGCAACCCGGAGCAGCTGGCCGAACTCAAGGACGACCCGGAGGGCTTGACCCCGGCCATCGAGGAACTGCTGCGGCTGACCAGCCCGGTGTTCACCGTGGTGTACCGCTTCGCCACGGAGGACATGGAGCTGGGCGGCGCGCGGGTCAAGGCGGGCGAGCACGTGATGATCTCGCTGGCCGCGGCCAACCACGACCCGAGCCAGTTCAGCGACCCGGAGACGCTGGACATCCACCGTGACGCCTCCAAGCACCTGGCACTCGGCCACGGCACGCACTTCTGCATCGGCGCCCCGCTGGCCAGGCTCAAGGCCCGGATCGCGCTGCGCACCCTGTTCGACCGGTTCGACGACCTCCGGCTCGCGGTTCCCGTCGAGAAGCTGACCTGGACGCCCAGCCTGGTGGCCAACAGCCTGGACCACCTGCCGGTGACGTTCACCGCGGCCACCCCGGCAACCGCCGGCTGACCCCTCCCGCGTTTCCCCCGCCCTTCTCTCTGTACCGAGACTCTTTTCCGCGCGGTGACGGCCGTCCCCGCGCGGGGTTGGGAATGACAGCGATGACCGAGTCACCGATGCTGGACCCGGGCTTCATAGCCCAGTTGCTGCCCTTCGACCCCTTCGACCCGGCCTTCCTGGCCGACCCCTACCCCGTCTACGCGCAGATCCGGGAGAAGGGCCCGGTGACCCGCACCCCGCTGGGGCTGTGGGCGGTGACCGGGCACGAGGCCTGCTCGGCCGTACTGCGCGACCAGCGTTTCGGCTGGGGCGACGGCGCCACCGTCGCCGACCACTTCCGCACCGAGACCGACGGCACGGTGGTACGGCCGTTCATCTTCTCCGACCCGCCGGAGCACACCCGCATCCGCGCCCTGGTGAGCAAGGCGTTCGCGGCCCGCCAGGTGGACCGGATGCGCACCACCGCGCAGCAGGTCGTGCGCGAGCTGATCGAGACCGCGCGCGCCGAGGCCGGTGACGGTCCGGTCGATCTGATGAGCGCGGTGGCGCACCCGCTGCCCGGCCGGATGCAGAACGCCCTCCTGGACGTCCCGGCCGAGCACGCGGCCCGCTTCGACGAACTGTCCGGCGACATCGCCCGCGGCCTCGACCCGAGTTTCCTGCTCGCGCCCGAGGAGGTCGCCAAGCGCGACGACGCCCGCGCCGAGCTGTACCGGTACATCGGCGAGCTGGCCGAGCAGCGCCGGGCGAAGCCGGGCACCGACCTGATCAGCGAACTGGTCGCCGTCGAGGAGGGCGGCGACACCCTGACCCCCCAGGAGCTGGAGGTCACCTGCACCCTGCTGCTCTCCGCCGGGTACGCGACCACCGTGAACCTGATCGGCAACGGCATGCTCGCGCTGCTGCGCCACCCCGGCCAGCGCGACTGGCTGCGGGCCCACCCCGGCCAGGTGCCCGTCGCCGTCGAGGAGATGCTGCGTTTCGACACGCCGGTGCAGATGATCTCCCGGGTCGCCCTGGCCGAGGCCGAGATCGCCGGGCACACCGTCCGGCCGGGCGAGCAGGTCATGCTGATGATCGGCGCGGCCAGCCACGACCCGGACGTCTACGACGACCCCGACGAACTGCGACTGGACCGGCCAGCCGGCCGCAACCTGGGCTTCGGCCTCGGCATCCACTTCTGCGTCGGCGCGCCGCTGGCCCGGCTCACCGCGCAGGCCGCGGTGGCCGCACTGACCGCGCTGGACCTGGAGCCGGTCACCGACAGCCCGGCGCGGGTGCCCAACATCATCATGCGCGGCCTGGCCGAACTGCCCGTCCGGATCACCGGCTGACCCGCGGGACACCGGGCGGACGCCCACCGGAGGCCTCCGGTGGGCACGCACCGCGTCCGCACGGCGTCCCGCACCCGCCCACCCGCCGACACCCTTCCCGCCACACGGAGGCCACGGGGATGACCGACACCCTGACCGCACCGGAACTCTGGATCCGCCGCTACCGGCCGGCACCCCGGCACACCGACGTGTCGCTGGTCTGCTTCCCGCACGCGGGCGGCTCCGCCAGCTACTTCCGCCCGCTCGCCGACGCACTGGCCCCCGTCGCCGAGGTCCTGTGCGTGCAGTACCCGGGCCGCCAGGACCGGCGGGCCGAACCGCCCCGCACGTCGGTCTCCCTCCTGGCCGACGAGATCCTCGCCGTGCTGGAGACGCTGCCCCGGCGCCGGCTGGCGCTGTTCGGGCACAGCATGGGTGCCTGCGTGGCGTTCGAGGTGGCCCGCCGGATCGAACAGCGCTCCTCGCTCGACCTGCTCGGGCTGGTCGCCTCCGGCCGACCCGCCCCGCCCCGGGTGCGGGACCGCGGGGTCCGGTCGATGGACGACGCCGGGATCGTCGCCGAGATCCGCCGCCTCGACGGCACCGACGAGCGGCTGCTCCTCGACGACGACGTCATCCAGATGATCATGCCGGCCGTCCGCGGTGACTACACGGCGGTGGAGACCTACCGGTACCTGCCGGGGCCGCCGCTGCGCTGCCCGGTCAGTGTGCTCGTCGGCGACGACGACCCGCAGGTCAGCCTCGCCGAGGCCGAGGAGTGGCGCGACCACACCGCGGGCGCCTTCACGCTGCGCGACTTCCCCGGCGGCCACTTCTACCTGGCCGAGCAGCAGGCCGGGGTGGTCCGTGCGCTGACCGAGGACCTGGCGGCGTTCGGTCACGGCCCGGGCCGCGACGCCTGACCGACCGTCCCCGAGCAATCCCCCCAGACCGAAGGAAGCCTGTGGTGATGAACGACCTGGCCGCCGCGATCGAGTCACCCGACGCGCGGACACATGACTTCGCGTCGCTGCCGGTACCGCAGTCCTACCGGGCCGCGGTGCTGCGCAAGGACGAGCAGCACATGTTCGACGGTGTCCCGGTCGGCGACCGCGAACCCGCCAAGGCCCTGCACATCGGTGACGTGCCGACCCCGGAGCCCGGCCCGGGCGAGGCGCTGATCGCCGTCATGGCGAGCTCCGTCAACTACAACACGGTGTGGAGCGCGCTGTTCTCGCCCGTGCCGACCTTCGCCTTCCTCGAACGCTACGCCCGCACCGGCGGCCCGGCCGCCCGGCACGACCTGCCGTACCACGTGATCGGCTCCGACCTGTCCGGCGTGGTCCTGCGTACCGGGGCCGGGGTGCGCCGCTGGCGGCCCGGTGACCGGGTGGTCGCGCACTGTCTGTCCGTCGAGCTGGAGGACGCGGCCGGCCACGACGACACCATGCTCGACCCGGAGCAGCGGATCTGGGGGTTCGAGACCAACTACGGCGGGCTGGCCGAGCTGGCACTGGTGAAGGCCAACCAGCTGATGCCCAAGGCCGGACACCTGACCTGGGAGGAGGCCGCGGCACCCGGCCTCGTCAACTCCACCGCCTACCGTCAGCTCGTCTCGCGCAACGGCGCCGCCATGAAGGTCGGTGACACCGTGCTGATCTGGGGAGCGGGCGGCGGACTCGGCTCGTACGCCACCCAGTACGCGCTGGCGGGCGGCGCGACACCGATCTGCGTGGTCTCCAGCGAGCAGAAGGCGGAGATCTGCCGGGCGATGGGCGTGGAGGCGATCATCGACCGCGGCGCGGAGAACTACCGGTTCTGGCGGGACGAGGAGACCCAGGACCAGCGGGAGTGGAAGCGGTTCGGCAAGCGCATCCGTGAACTGACCGGCGGCGACGACGTGGACATCGTCTTCGAGCACCCGGGCCGGGAGACCTTCGGGGCCTCCGTCTACGTGGCCCGCCGGGGCGGCACGATCGTGACCTGTGCCTCCACCTCCGGCTACCGGCACGAGTTCGACAACCGCTACCTCTGGATGCACCTCAAGCGGATCATCGGCTCCCACTTCGCCAACTACCGTGAGGCCTGGGAGGCCAACCGGCTCGTGGTGAAGGGCCGTATCCACCCCACGCTCTCCCGTACCTACCCGCTGGCCGAGACCGGCCGGGCCGTCGCCGACGTCCACCGCAACCACCATCACGGCAAGGTCGGCGTGCTCTGCCTGGCGCCGCGGGAGGGCCTTGGTGTCACCGACCCCGAACTGCGGGAACGGCACGAGCCGGCCATCAACCGCTTCCGTACCGAGTGAGTGTTTGGTCTGAACCATTGACATGTCCATGGACCAGGGCTTTCAATGCGGCACGTCTACGTATGTCTTCCGGCGTTCACGTATGAGGAAGGTCCTGGCATGACGACCCCCCACCCGGACACAGCCTGGCCCCGCACCCTGTTGAGACTCCTCGCCCTGCTCGCCGTGGTGCTCGGCGTCCAGGCCGCACCCGTGCACAGCGCCCGCGCCGCCACGCCCGTCAACGTGATCGCCTTCTACGACGGCACGTACGACGCGGCGCACATCAGCTTCGACCACGAGGCCGCCACCTGGTTCCCGCAGGCCGGCGCCCAGAACGGCTTCACCTACACCCAGACCACGGACTGGAGCCGGCTCAACACCGCGACGCTCGCCAACTACCAGGTCGTCATGTTCCTCGACGACTACCCGCACACCGCGTCGCAGCAGTCCGCCTTCCAGAACTACGTGGCGGGCGGCGGCGGATTCATCGGCTTCCACGTCTCGGCGTACAACGACAACACCAGCGACTGGCCCTGGTACCACAACACGTTCCTCGGCACCGGCACCTTCAGGAGCAACAGCTGGGGTCCGACCGCGGAGACCCTGCAGATCGACGACCCCGGCCACCCCGCGACCGCCAACCTCCCGGCCACCATCACGTCCTCGGTCAGCGAGTGGTACAGCTGGCAGAACGACCTGCGGCAGAACCCGAACATCGACATCCTCGCGTCGATGGCCCCGTCCACCTTCCCGATCGGCACCGACCCCAACCAGACCTGGTACAGCGGCTACTACCCGATCGTCTGGTCCAACCGCAACTACAAGATGGTCTACAACAACTTCGGCCACAACGCGATGGACTACAACACCAACACCACCCTGTCCTCGACGTTCGGCAGTGCCCAGCAGAACCAGCTCCTGCTCCAGGAGATCAAGTGGGCCTCCGGCCAGTCCGGTCCGGTCACCCCGCCGGCCGGCGCCACCGGCCCGATCCACGGCTACGGCGGCAAGTGCGTGGACGTGGCGGGCGCCGCCAGCGCCAACGGCACGGCCGTGCAGCTCTACGACTGCAACGGCAGCGACGCGCAGAACTGGACGGTCTCCACGTCCGGGACCATCGGCGCGCTCGGCAAGTGCATGGACGTGACCGGGGCCAGTACCGCCAACGGCGCCAAGGTGCAGCTGTACGACTGCAACGGCACCGGATCGCAGGTCTGGCAGGCCGGCGCGAACGGCTCCCTGGTCAACCCGCAGTCGGGCAAGTGCCTCGACGCGACCGGACCCAGCTCGGCCAACGGCACCCGGCTGCAGATCTGGTCGTGCGCGGGTTCCGCCAACCAGAGCTGGACACTGCCGTCCTGAACCGCCCGCCGTGGGGGGGGGGGGGGGGGCCGCCCCCCCCCGCCCCGCGGGGGCGCCGAGGCGGGGGGCGGCTCGCCCCGCCACCCCCCCGGTCCCTCCCCCCCCCCCCCCCCCCCCCCCGCCCGCCCCCCCCCCCCCCCCCCCCCCACGGCAGCAGGGCGTCAGAACAGGGTGCGCACGGGTGTGCCGGCGCTCCAGGCCGCGATGTCCTCGACCGCGTCCCGGTAGAAGACCTCGTAGAGATCCCGGCTGACGTAGCCGATGTGCGGGGTGACCACGGCGTTCGGCAGGGTGCGCAGCGGGTGACCGGCCGGCAGCGGTTCCCGGTCGAAGACGTCCAGCGCCGCCGACGCGATCCTGTTCCCGGCCAACGCGCTGATCAGCGCCGCCTCGTCCACCAGGGGCCCGCGCGAGGTGTTCACCAGGACGGCCGTCGGCTTCATGAGGCCCAGCTCGCGCTCGCCGACCAGGCCCCGGCTGCGCTCGCCGAGCACGAGGTGGATGCTCAGCACGTCCGACCGGGCGAACAGTTCGTCCCGCGAGACGTGTTCCGCTCCCTTGGCCCGCGCGTCGGCAGGGGTGAGGTTCTGGCTCCAGGCGATGGTCCGCATTCCGAAGGCACGCCCGATCTCCGCGACCGCCGTCCCGAGCCGCCCGAGGCCGAGCAGTCCGAGGGTGCCGCCCCGCAGGCTCGTCCCCAGGCCCTGCTGCCAGCCGCCCCGGCGTACGGAGTCCACCTGCTGCGGGATCAGGCGTGCCGCGGAGAGGATGAGCCCCCAGGTGAGTTCCACCGTCGGATACCCGAAATACCCGGTACCGCAGACGGTGATCCCGGCCCGGCGCGCGGCGTCCAGATCGATCGCCGCGTTGACGGGCCCGGTGGTCACCAGCAGCTTCAGCCCCGGCAGCCTGCCGAGCGTCGTGGCCGCAAACCTCGTCCGCTCCCGCATGGCGACCACCACCTCGTACTCGGCGAGCGCCGCCACCACCGCCTCCTCGTCCGCGAAGGCGTCCCGGAAGACGTGCACGTCGGCCCGGAGAGAATCCCAGTCGGCCAGGCCCAGCGCCACGCCCTGGTAGTCGTCCAGGATCGCGATCCTCATACGGATTCCTCTCCCTCTCGGAGGTCGGGCAGCGCCTCCCGACCGAGGGTACGGGGGCCGGCCTCCGGGACACGCGCGGCACGTGCGGACTTCTCGCGGACACCTCGAAGCTCCGCCACCCGGCCCGCTCCCGGGCACCGCGCGACCACCACGACGGCACCCGGTCCGGCAGGACCGCCGCCGCTGCGCGTGACCGGTTCCCGGCGTGCGACGCTCCCGGGCGGCGCAACCCCGCGCAGCAGGGTGCGCCGGGACTCTAAGCTCATGTGAAGCCGCACGTCCCGGGAGACGGGTGCGTCGGCGCTCACATGTCGGCACAGTCGGTACAGGGGATTCGGTGCGTACACGATTCGCCGTGCTCGGACCCGTCAGGGCCTGGCGTGGCGACACGGAACTGGTACTCGGACCGCCCAAGGAACGCGCGCTGCTCGCGTTGCTGCTCTCCGAGGCGGGGCATCCGGTCGCCGTCCACGAGATCGTCGACGCGCTCTGGGGGCAGAACCCGCCGCACAGCGCCGTCAACGTCGTCCAACGGCACATCGGCGCCCTGCGCCGGCTTCTCGAACCCGGCCTCCCGGCCAGGGCCGAGTCCCGCCGGCTGTTGCGCGGCTCGGGCGGCTACCGCCTCGACGTCGACGCCGACTCCCTCGACCTGCTGCGCTTCCGGGACCTGCGTCGCCGGGCGCACCAGGCCGCCGAGGACGGCCGACCGGCCGCGGCCACCGAGCTGCTGATCGAGGCCCTGGCTCTGTGGCGCGGTCCAGCGGCCGCCGGGATCGCGCCCGACGTACGGTCCCACCCGGCCTTCACCGCGCTCGACGACGAGCACCTGGCCGCCGTCAAAGAGGCCGCCGAACTGGCCCTGGAAGCCGGCGGCGGCCTCGGCGCACGGGTCCTGGTCACCCTTCGGCAGGCCGCGGCCCAGCACCCGCTGGACGAAGGGCTGCAGGCCCGGCTGATCCTGGTGCTCGCGGCCACCGGACACCAGGCCGAGGCACTGGACGTCCACCGGACCGTACGCACCCGGCTCGCCGACGAGCTGGGCGTCCAGCCGGGCCCTGAACTCCAGGCCGCCCAGCAGCGAGTCCTCGGCCGCACCACGACGTCCTCCGCACCCGCCGAGCCCGACCCGGACGGCGGGACCGAGGCGGCCCGCACGGCCGCCGTCGCCACCGTGCGGCCCGCCCAACTCCCCGTGGACCTGGCCGCCTTCACCGGCCGCCGCGACGAACTCGCCCGCGTCCGGGAACTGCTGCCCGTGAACGGCGAACCGTCGTCGACGGTGGTGATCAGCGCCATCGGCGGCATGGCCGGCGTCGGCAAGACCACCCTGGCCGTGCACTGGGCGCACAGCGTCGCCGACCGGTTCCCCGACGGGCAGCTCTACGTCAATCTGCGGGGCTTCCACCCCACCGGCTCGATCATGAGCGCCGCGGAGGCGATCCGGTCCTTCCTCGACGCGTTCGGCGTCCCCGCACAGCGCATCCCCGCGGGGCTGGACGCGCAGGCCGCCCTCTACCGCAGCCTCCTCGCCGACCGGCGCGTCCTCATCGTCCTCGACAACGCCCGGGACACCGAACACGTCCGCCCGCTGCTGCCCGGCGCACCCGGCTGCATGGTCGTCGTCACCAGCCGCAACCAGCTCTACGGCCTGGTGGCCGGCGAGGGCGCGCATGTTCTGAGCCTGGACGTGCTCAGCGACGCGGACGCCCGCGAGTTCCTGGCCCGCCGGCTCGGCGCCGAACGCGTCGCCCGTGAACCCGACGCCGTCGCGGACATCATCACCCAGTGCGGACGCCTCCCTCTGGCACTGGCCGTCGTCAGCGCCCGCGCGGTGGTGAACCCCACGTTCTCGCTCGCCTCAGTCGCCGCCGAACTCCGCGACGGCGAGGACAGCCTGGACGCCTTCTCCGGGGAGGCCCCGGCCGCCGACGCACGCAGCGCTTTCTCCTGGTCGTACCAGCTCCTGACGCCCGGCGCCGCCCGTGTCTTCCGGCTGCTCGCCCTGCATCCGGGGCCGGACGGTTCGCTCGCCGCCGTCGCCGGCCTCGCCGGGCAGCGGGCCTCCCAGGTCCGGCCCCTGCTCGCCGAGCTGGTCCGCGCCCACCTGATCTCCGAGCCCGCGCCGGGCCGCTACGGCTGCCACGAACTGCTGCGCGCCTACGCGGGCGAACTGGCCCGGGCACAGGACACCGGACAGGAGCGGGAGGCGGCCCGGCGCCGCATGCTCGACCACTACCTGCACGGCGCGTACGCCGCCGACAGGGTCCTCGCGCCCGGCCGGGAACGCATCCGGCTACGGCCCCACGCACCAGGGGCGACCCTCCCGCGGCTTCCCGACCAGACCGCCGCGGACCACTGGCTGGACGCCAACCGCTCCGTGATGCTCGCCGCGATCGAGCAGGACGCCCGGCACGGCACCGGCGAGCACAGCTGGCAACTGGCCACGACCCTGGAGCTGTACCTGGACCGCATCGGCCGCTGGCACGAACAGCTTGTCGCGCAGACCACGGCCGTGGGCGCGGCGCAGCGCCTCGGGGACATCGAAGGACAGGCCCACGGGCACCGCGCCCTCGGGTTCGTCAACGGCCGTTTCGAACGGTGGGACGAGGCCGACGCCCACCTGTCACGCGCCCTGGAACTGTGCGCCGAGAACGGCGACCGGGCCGGCGAGGGCAGGACCCACCGCCGGTTCGCCTTCCTCGCCAACCGCCGCGGACGGCACACGGAAGCCCTGGACCACTACGACCGGGCGAGCGCCCTCTACCGGGCGGCCGGACTGCACGGCGTGGAAGCGGCGATCGCCAACGAGGTCGGCTGGACCTACATCCTGATGGGCAGGTACGAGGACGCCCTGGAGCAGTGCGGGCGGGCGCTCGCCGGCCACCGCGAGACCGGCGACCGCAACGGCGCGGCCGCCGCCTGGGACAGCCTCGGCTACGCCCACCACCATCTGCACCACCACGACCGGGCCCTGGAGTGCTACGAGCACGCGCTGGAACTGTACCGGGAGGTCCGCGACCGCTACCTGGAGGCCGACACCCTGGTCCACATCGGCGACACCCACCGGGCCGCCCACCACGACCGGCAGGCCGCGCTCGCCTGGCGCGAGGCACTCGCCGTCCTCGACGAGATCGACCACCCCGAGGCCGAGGACCTGCGAGGCCGCCTGAAGGACCTCGCCCCGCCCGATACGCCCCGGCGTCAGTGAACCGTCAGAGTTCCGGAAGCGGGCCCTGCCTACGCTCCCCGCGCTCCGCTCCACCAGGAGCCGGAGGTGCGTACGGCACTCCCCGTCAGGAACTCGATGATGACCACGACCACGCACGCGCCCGCCGCGTCCCCCGCCCACCGCGACCAGCTGCTGCACACCATGATGTCCGACCACGCGAAGGCGCTGGTCGCCTACGCCGAGAAGCTGCTGAACGACCGTCATACGGCCGAGGACATCGTCCAGGAGGCCCTCATCCGCGCCTGGCCGCACGCGGAACGTCTCTACAGCACCGAGGGATCGGTGCGGGGCTGGCTCCTCAAGGTCACCCGCAACCTCGTCGTGGACCGGATGCGCAGCGCCACCGTCCGCCACGAGACCATCGGCGCCGAAGACCGGGACGTGCCGCTGCCCGACCCCTCCGGTGCCGTGCTGACCTCGGTCGAGGCCACCGCTCTGCTGCGGCAGCTGTCGCACGAGCACCGGGAGGTCCTGCTGCACACCTACCTGTGCGGCCGGACCGCGCAGGAGACGGCACGCATCCTCGGCATACCCGCGGGGACCGTCAAGTCCCGCCAGCACTACGCCCTCACCGCCCTGCGCGCCAAGGCCGGCCCGCGGCTCACGCCGGAACGGTGAGCCGCACGTCCAGCACCGGGATGTCGACATGGCCGTCGGCGTCGGTGTGCCAGCGCCAGTGCGCGCCGCCCGCCTCGCCGTACACCAGTCCGGTCCAGCCCGCGCCGCCCGGACCGCACAGGGCGGCCAGCTCCGCAGCCGCCGGGCCGTCCGGTGTCCCGGCCACCACGACCAGGCCCCGCACCGGACGGCGCGAGGCCCCGGCGCGCACCGTCCCCCGGCCCGCGACGGGCACCGCCGTCACCGGGGCATCGACCCGCGGAAGCTGCCGCAGACCGGCCGGCACCGAGAGCGGCGGGACACCGTCCGCGGCACCGCGCAGCACGGTCACCGGAGTGTCCGGCCGGATCCGCGCGATCTCCGCCAGCAGGTTCTGCACGACGTCCCGGGCCACGCCCGGATCACCGCTCACACCGAGGACGCCGTCCAGCCGGCTCAGGTCCACGAACACCGGCTCACCGTCCGCGTCCGTGCCCGCCCGCACCAGGCAGGCGGCTTCGATCGCCGCCCGCGACGTCGCCCCGGTGTCCTCGCCACGGCTCAGCCAGCCGCCGGCCGCCGCCGGACGACGCCAGCGGGTGCCGTCGACCTTCGTCCACGGCGCGTCGGCCGAGTCGCCGGCCGTCAGCCACACCGTCACGCCCGTCGCCGCCACGCGCACCGCGTGCACCGGCCGCTCCGGCCGCTGCCGGGTGGCGGCGAACTCGCCCAGGGTGCCGTAGGCGCGTCGTACGCCGTCCGCGTCGGTGGCGAAGCGGCGGCCGGTGGCCCGGCGCTGCGTCAGCCGACGGCTGCGCCGCATCGGCTCGCCCAGCCCGTGCAGGGCCCGCAGTGCGCCGGCGCAGGCCCGGCGGACCTTCCGTCTGCCGACGATCGCGGCCGTGACCAGCGCGAGCACGATCGTGCCGAGGACCGCGATCGCCGCGGCCAGCGGAATCGTGAACATCGTGGACCGCGCGGTGTCCGGCGCGGACGTCTGCTGTCCGGAGGCCGGGGGAGCGGTGGCCGTGCCCTGGTTCCCGGTGTCCCGGGCCAACCGGACGTCCGGGCCCGAGGCGTCCTCGGGCAGCCGCAGGATCCAGCCGGGGTGCAGTTGGTCGCCGGGACCGTTCAGGGCCCCGCCGTCCCGCTGCGCCTGACCGCGGTTGAGGTCGAGGATCTCACCCGACCGGGAGGCGTCGCCCAGTGTCGAGGCAGCGACCGACCGGAGGGTGGCGAGTTGCCCGCCCGACTGCGCCGGGTCGGGGACCACGAACACCTTGACAAGATCGTCGTCCGGGGCCGCGTGCGAGGCCGCGGCCCCGCCGAGCACCACCAGGCAGGCCGCCAGCAGCGCGGCCAGCGCGCGCAGCAGCCCTCGTGGCGCCGAGGGCACCGGCCGGTGCCCGGGCCCCTCGTCCCCGTTGCCGCTCATCGTCTCCACCCGTGTCCTCCCTGGTTCCGTTGCACCGACTACACGGAGCCGCCGGGCGGAAACGTTCGAAGCGAACCCGGACTGAACCCTTCGCGCCGCCGGCCCCGTGTACCTGGCGAACGCCAGTCACAGGCACCGGACCGGGGGAACTTCATGGCACGTCGGCACGCGAGTCCCGAGGACTTCCAGCTCGTCGGGATGGACTCGGACCCGACCCCCGGCGACGCCGACCTGATCCAGGGCGTGATGCGGCGGTACCGGGACATCGGTGACGCGGCGGAGAAGGCGCTGAACGTCCTGAAGAAGGACGGCACGATCGCGCAGGGCCGTGGTTCGGCGATGGACCAGCTGAAGGAGAAGATCGGCGACGATCTCCCGGACAAGCTGACCAAGACCATGACCTCCTACCACGACGCCGCCCAGGCCTACAGCGACTACATGCCGCGGCTGCGCGAGGCCCAGGACACCTTCGACCGGGCGGTGGACCAGGCCCGGGCCGCCGCACCGCAGGCGAACCGGACGCCCGCGGAACTCGGCGCGAACCCCACGGACCAGGAGAAGTCCGAGGCGCGCCGCACACAGGACGCCATCGACACGGGCAGGGCCGAACTGGGCGCGGCCAGGAGCCTGGCCGAACAGGCCAGGTCGATGCGGGAGAGCGCGCAGCGCCAGTGCGCCGACGTGCTGGACCGGGCGGCCCAGGAGGCGATTCCGGAGCGGAACGTCTTCCAGAAGATCGCCGACTTCTTCAAGGACTTCCCGTTCGTCCAGATCCTGCTGGCCGCGCTCGTCGCCGTCGTGGCGGTGTTCTTCCCGGTGGTGGGCGCGCTGCTCGGCGGGGCGTTGTTCGTCTTCAACCAGGTCGTGGCCAGCCAGACCGGTGGCATCAAGGCCGGTGACTTCGTCGTGGGCCTGCTCGGGATCGTGCCGGGCGGGTCGCTGCTGAAGCTCGGCGGCAAGGCCGTGCAGGCGATCGCCCCGGCCGCGGTGGCCGCCGTGAAGAACTCCGGCTTCATCGCCAAGAGCACCGCGTCGATCACGAAGATCGGTGAGTCCTTCACCAACAACAAGATCGTCGGAGGGGTGCTCGCCAACCCGGTCGGCAAGGCGGCCACCGAGGTCGGCGGCAACTTCCTGACCAACTCCGCGGTGGAAGCCGCTGCCAAGGCGGCCAACCACGACCAGATCACGGCCGCGGGCGTCTTCGCCGGAGCCGCCGCGGGGGCCGTGGCCGGCGCCGCCTTCAAGGGAGGCATCGGCAAGATCGGAAAGAGCCGCGGGAACGCCCCGGTCGAGGAGGGCAAGGGCGGCCGGTTCGGCGACACCTCCGAGCCGGCGGCCGGGGACACCGTGGGCAAACGCGCCGCCGACCAGCTCGCAGGCGCCGTCGAGGAGGGCGCCACCCTCGGCACCAAGATCGGTGTGGGCGTCGCCCAGGGAGGTGACCCCAACGAGGTCGCGGCGGGCGAGATCGCCAACTCCGCGCCCAAGCTGGGCGCCGGACCGGTCGGAAAGGCGGGCCTCGGCCGCTCGATCGACGGCCTCGCGCACAAGATCCCCGTCAAGGGCAGCCCCAGGCCGTCGACCGGCCCGGCCCACACCCCCGCCGCCCAGCCCCAGCCGACCACCGACTCCCACCCCGCCACCCCGCCTCCGGCGCACCCATCGGACGGTTCGGCCTCGTCGTCGCCGACGGGTACGCGTCCGTCGTCGCCGGTGCCGGTGGATCCGGGGGACGGTGGGACCCCCTCGTCGCCGACCGGTTCGCGCCCCTCCACCCCGAGTCCGGGGGACGCGGTGAACACGCCGCTTCCCCCGTCTCCGACCACCCCGCACTCCGCGGACGCGGCGCCGCCCCCGCCGGCCGCACCGGACGGCGGCGGGTCGCAGGGCCGTCCCGCCGTCCCGCCGATCAGCACCTCCGACGCGCAGTCCAACGCCGGCGCCGAGTCGTCGTCCCCGACGAGTGACGGGTTCGTCACGGCGCCGACCAGCCCCGCGGAAGGCCCCGACGGCGGCCACGGCAGCTAGGCCGACCCGCCGTCCGCGCAGCACAGTCCTCCGGCCCCTCCCGGGGACGGACCGCACCGACAACCAGCAAGGAGTTCTCCATGCCCAACTACAGCGTCAACTCGGACACCACCGCCTCCACCTCGCAGGCCCTGCTCAACGACTTCTCCCAGCTCACGGACAAGCTCAACGAGGTCAAGGGCAAGATCTCCAACCTGCTCGCGGACGGCTACAGCACCCCGGCCGCCCAGCAGAAGTTCTCGCCCTTCTTCGACGAGTTCGCCAAGGGCTTCGAGCAGGTCAACCAGGGGCTCCAGGGCATCGGCCAGTACGTGAAGTCCGTCGGCGAGGCCTTCGACCAGACCGACAGCCAGCTCGGCTCCAACCTGTCCTGATCCACCGGCCCGGCTCGCCGCCACGGCGGACGGTGCCACCCCCTCCACCCGAGCCTCCACACGAGAAGGACGATGAGCAGTGCGACTGACCGTCAGCGTGCGTGACCCCGAGGCCGAGGGGGTGTCCGCCACCGTCGCCGTGGAAACCGAACCGTCCGCGCAGACGGGCAGGCTCGCGGCCGAGTTGGCACGGGCCGTCGGGTATGGCGGGGCGGTCGCGGAGGAGCCGCCCCTGTACATCGGCGAGACCCCCGTCGACCCGCACACCACCCTCCAGGGCGCCGGGATCCGGGACGGCATGGACCTCGGGCTCGGCGCTCCGCTGCCACGGGAGCCCGAGCCCGAGGGCCGCACCGAGGTCCGGCTGGTGTCGGGCCCGGGCGCCGGAACCGTCTTCCGGCTGGTCCCCGGCGACTACGACATCGGCAGCGGCCCGCTGTGCCGCGTCCGCCTCGCCGACGGCGCCCCGCCGCTCGCGGCCCGGGTCCGGGTCCGCCTCGACGGCAGCGCCGAACTCCTCATGACGGAACGGGCGTTGCTGGACGGCAAGCCCGCGCTCGAGCCCGCGCCCTGGAGGGCGGGCAGCCAGCTCGCCGTCGGCGACATCCTGCTGGAGCTGACCTCGGCGCCCACGGCCCGTGCCCCGCTGACCCCGGCCCAGGACGGTCTGGGCCTGGAGTTCAACCGGCCGCCGCGGTTCCTGCCGCCCGCCGCCGGCGCGAAGTTCCGGCTGCCGGCCCCGCCGGTCAAGCCCGACAAACGGCCGATCCCGCTGCTGCCGATCCTGCTGCTGCCCGCGGGCAGCGCCGCGATCGCCATCTTCGTCACCCACCGCTGGTCCTTCGTCTTCATCGCCCTGCTCTCCCCGATCGCCGCCCTGGTCACCCAGTTCGGCGGCCGCAAGCAGGCCATGCTCAAGTACCAGGAGCAGAAGGAGGAGTACGACCGCACGCTGGCCCGCCTGCGCGCGGACATCGACGCGGCCGTACTGTCGGAACAGCACAGCCTGCGCCTGTCGCTGCCCGATCCGGCCACGCTCCTGCAGATGGCCGTGCGGCCGTCGGAGCGGCTGTGGGAACGCCGCTGGCAGGACCCCGACTTCCTCTCCGTACGCGTCGGCACCACCGACCTGCCCTCGTCGATCAGTGTCGACGACCCGGAGCAGGACGAGCACCGGCGGAGCACCGTGCCGTGGCTGAACCAGGTACCGGTCGCCGTGCCGCTGCGCCGGGCCGGTGTCGCCGGCGTGGCCGGGCCGGGAGCGACCCGGCTGGCCGGCTGGCTCGCCGCCCAGGCGGCCGCCCTGCACAGCCCCACCGACCTGCGCATCGTCGTCCTCGCCGGACCGGACGGCGAACACGACTGGTCCTGGACCCGCTGGCTGCCGCACGCCCAGGCCCAGGGCGAGGACGCCTACGCCCTGATCGGCTCCACCGCCGAGTCCCTCGCCCGGCGGATCGGCGAACTCGGCCAGCTCGTCGCCGCCCGCACGGCCGCGGGACCCGACGTCACCCGCGGCGGGGCGAACGGCTACCCGGACGTTCTGGTGGTCCTGGAGCAGGCGCGCCGGGCCCGTTCACTGCCCGGCGTGATCGCGCTGCTGCGCGACGGCCCGGCGGTGGGCGTGCACACCATCTGCATCGACCGCGAGGAGCGGCTGCTGCCAGAGGAGTGCGGCGCCGTCGTCGTCACCGAGCCGGGCGCCACCACGTCCCGGGTGCGCACCGGTTCCGGCGCGGCGCTGGAGGACGTGCGCGGCGACTCCCCGGAGCCCGACTGGTACGAGCACTTCGCCCGCGCCCTGGCCCCGCTGCGCGGTGTCGGCGACAGCGACGAGAGCGCGCTGCCCGGCTCCGTCCGCCTGCTGGACCTGCTGCACATCGAACCGCCCACCGCCGAGGCCGTGGTGGCCGGCTGGTCGCTGGGCGGCCGCAGCACACGGGCCCTGCTCGGCGTCGGATACGACGGTGAGTTCGCCGTCGACCTGGTCCGCGACGGCCCGCACGCACTGATCGCCGGCACCACCGGCTCCGGCAAGTCCGAACTGCTGCAGACCCTCGTCGCCGGCCTCGCCGTGGTCAACCGGCCCGACGAGATGACGTTCGTCCTCGTCGACTACAAGGGCGGCAGCGCTTTCGCCGAGTGCGCCGACCTGCCGCACACCGTCGGCCTGGTGACCGATCTCGACACCCGGCTCGTGGAGCGGGCGCTGGTCTCCCTCGGTGCCGAACTGCGCCGCCGCGAGACCCAGTTGGCGCAGGCGGGCGCCAAGGACATCGAGGACTACCTCGACAGGCGCACCCGCGGCGGCAACGTACTGTCGCCGCTGCCCCGACTGCTGCTCGTCATCGACGAGTTCGCGTCCATGGCACGTGAACTGCCCGAGTTCATCTCCGGCCTGGTGAACATCGCCCAGCGGGGCCGCTCGCTCGGCATCCACCTGGTGCTGGCGACCCAGCGCCCCGGCGGCGCGGTCACTCCGGACATCCGCGCCAACACCAACTTGCGGATCGCCCTGCGCACCACCGACACCAGCGAGAGCCGCGACATCATCGACGCCCCCGACTCCGGGGACATCTCCCCGGCCAATCCGGGGCGCGCCTACGCGCGGCTCGGCCCGTCGGCCCTGCTGCCGTTCCAGTCGGGCCGGGTGGGCGGTCGCCGCCCCGGCGGCCAGGCCGCCGAGGGGACCGAGGCGGCCGTCCGCGCCGAAGCGGTGACCTGGCAGAACCTCGGCGGTCCGCGGCCGGCCGCACGCTCCCGGGGCGGCTCCGGCTCGGCACCGACGGAGGCCGTCACCGACCTCGCCGTCCTCACCGGAGCCGTCGCCCAGGCGGCCCGGCTCGCCGAGATCGCGCGCCGGCCCAGCCCCTGGCTGCCCCCGCTTCCCGCACTGCTGCCGTGGACGCCGCCGCCCGCGCCCGAACCGGCCGCCGAGCGTGCCGCGGCCCTGCCCGCCGTGGAGTACGGCGTCGTCGACCTGCCCGCACAGCAGACCCGCGCCCCGCTGGTCCTCGACCTCGACCGGGCCGGCCACCTGCACATCGTCGGTTCGCCGCGCAGCGGACGCTCGCAGACCCTGCGCACCCTGGCCGCGGCTCTCGCCCAGGCCCACGGCGCCGACGACGTCCACCTGTACGGCATCGACTGCGGCAACGGCGCGCTCAACGCCCTGACCGCACTGCCGCACTGCGGTGCGGTCGTCGACCGCAACCAGACCGAGCGCCTCGGACGGCTGCTGGACCGGCTGAGCGCCGAACTCACCGCGCGCCAGAGCATCCTGGGCGCCCGGGGCACCGCCGACCTGACCGAACTGCGCGGCACCCAGCCCGCCGGGGAACGGCTCGCCCACATCGTGCTGATGGTCGACCGGTTCGAGGTCTTCGAGCGCGAGTACACCGCGTACGACAACGGCAGCTACCTGGAGCGCATGATCCGGCTGCTGCGCGACGGAGCGGGCGTCGGCATCCACGTCGTCCTCGCCGGCGACCGGGTGCTCGGCAGCAGCCGGTTCTCCGGCACCACCGAGGACAGGATCGTGCTCAGGCTGAACGACCGCCAGGACTACTCCAGCGTCGGCATCCCCACCAAGTCCGCGCCGACCGACCCCGCACCGGGCCGCGGCATCCGCACCCAGGACCTCAGCGAGGCACAGATCGCGGTGCTCGGCGAGGAGCTGTCCGGCACCGCGCAGGCCGAGCTCCTGACCGCCCTGGGCCGGGAGCTGACCGAGCGCGAGGCCTCGGTGCCGCCCGCCCGGCGCCCGATCCGCCTCGACGTCCTCCCCGACCTGATCACGTACGCCGACGCGCTGGCCCTGCACGCCCACGGCGGCCCGATGCGTCCTCTGGTGGCCGTCGGCGGCGACACCCTCACCTCGCTCGGCCCCGACCTTGCGGACGTACCGACCTTCGTGGTCGCCGGTCCGCCGCGCACCGGCCGCAGCACCGCCCTGCTCACCGCGGCGGAGTCGCTGCTGGCGGCCGGGACCGGTCTCGTCGTCCTGGCACCGCGGCGTTCCCCGCTGCGGCGGCTGCGGGGCCGGCCGGGCGTGGTCGTCGTCATCACGGACGCCGAGGTGAGCGCCGAGGAGTTCCGGCAGGCGCTCGGCAACGTGCCGGAGGAACACGGTGTGATCGTGGTGGACGACGCCGAACTGTTCATGGGGGCCGAGATCGACTCCGATCTCGCGCTGCTCGCCCGGGGCGGCGCCGGAACCGGCTGGGGGGTCCTCGCGGCCGGCAACGCCGAGTCGCTGTCGCTGAGCCTGGCCGGCTGGATGGGTCAGGTGAAACGCAACCGCACCGGCATGCTGCTCTCCCCGCAGGGGCTGAGCGACGGTGAGGTGATCGGTGTGAAGCTCAGCCGGGGTGTCGTCGGACAGGCCCCGCAGCCGGGCCGCGGTCTGCTGCACCTGGGTGACGGAACGCTGCGCACCGTCCAGGTGCCGTTCCTCGAGGCCCTCGAGGCCGACCTCTGAAGCGGGGAGGCGCGCCCCCGCTTCCCCCTTGGGGGTGCGCCTCCCTCCCCGCCCGCGGGCCCGGACGAGCGGCCCGGCCCCGCGGAGCCGCGAAGGGCGGCCGGAACACAGGTTCCGGCCGCCCTTCGCCATGCCCTGCCGCCAGGCTCAGGCGGCGAGCCCTTCGCCGTCCCGGGAGACCTGCACACCGTCGTCCGTCACGAAGCGGAACGTGCTGGTGATGGCGTCGAAGAGGTCGTACACCTCGTTCTTCAGCGGCAGGTTGGGACTGGCGAGGGTGACCACGAGGAAGTCCTCGGTGGTCCCGGGCACCGGCATCATCGTGTGCATCGTCAGCAGCTTGACGTCGATGTCCCCGGTCAGCCGGGTCACCTCGGTGCCGGTGACCCGGGCCACCGTGCCCACGTGCGGCACCTGCGCCGAGGCGATGACCCGGTCCCCGGGCGCCGCGCCGGTCGCCGAGGAGACCCCGAGCCGCGCGGAGAGCACGGGCAGCGTCAGTTCCTCGCCCTCGGGGGTGCTGACGGCGAAGACCATGCCGTACGCCATGAAGAGGCCCTCGGTGTACATCGTCGCCGTACCCGCGGCCAGCAGCGCTCCGTGGCGGCGGGCGGCGCGGGTCACTTCCCGGCCCTGCCGGAACATGTCGTTGATCCGCGCCTTCTCGCGCGGGTCCCCGGTGGCGGCGAGGGCCTGGGCGCGGGTCCTGGCCAGCTCCTCGCCGCTCAGGTCGACCTGCTGCCACTGGTCCGGGATGTCCAGCAGGAAACGTCGTGCGGTGCTCATCGGTCGGCCGCCACCTTCGGGGGACGTGTCGGACAGGTCGGGGGTGTGAGGGGGTCCGGCGGGGGAGCTCATCGGCCGCCGCCGTCGTCGAGGTTCGACACCGCGTCCTGGTCGGTCTTCTCGAAGGAGTCCAGGACGGTGCCGATGGCGTCGCGGATACCCTGCACCTGCTTCTGCAGCTGGTGCTTGCCGTCCTCCCACCTGTTCTCGAAATTCTGTGCGGAGCCGTGGGAGAGCTCGGGCCCGAACGCGGCATCGAAATCGAACGTGTGGTGTCCGATGTCGATGTAGTCGTGCACGAAGCCCAGCATGTCCTGGGCCTCCTTGAGTTCACTCCCGGGGATGTTGACGTCCGACGCCACTGCGGGCCCCCGTTTCTGGTGCGGTGAGGATTCGTCTCTGCCGGGAACACGAGGCCACGGGCCCGGAACGTTCACCCTCGCGGCCCGGCCTGCGTTGAACCCTTGCCGGGGCCCCTCTCGTGTTCCAGGCATGACCTCGCTCTCCACCCGGCCGCCGTCCCGCGGCGGCGCAGCGCGCCGTGCCGTCGTCGCGTCCGTGCTCGTCCTGTGCGGTGCGGCCGGCCTGTCGGCCTGTGGCAAGACCATCTCCATCGGTGACAGCTCGCCCCCGGCGACCTCGTCCGGCGCGGTGCCCTCCCCGTCGTCCTCCGCCACGGCACCCGGCCAGGGCGCGGGCAACTCGGCGCTCCAGGTGGTCGACTCCACCGCCCAGGACGCGGGCCTCAGCGGCACCGGCGGGACCGTGGTCGGGGCGGCGGTGCAGGAGGCGCCGCCCAAGTGGGTGCAGCTGTCGGCGGTGACCTCGGCGCCGCTGTCCGGCGCGCACCTGATCAACATCAACCAGGCGTCGCTGTACCGCTTCGACGCCGACACCGCCGACCCCTCGCAGACGGCCTGCACCGGTGCCTGCGCGGTGAAGTGGCCGCCGGTCACCGTCCAGGAGGGCGGCAACGTCTACCTGGCGGGCGTCGACCCGAAGACGGTCGGGGCCATCCGGCGGCCGGACGGCCAGGTCCAGATCACCGTCGGCGGTTGGCCCGTCTACCGCTTCTCGGGTGACAGCAAGCCGGGTGATCTGAACGGCCAGGGTCTGGACGGCAAGTGGTTCGCGGTCTCGCCCACCGGAGAGAAGGCGACCCGGTAGCGGACGGCCGCGGTACGGCCAGCGTCACAGGCCGCGCCACACGTTGTCGAAGGCCGCGTCCTCGATCTCCCGCCGCTGCCGGACGGCGGCCAGCTCGGTCACGGCGTCCTCCACGGCGGCCACCACCGTCACGGTCGCGTCGGAGACGGCCTGCGCGAGGTCCTTGGGCGTCTCGTCCTGGATGCCCACGGCGGCCGCGAAGGCGGCGAGCACGGGCTCACCCGACGTCCAGCGCTCGCGCGCCCGCGTGTGCTCGGGCGAGTCGGTGGGCGCCGTCCGCCCGGTCGGCAGCGGCAGCCAGCGCCGCCGCTGCCGGGTGACCGTCCCCTCCTCCTCCAGTTCGGCGAGGTAGGCGGCGGACAGGCCACGCCCGCGGCGCCACAGCCAGTCCTCGACCGCCTCGTGGGGCGTGTCGGACTTCAGCGCCGCCACCGCCTGGTCGAGGAGCCGGTCGCCCGTCCCGCCCTGAGCGGCGGGCACGATGATCTCGTCGTCGAGGGTGACCGCCCCGGCGCCGAGGAGATCGACCAGTTCGGCTCCCGCGAGCGCCAGCGAGAGGTCACCCTGCTCGACGGACCGGCCGGCGGCGTCGTACACGGTGACGATGAACAGGTCCCGGGGTGTGGTCATGTCGGACTCCCCAACAGAGATGGCGGCAGAGACATCTGAGGCAATGGTGGCGCGGAGGAACACGATGCCCGGTACGGGCGCCACGCAGTCTCTCGTGCTTCGCGCCCACAGGTCACTCCTTCCGCCCTGGCGAGGCGCATGGCATGCCGCCTCGCGCGCCCTACCACCACGATGTGCCGCGCCGCCCGGACCCGCAGCGCGACGCCGGTGCCGACGGGGCCCGCGGCGCCGGGGGAGCGGGGATCCGGACGGGCCGGTGGCCGGGGCCCCGGCCACCGGGACGCGCGCCCCTGCCCGCCAGGACCGGAGATCCGTCACCTCGGAGAAGCCGAGGACGCGGACGTGGCACCCGCGTCGGGATGCGGAGCCGACATCCCCAGGGGCCCGGTGATCCGTGCCGCCCGGAGCCGTGGGCCGCGCCGCGGTGGCTTGGACGGCGGTCCGCACGGCCCGGTGCCGTGGTGCGCGGTGCCGCCCCGGGGGGAGCCGCGATCCGCGCTGCCCGGGAGGCACGACCGCGGTCGCGAGGGCGGCGGGGGACCGTGCCGGCGGGCCGAGCCGAACCGCGGGGGAGGGGGCGGCCCGTACCCGGACCGTGCGGGTGGGGGCGGATCCGCACCGGCGAAGGAGCCGGTGTGCCTGGTGGCCGGGGCAGCGATCCACAGCGCCGGTGGGGTGCCCGGACGCGCGGTAGGCTGCTTGGCGATCAGCAGGGTGACTGCGGCCGGAGGTGGGCGGACATGACAGCGCAGGCCGAGCCGTCGTCCGCTGTCGGTGCGGCCGGCCGGGACAGCCGGCTGGGCCCGTTGATCATCACCCTCTTCGGGCTGTACGCGCGCGGTGAGCACAACTGGCTCTCCGTCGCGTCGCTGATACGCCTCATGGCCGACCTCGGCGTCGAGGGCCAGGCCGTCCGCTCCGCGGTCTCCCGGCTGAAGCGACGCGGGGTGCTGCGCGGAGAACGCCACGAGGGGGCCGCCGGATACGCCGTCGCCGACTCCACGCTGGAGGTACTGGCGGAGGGCGACATACGCATCTTCGAGCGGCACCGGGCCGCGGCCGACGACGGCTGGCTCGTCGTCGTCTTCTCCGTGCCCGAGTCCGAGCGCGACAAGCGTCACGCCCTGCGCGCGGCCCTCACCCGGCTGGGCTTCGGCACCGCCGCCCCCGGCGTGTGGGTGGCCCCCGGCATCCTCGCCGACGAGACCCGCCGCACCCTGCAACGCCTCGAGCTGACTCCGTACGTCGACATCTTCACCGGCGACCACTTCGCCTTCGGCGACCTGTCGGCGAAGGTCCGTGAGTGGTGGGACCTCGACGAGCTCACCGCGCTCTACTCGGACTTCCTCGCCCGGTACGGGCCGGTGCGCGAGCGTGCCGTCGCGGGCGGGATCGCGCCGCGGGAAGCGTTCGGGATCTACCTGCCGATGCTCACCGAGTGGCGCCGGCTCCCGTACCGCGATCCGGGCCTGCCGCTCTCCCTGCTGCCGCGGGGCTGGCACGGCGAGACCGCCGGCGCGCTCTTCGAGGAACTCGACAAGAGACTCCGTGCGCCCGCCCGCGAACACGCCCTGGCGGTCATCCACCCGGCCTAGACCCCGTGCCTACGGCCTGACCAGCCGCTCCTGCGGGATCACGGCCACGCCGAGGATCTCGATCATCGCCTCCGGCTGCCAGAGCGCGGTGCAGCCGATGCCCGCCATCGCCGGATACACCGGCCCGGCCAGCTCCCGCCACACCCTGCCGATCTCCTTGCCGTGGGCCTGGTAGTCGGGGATGTCGGTGAGATAGATCGTCACGCTCACCAGGTCCGCGGGCTCACCGCCCGCCGCCCGCAGGGTGGTGAGCACGTTGCCGAACGCCTGGCGGAACTGCTCGACGATCCCACCCGGAACGATCTTCATATCGGCGTCGAGCGCGGTCTGGCCGCCCAGATGAAGCGTGTTTCCCGCGAGTGTTCCGTGCGAGTAGCCGCTCGGGGCGGGCAGTTCGGGCGGGTTCACGGCGACGGGAGTCATGAGGCCTCCGGTTCGGTGGTGTCCGGCTCCGGCCGCACGGCCGGTCGTATTGACAATAAATGACGACCGTGAAAGATACGAGATACAGCGCGCGGTCCTCTTCCGGACCCCGACAGGCCGACGACCCCGACGGGCCGACACCCGGCAAGCCCACGGAAACGGAGCCGTTCCATGGAGCCCGACCTCAGCAAGTACCGACTCGACGGTGACAGCGAGATGTACCGGCTGCCCAGCGGCATCGTCGCGCCCGTCGTCACCCGGGCCGGTCAGGAGGACGTGAACACCGCCGACTCGGGCGGCGCCGTCCGGGTGTCGGGCGTCAGCGCCCGGCACACCACCGCGCGCCGCCTCTGGTACGGCAAGGTCAGCAACGAGCCCGGCTACCGCTCGGTCACCCACCACCACGGCGAGGCCGAGACCGGCGGCTACGTCCTCTCGGGCCGGGCCCGGATCTACTTCGGCGAGAAGTTCGAGGACTACGTCGACATGACCGAGGGCGACTGGGTCTTCGTCCCGCCCTTCATGCCGCACGTCGAGTGCAACCTCTCCCGCAGCAGGCCGCTGGTGTGGATGACCACCCGGACCCCGGAGAACATCGTGGTGAACCTGCCCGACGTGGCCGACACCGATCTGCGCGACTGGCTGAACCGATGACGGCCGACCCGACCTCCGCGATCGTCACCGCGGCCCTCACCCTCAAGCCCGCCGCACCCGAGCACTTCGACCTTGCCTTCACCGCCACCACCCAGCCGTGCCCGTGGCCCAAGGCCTACGGCGGCGACCTCGTCGCCCAGGCGGCCGCGGCCGCGATGCGCTCGGTGACCGACGGCAAGTCGCTGCATTCGATGCACAGTTACTTCCTGCGCCCGGCCGACATCGGCGCCGAGGTCCGCTACGAGGTGGAGGTGGTACGCGACGGCCGCGGCTACAGCACCCGCCAGGTACGCGGCTACCAGAACGGCAAGGTGCTCTACGTCTGCCTCGCCAACTTCGCCGCGGGAGAGCCGGGCGGTTGCTTCCACACCGAGTCCGCGGCCGGGATCCCGGCCCCCGAGACGCTGCCCAGCTCGGCCGAGTACCTCGCCGAGCGCACCGGCGGCACCATGACCGACGAGTCCAGGGCCTACTGGCGCGGCGGCCGCGGCTTCGACATGCGGCACGTCCCCGGCCCCGTCTACCTGACCGTCGAGGGCGAGCGGCTGCCTCATCAGGCGGTCTGGCTGAAGCCGTTCGACGCGCTGCGCCCCGTCGAGGGACTCACCGACGCCCAGCGCGACCTCGCCGCCCTCGCCTACGTCTGCGACTACACGATCCTCGAACCCGTCCTGCGGGTCCTCGGTCTGGCCTGGGCCGACCCCGGCCTGGTCACCGCCAGTCTCGACCACGCCATGTGGTTCCACCGCCCCGCACCGGTGGGCGAGTGGCTGCTCTACGCCCAGG
The DNA here is from genome assembly GCF_042754285.1 of Streptomyces sp. NPDC059224. Classification (NCBI taxonomy): domain Bacteria; kingdom Bacillati; phylum Actinomycetota; class Actinomycetes; order Kitasatosporales; family Streptomycetaceae; genus Streptomyces; species Streptomyces sp. NPDC059224. The sequence goes on from NZ_JBHZAN010000022.1 coordinate 45,706, forward strand.
AAGCGGTGGCCGCCGACGCGGGCCGCGGCCTCGGCACCGGACGTTTCTTCACCCGCGACCACCGTCACCTCGCCACTGTCGTCCAGGAGGGCATGATCCGCCCTGCCTGACCGCCCGCCGCACACCACCGGCGGGCTCCCGGAAGGAACCCCACGTTGGCTCTTCCGCTCTCACCTACCTCGCACCAGGACACCTTCGCCCGGGACCATCTGCCGCCCGCCGAACTGTGGCCCACGATCGAGTTCAGCACGCCCGAACTGCGCTACCCGGCCCGCCTGAACGCGGCCACCGAACTCATCGACAGGGCCGTCGAACGGTTCGGTCCCGACCGCCCGGCCCTGCGCACCCCGGCCGGTGAGCTGTGGGCGTACGGCGAACTGCGCACCCGGGCCAACCAGGTCGCCCAGGTCCTGACCGAGGACCTGGGCCTGGTGCCCGGCGGCCGCGTCCTGCTGCGCGCGCCCAACACCCCGTGGACGGTGGCCTGTTGGCTCGGCGTACTGAAGGCCGGCGGGGTCGTGGTCACCACCATGGCCGCCCTGCGCGCCCGGGAGCTCACGCCGATCGCCGAACTCACCGAGCCCGCGATCGCCCTGGTGGACCACCGCTTCACCGACGAGATCCGGACCGTCCTGCCCGGCCGCCTGAAGACGGTCGAGTACGGCGGCCCCGGCCCCGACGACCTGGTGGCCCGGTGCGCCGCCAAGTCCGGTGCGTTCAGGGACGTGGAGACGGCCGCCGACGACGTGGCACTGCTCGGTCCCACCTCCGGCAGCACCGGCGTCCCGAAGATCACGATGCACTTCCACCGGGACATCCTCTCCATCGACAACACCTTCGGCCGCCACCTGCTCGGGCTGCGCGAGGACGACCTGGTCGCCTGCACCGCGCCGTTCGCCTTCACCTTCGGCCTCGGGATGCTCGTCGTCTTCCCGCTGCGGGCCGGCGCCTGCGCCCTGCTGACCGAGACGGCGACTCCGGCCCAGCTCGCCGACCTCGTCGAGAAACACGGTGTCACCGTCCTCGCGACCGCGCCCACCGCCTACAAGGCGATCGTGCGCGACGGCCGGGAACAGCAGCTGAGCGGCGTCCGGGTCGGGGTGTCGGCAGGCGAGCACATACCGCTCACCACCTGGCAGGAACTGCGGGACCGTGTCGGGCTGAAGGTGATCGACGGGATCGGCGCGACCGAACTGCTGCACATCTTCATCTCCGCCGCCGGCGACGACATCCGGCCCGGTGCCACGGGGCGTCCCGTGCCCGGCTACCGCGCCACGATCCTGGGCCTCGACGGCGCGGAGCTCGGCCCGGGGGAGCCCGGGCGGCTCGGTGTCATCGGCCCGGTCGGCTGCCGCTACCTCGACGACGGACGCCAGCGGGACTACGTCGTGGGCGGCTGGAACGTCACCGGTGACATCTTCCACCGTGACGAGGACGGCTACTTCCACTACCACGCCCGCAGCGACAACATGATCGTCTCCTCCGGGTACAACATCGGCGGGCCCGAGGTGGAGGCCGCCATCGACACCCACCCGGACGTCGTCGAGTCCGCCGTCGTGGGGCGCCCCGACCCGGAGCGCGGCTCGGTGGTCTGCGCCTTCGTCGTCCTGCGCGAGGGCGTCACCGGGGACCCGGCGAAGGCCGAGGAGATCCAGAACCACGTCAAGCAGGTCCTGGCGCCCTACAAGTACCCGCGTGACGTCCGCTTCCACGACGTCCTGCCGCGCAACACCAGCGGAAAGCTCCAGCGGTTCGCGCTCCGGAAGATCATCGAAGCCGAGCAGGCCGCCGGGCAGTGAGAGGAACTCCCTTGAAGATCGCGATCATCGGCGGTGGCCCGGGCGGGCTCTACCTGGCGGCTCTTCTCAAACAACTGGACCCGGCCCACGAGATCACCGTGTGGGAGCGCAACGCCCCGGACGACACCTTCGGGTTTGGTGTGGTGTTCTCCGACGAGACACTCGGCGGCATCGAGAACGCCGACACGGTCTTCGCCGAGGCCATGGCCCGCCGCTTCGCCCGCTGGACGGACATCGACATCCACTACCGGGGCGAGAGCCACACCGTCGGCGGGCAGGGCTTCGCCGCCATGAGCCGCAAGGAACTGCTGCACCTCCTCCAGGAGCGCTGCCGGGAGCTGGGCGTCACTGTGCACTTCTCGACCCCGGCACCCGAGGTGGCCGGGCTGCGCGCCTCGCACGACCTCGTGGTCGGCGCGGACGGCGTCAACTCCGCTGTCCGGGCCGCCCACGCGGACGCCTTCCGGCCGTCCCTGGACCGGCGGCACAGCAAGTACATGTGGCTGGGCACGGACCGGGTCTTCGAGGCCTTCCAGTTCTTCGTCAAGGAGACCGAGTGGGGGGTGGTGCAGGTCCACGGCTACCCCTACTCCGAGACCGGCTCGACCTTCATCGTGGAGATGCACGAGGACGTCTGGCGCCGGGCCGGCTTCGACGTCACGGAGGACGCCGGGTTCGGGCCGGGCGTCTCCGACGAGCAGGCCGTCGCCCGGATCCGGGAGCTGTTCGCCGACGAACTCGGCGGCCACCGGCTGTTCGCCAACAACTCCAAGTGGCTGAACTTCACCACCGTCCGCAACGAGCGCTGGCACCAGGGCAACCTCGTCCTCATCGGCGACGCCGCCCACACCGCCCACTTCTCCATCGGCTCCGGCACCAAACTGGCCATGGAGGACGCCCTCGCGCTCGCCGCCTGTCTGCACGAACACCGCGACGCGGAAGCCGCGCTGACCGCCTACGAGAGCGAACGCCGTCCGGTCGTGGAGTCCACCCAGCGGGCCGCGCAGGCCTCCCTGGAGTGGTTCGAGAACATCGGCATGTACGCCGGGCAGGACCCCACCCAGTTCTGCTTCAACCTCCTGACCCGTTCGCGCCGTATCACCTACGACAACCTGCGCACCCGGGACCAGGAGTTCGCCGACCGCGTCGACGCCGCCTTCGCTGCGGCGCAGGGACTGGACAGCGAGGCGCCCGCCATGTTCCAGCCGTTCCGCATCGGCCGGCTGGAGCTGAAGAACCGGGTGATCGTCTCCCCGATGGACATGTACTCCGCCGTCGACGGGATGCCCGGTGACTTCCACCTGGTGCATCTGGGCTCGAAGGCGATGGGCGGGGCGGGACTGGTGATGACGGAGATGGTCTGCGTGTCGCCCGAGGGCCGTATCACCCCCGGCTGCACCGGTCTGTGGAACGACGAACAGCTCGGCTCCTGGCAGCGCATCGTCTCCTTCGTCCACGACCGCAGCACCGCCCGCATCGGTCTCCAGCTCGGTCACTCGGGCCGCAAGGGCTCGACCCGCCTGATGTGGGAGGGCATGGACGAACCGCTCCCCGACGGCAACTGGGACGTCGTGGGCCCGTCCGGGCTGCCGTACGGCCCCGGATCGCCCGTCCCGCGTGCCCTGACCCGGACCGAACTCGACGCCGTCACCGCGGAGTTCACCGAGGCGGCCCGCCGTGGCGCCGAGGCCGGGTTCGACCTCCTCGAACTCCACTGCGCCCACGGCTACCTCCTCTCCTCCTTCCTCTCGCCCCTCGCCAACCTGCGCACCGACGAGTACGGCGGGCCGCTGGAGAACCGGCTGCGCTATCCCCTGGAGGTCTTCGACGCGGTCCGGGAGGTCTGGCCCGCCGAACGGCCGGTGACCGTACGCATCTCCGCCACGGACTGGGCCCCCGACGGCAACACCGAACACGACGCCGTGGAGATCGCCCGGGCCTTCATCGCGCACGGCGCGGCCGCCATCGACGTCTCCACCGGCCAGGTCACCAAGGACGAGCGCCCCGCCTACGGCCGTTCCTACCAGACCCCCTTCGCGGACCGGATCCGTCATGAGGTGGCCGCGGAGTCCGGCGCGGCCGTGATCGCGGTCGGCGCGATCGCCTCCTACGACGACGTGAACTCGATCCTGCTGGCGGGCCGCGCCGACCTGTGCGCCGTGGGCCGGACCCACCTGTACGACCCGCACTGGACCCTGCACGCGGCGGCCGACCAGGACTACCGCGGGCCGGCCGCCGAATGGCCGGTCCAGTTCGGGGCCGGGCGCCGCAAGCCGCCCACGGCCCGCACCGACGCCGTTCGCCCCCGCCTGTCCCTGCTGCGGGCGGACCCGGCGGGGGAGAGCGTCCACCTGAGGTGGAAGCCCCTGGGGGAGGGGCTACCGGTGGTGGGGTGACGCCGGGCAGTGCTGCCGGATCAGCTCCTTGCCGTAGTCGTCGCCGTTGGGCGCGTGGATGACGGAGTGGACGTGCATCCGGGTCGGGACGCCCCGGATGCCGCCGTACGCGCCGCGCAGTGGGCCGGGGCCCAGGTCACGCACGTGCCGTCGAGACGGGACCGCACCTGGGCCGGCCCGGTCATCCGCGCCGACCGGCCGGAGACGCGGCGCCGGGTCAGCTCCGGTTCGGTCTTCCCGGTGTCCGCGCCCATCAGCATCAGCTCGGGGTACCCGGCGCCCGAGGCGAGCGGGGTGCGCAGTTCGTGGCCGGCACCCGGGTGAGCCGGCACGGTCCGGGTGTGCGGGGTGCGGTCCGCCGGGAGACCGCCGAGGGCGGCACGTCCGGCGGCGGTGAGGGTGGAGCAGCTCGGGTTCGTCGTCGACGATCAGCACGCGGATCGGGTCCACCGCGGCGTGGGGGTGTCAGGCACGCCCCGATGCTCTCCCGGCGGGCTGTACACGAGCTGTGCGGTGCCCCCGGAAGTACCCGACGATCATGGAAAACCGCTCGGTTTCCACCCTCCGGAGGGTCCCGGACGCGTGACGCCACCCATAGGAGCCAGGTCACATCCTATCGGGGGTCGTAGGTGCGTGACGCTCCCGGCGCCGCGCAACCTGCATCAAAAGGGACATTTCAGCGATTTCTACGATGTTCCGTAGTACGTCACATCATTGCATCCCGCTCTGGCGATCGCTAAACATTGCTCTCGTCGCCGGGAGACGGGCGATGGGCCGAGCGGACATCCGCCGGGTCCGCCCACTCCCGCCGGTTGCACGGGGCTCCGCCCCACGCCGCCGCACACAGCGGCCGGCGCCGACGCCGTCCCCACCGGAGATTCGCTCACATGACCATGACCACTCGCACCCGCATCGCCCGCCTCCGCACCATCGGCCTCACCGGCCTCGCCACCACCGGCGCCGCGGCGGCAGCCCTCACCCTCATGCCGACGACCGCGCAGGCCGCCGAAGCGACGCAGGCGCACATCTCCACAGCGGTCACGGCCTCCAGCAGCAACAGCCAGAAGTCCGGTTACGCGAACAACCTGGACGGCTGGATCAAGCAGTCCCTGCGGATCATGAAGTCCAAGGGCATCCCGGGCAGCTACGACGGCCTCAAGCGCAACATCATGCGCGAGTCCGGCGGCAACCCCTCCGCCCAGAACAACTGGGACGTCAACGCGCAGAAGGGCACCCCTTCCAAGGGTCTGCTCCAGGTGATCGACCCCACCTTCAACGCGTACCACGTCAGTGGCACCGCGAAGAGCGTCACCGACCCGGTGGCCAACATCACCGCGGCCGCCAACTACGCCGCCCACCGCTACGGTTCGATCGACAACGTCAACTCCGCGTACTGAGCGCGGCGGTGACTCGGCGGGCCGAACCCGGCCCGACGTGCCGCAGCAGGAACGCGTGGGCCAGGGCGTCGGCGAACACCTCGCCGGCCGGCCCGCCCAGGACCAGTACGCGTCAGTGGAGCGGACCCACCAGCTGGTCCGCGTCGGCGTCCGGGTCGAGCCCGGCGCACAACTCGCCCGCCGTCACGGCCCGTTCCGGCAGGGCACGGTCGCGCCGGCGCCGTGGCTCCAGACAGCGCGACCGGAACTCCCCGGCGGACGCCGGATCGTGCCGGACGTGCGCGAGCAGCGCCCGGAAGGCGGCACCCGAGTCGGACGTACAGACCCCGCGAGCCGGAGCAGCGAGTCCCGCAGATCGGCGGCGAAGTCCCCGGAGCCGGGCGGGGTGAGATCTTCGTCCGCGTCCTGGAGACAGGTGTCCAGCAGGACGCCGGCCTTCGTGCTCCACCAGCCGCAGAGGGTGTGCTCGGACACCCCGGCCCGTACGGCGATGCCCTCCATGGGGACGCCCGTGGAGCCCTTCTCGACGAGCAGGTCGTCGGCCGTCTCCGGCACGGCCGGCCGGGCCTCCTCGCTCCGGCCGTGCCGATCGCCGTGATGCGGCCGTTCCGCACCGGCTGTCATCTCGCCCCTCTCGGCAGGGAGTTCGCCCCGGAAGGGGGCCGAGAACCCGTCGAGGACGCCCTGCGCCGGATGTCCGCGCAGGCCGAGCAGGACGACGCGGTCGCGGAGCGGATCGACTGGGGATCCGGCCCGAAGCCGATGTCCCCCAGGAACACGCCGACGCGGCCGCGGAGATCTGCCTGCCGGTCTCGGCCGCGGGCGGTGAACTCCTCCACAGCCCGGTCCGTGCCGTCCGCCCGGCGACGGTGGTCGAGTTCGGGATGTCGTACGGGATCTCCACGCTCCGGCTGGCCGCCGCGGTATGGACGACGGAGCTGTGCCGGTCGTCACCACGGAACTCAGCAGGGAGAGGACCGCCACCGCGCGGCGCACCTTCGCCGAGACCGGCCTGGACGACCTGATCACGGTGCTGGAGGGAGACGCCCGCGACAGCCTCGCCGGCCTCGACGCCCCGGTCGGCCTCGTGCTCCCCGACGGCTGGAGGGACCTCTGCCTGCCCGTGCCGAAGACGCTGGAGCCGCGCCTCGCGACCGGGACGCCCGTCGTCGGCGACTCCAGCTTCGCGAGCACGCGGCCCTGCCCCGACCACGTGGGCGCGAGGTCCCGGTGCGGGCCGCCCGCTCGGAAATCCGCGCGCCGGCGGCGTCGCGCTGCGATACTCCACCGGTGATCGACATGCCCACACCTGTGCTGGACTCGCTGTCCGGGCTCGCGTTCGGCGACGCCTTCGGCGACCGGTGGTTCGCCGTCCTGCGCCGGCAGGGTCCGGCCGGCCTGGAGGCGCGGACGCTGCCCCCGGAACCGCTGTGGCGGTGGAGTGACGACACCGCCCAGGCGATCGTGCTCGTCCGGGAACTCGCCGAGGGTGGCGGTACCGTCGACCAGGACCGCCTGGCCGTGGGCTTCGCTGCGGCCTACGCCGAGGACACGCACCGCGGCTACGGAGCCTCGATGCACGACGTGCTGCGCCGGATCGGCGCGGGCGAGCCCTGGCAGGACGTGGTCGCCGGACAGTTCGGCGGCCAGGGCTCCTGGGGCAACGGCGCGGCGATGCGCGTCGCACCGCTCGGCGCCTGGCACGCCGCCGACCTCGACGAGGCCGCCGAGCAGGCCGCCCGCCAGGGCGCCGTCTCGCACCACCATCCGGAGGCGACCGCCGGGGCGGTGGCGGTCGCCCTCGCCGCGGCGCTGGCAACTCGCAGCCGGGGCGGCCCCACCCCGGCCGGGCCGGAGTTCCTCCACGCGGTCGCCGAACGGCTCCCCGACAGCGACGTCCGGTCCGGTGTGCGGATCGCGTCGCGTATGCCGGCACACACCTCGGTCCGGCACGCCGCGGAGGTGCTGGGTTCCGGCTACCGGATGTCAGGGCCGGACACCGTCCCGTACGCGCTGTGGTGCGCGGCACGTCACCTCGACGATCTGCAGGAGGGCCTGTGGGCCACGGTCGCCGGGCGCGGCGACATCGACACCACCTGCGCCATCGCGGGCGGGGTGATCGCCGCCCGCACGGGCGTGGCCGCCCTCCCCGCCGCCTGGCACGCGGCCCGCGAACCACTGCCCCCGGTCGTGACAGCGGCCTAGCCAGGCCCTGTCCGGCGGATCAGGCGCGGGAAGCCGACGGCCCCCCGAGGGGGAGGGCGTGGCGGTCCCCGCGTCCGCGGCGTGATCCGCCGGGCTGGACCCGGGGGCCACTGCGTCCGGTCGGTGGCGGCCGCGTTTCCCGGGAGCCCTACGGCTCACGGTGTTCGTGGGCCGCCTGCTCCAGGGCCGCCGCCTCGGCCTCGGCGATGCGGGTCTCCGCCTCGACGTCGATCGACCGGGTCAGCCACCAGTACAGCAGCGCCGAGACCGGGAGCCCGACGAACAGCGAGATGTCGGCGCCGTCGAGGGCCTTGGCGGCGGGGCCGACGAAGAGCGTGCCGACGGAGAAGAACGGGATCATGACCGCGAACCCGACCAGGTAGGAGATGATCCCCTGCCAGCCCCAACGGCCGTAGATGCCGTCCGGTTTGAAGATCTCGGCGATCGCGTAGTGGCCGCGGCGCACCACGTAGTAGTCCATCAGGTTGACCGAGGTCCACGGGATGAACAGGTAGAGCACCAGCAGCAGGAAGTTGTTGAAGTTCGTCAGGAAGTTCGAGGTCGCGGCCAGCGCGCCCACCAGGGACAGGGCCGCGGTCACGCCGATGGTGACCAGGCGGACTCCGAGCGTCGGCCGCACCCGCTTGAACGAGTCGATGGCGCTGATCAGCGTCAGTGAACCGCCGTACATGTTCAGTGCGGTGACGGAGATCAGACCGAGGGCGGCGAACAGCAGCACGATCGCGCCGAACCCGTCGAAGACCTTGTCGCCGGCGGCGTTGATGGAGTGGATCGTGTCGAAGCCGTCGCCCGCCCAGGCGGCCAGCAGCGTCCCGAGCACCATCAGCCAGATACCGCCGAGCGCGGAGCCGAAGTAGGTCCAGTAGAACGTCTTGCGGACCGTCACGTCCGGCGGCAGGTAGCGGGAGTAGTCCGAGACGTAGATGGCCCAGCTGATCTGGTAGCCGGCGACCACGCCGAACTGCGCCAGGAACGGCGTCCACTTGAAGCCCCCGAGGTCGAAGGAGCCCGGCGGATAGTGCAGGGTGACCAGGACGCCGACGGTGAAGATGCCGAAGATGACGAGGAACGTGTAGGTCAGGAACCGCTCGGCCTTGTGGATGATGTCGTAGCCCACCAGGGCGATGACGAACGCGACCACGGTCACCACGATCACCCACAGCTTCACGCCGCCGTGGATCGTGGAGTCCAGTGCCTCACCCGCCAGGCTGGTGTTGAACACGTTGAACCCCGCGTACTGCACATACGCGAACAGCCACACCAGCAACGCCCCGACATAGCCGAACTGGGGCCGCGACTGGATCATCTGCGGCAGCCCCAGCTGCGGCCCCTGCGCCGAGTGGAAGGCCATGAAGAAGGTGCCGATCACGGTGCCCGCGACGATCGCCAGCAGCGACCAGATCAGATTGCCGCCCTCCGTGATGCTGATCAGCCCCACGGCCAGGGTGGCGATCTGCGCGTTCGACATGAACCACAGCGGACCCAGATGCCACAGCTTGCCGTGCCGCTCGTCCAGCGGCACGTAGTCGATGGACCGGACCTCCAGACCGCTCAACCGCGGTTCCGCCGATGTGCCCATGGCACCTCCCAGGGGTCGGTCCGTCACTCTGATCACATTCTTCCCCCGAAAAGGACCGGATGAGGCCTGCGGAATCCGTGTTCCGCACCCCGGATCCCGCCTCGTCCGCAGCCTTGTTGCACTCCTCACAATGTGCCCCGAACCGCCCGTTTCGTGGCGGTGGTCACGTCGCCGACCGGGCATTTTGTCTATGTTCGCAGTTCTGTGTCCCTCCGACCTGAACTGCCGAGGCCCCCGCATGCTCAACCGCACCCTCGCCGTCGCGGCCACGGTGGTGACCCTGCTGACCGGCGCCGTGCCGGCTGCCCTGGCGGCCACCTCCGGCTCCGGCCCCGCCACCTTCCGTACGGCCGTGCAGGCACCGGCCAAGACACGTGTGACCGCCGCCGTCCTCGACCTGGACGGCAGCGGCCGGGAACCCGCGGTCTACGGCGACGACACGCCGTACGACACGGCGAGCATCGTGAAGGTCGACATCCTCGCCTCGCTGCTGCTCCATGCGCGTGACCATCAGCGGGCCCTCACCGCGCGGGAGACCGCCCTGGCGCAGGTGATGATCCGCGACAGTGACAACAACGCGGCCAACGCCCTGTGGCACTCCATCGGCGGCGCCCCCGGCCTGGCGTCCGCCAACAAGCGGCTCGGGCTGACCTCGACCACGCCCGGCACCCAAGGCCGCTGGGGGCTCACCCGGACCACGGCGGCCGATCAGATACGGCTCCTGCAAACGATCTTCGGCTCCGGCCGCACGCCGCTCGACACCGCGTCCCGGAACCGCATCGCCACCCTGATGACCCAGATCTCCGCCGATCAGTCCTGGGGCGTCTCGGCGGCCGCCGACTCCGGATGGGCGCTGAAGAACGGCTGGCTCATGCGTACCACCACCGACCTGTGGGACATCAACAGCGTCGGACGCGTCACGGCCGGCCACCACCACTACCTCGTCGCGGTCCTCTCCAACGGCAGCGCGTCCATGCCGGACGGCGTGAAGCTCGTCGAACGAGCCGCCCGTACGGCCGTCACCGATACGGCGGGCCACTGACCCCCTTGGCCCAGCGCACCCCGCCGACCGCCCCCGTTGCCCCTAACGTGCACAGGAGGTGCTCGTACGTGCACCCGAGGTGACGGAGGCCGGCAACGGGAGGCGCGGTGGCGGGTGCGGGCGGACCGGCAGCCGGGCGGGGCCGGGCACCCGGGGCGCGGGGCGCGGGGCGCGGCACCCGCTCCACCCGCACGGTGCGGATCCGCGGACGCGCCCGGGATCCGCGTGCCTCCGCCTCGGTCAGCGCGGTCGTCGTGCCCGGCCTGCGGGTCGCCGCCGCCTACGCCTGGCGGCTCCTCGTGCTCGGCATCGTCGTCTACGGCGTCTTCATCGTCCTGGGCCGCTTCCAGCTGATCGCCGTCGCCCTCTTCGTGGGTCTGGTCGTCACCTCGGTGCTGCGCCCGGTCACCGACCTGCTGAACCGGCTGCTCCCCAGGCCGCTGTCCGTGGCCGTGAGCCTGGTCGGCAGCATCTGCGTGTTCTTCGGACTGCTGGCCCTGGTCGGCAACGCCGTCGCCCAGGAGTCGGCGACGCTGGCCGACGAGTTCCGCGGTGGCATCCACCGCATCGAGGTCTGGCTCCAGCGCCCGCCCTTCCGGCTCGGGCCGGGCGCCCTGTCGCACCTCCAGCAGCAGATCGTGGACTACATCCAGGCCCACCGCTCCAACCTGGCCAGCCAGGCGCTCAGCGGTTTCGGTACGGTCGTCGAACTGATCACCGGGGGCGCCCTCGCGCTCTTCGCCTCCGTCTTCTTCATCAACTCCGGCGAACGGCTGTGGACCTGGACCAGCCGCGAGCTGCTGCCGGCCGGTGCCCGGAGCGCATGGGACCGGGCGGGGCACGCCGCCTGGCGGACGTTCGCCGGGTACACCCGGGGCATCATCATCGTGGCCGCCGTCAACGCCGTACTCGTGGGGATCGCCCTGGTGGTGCTGCGGGTGCCGCTCGCGCTGCCGCTGACCCTGCTGGAGTTCTTCGCCGCGTTCGTCCCGCTGGTCGGCTCACCGGTCGCCCTGGGGGTGGCCACCGTGGTGGCGCTGGCCGGGCGCGGCCCGCTCACCGCCGTGGGCGTTCTCGTGCTCATCGTCGTCATCGGCCAGCTGGAGGGGCATGTGCTGCACCCCCTGGTGATGAGCTGGGCGGTGCGCCTGCACCCCCTCGTCGTCGCCGTCTCCGTCATCGCGGGCAGCATCGTCGCGGGGGTGATCGGCGCCGTCGTGGCCGTGCCGTTCGTGTCCGTCGTCTGGGCGGTGGTGCGGGCCCTGCGGACCGCACCGCCCTGACCCTGCTGCCCGGATCAGCCGTCCCCGGCGGTACGGCGGGCACGCCTGGAGGCCCGGCGGGACCGTCCGGACGGGGCGGGCGCCCCGGGCGGGCCGGCCGCCTCGGACGGTGTGCCCGGAGCGGGTGCCGGGATGCCGTCCTGCCACGCCTCGTGGCCGCCGAACGGGTCGGCGGGCTCCTTGGCGAGCAGCGCCTCGATGCCGGTGGAGGTGCCGGACCTGAGGCCGGCCCTGACCGTGGCCAGGGCCAGCGTGTCGGTGTCGGACGCCGCGCCGTCGCGCCACAGGACGGTGCCCGGCAGCATGACCAGCGAGGTCGTCCCCGACTCCCGGGCGGCCGGGCGGAGCTGGACCCGGACACCGTGCCGGTCGGCCAGCCTGCCGACCACGAACAGGCCCATGTGCTGGTAGACGGAGACGTCGGTGGTCGGCGGGTTGGCCAGCTTGTGATTGATCAGCGCGAAGTCCTCGGGCACCAGGCCGATGCCCTTGTCATGGATCTCGATCATGGTCTGGGCGTCCGGCAGCCGGGACGCCGTGACGCGGACCTTCGAGCGCGGTGAGGAGAACGCGGTGGCGTTCTCCAGCAGCTCGGCGAGCAGATGGACCAGGTCGGTGACGGCCCGGCCGTGGATCTCGGCCTCCGGGATGCCCGCAAGCTCGATCCGCTCGTACTGCTCGACCTCGGAGGCCGCGGCACGGATGACGTCGACCAGGGGGAGCGGGTGGTCCCACTGCTGGGCGGGGCGTTCACCGCCGAGCACCAGGAGGTTCTCGCCGTTGCGCCGCACCCGCGTGGCCAGGTGGTCAAGCTTGAACAGGTTCGCCAGCTGCTCGGGGTCCGCCTCGCGCTCCTCCAGATCGGTGATCAGGGCCAGCTGCCGCTCGACCAGCGACTGGTTGCGGCTGGAGAGATTGGTGAAGACCGCGTTGATGTTGCCGCGCAGCAGGGCCTGTTCGGCGGCGAGCCGGACCGCCTCCCGGTGCACGTGGTCGAAGGCCCGGGCCACCTCGCCGATCTCGTCGGTGGTGGTGATCGGGATCGGCGTGACCCTGGTGTCCACCTGTCCGGGCACGGCCAGGGACAGCTGCGTGATCACCGCCGGCAGCCGCTGCTCGGCGATCTCCATCGCCGAGGCGCTCAGGCGGCGCATCCCCCGGCTCATGGAGCGGGCCACCCAGGCCGCGAGCAGCAGCGCCGCCAGCACCGCACCGAGCGCGAGCGAGCCGTTCGTGACCGCGTCGGTCTTCGCGTCCGCAGCGATGCTCCGGGCGTCGGCGAGCGCCGTGTCGGTCAGATGGACCTCGATACTCCGGCAGGCGTCGAAGGCGAGGGTGGACGCGGCGAAGAACGACTCGGGCGTGATGCCCTCCGCGGCCAGCTGCCCGGTGGGCTTCCCGCCGGCGATCTCGCTGATCATCGCCGCCAGCTTGGGCGGAGCCACGAACGTCCGCCCGGCGGCCCTGGCCGCCTCGGCCGCCTCGGCGGTCTGTTCCGCGCCCTTCTTCTCCGCGTTCGCCAGCGCCGTCCGCAGCCGGGTCATGTCCTGCGCGGTGCCGGCTCCCGCGTACTCCTGGAGCGCCACCTGTTCCAGATAGGCGTACGAGCTGAACGAGCCGAGCTGGGTGGGCAGTTCGCCCTCCGCGAGGGCAGTGCGGTCCTCGACCAGCAGATGCGTGCCGATGGACCGGATCAGGGACTCGGCCGCCTGGGTCAGGGAGATGGCGTAGAGGGTGCGTCCGAAGCTGGCCTGGTTGCTGCTGCCGAAGCCCAGTTCGTTGGAGAGCTCCATCAGCGGGTGCTGGACGGCGTGATAGCTCTCCTCCGTCTGCACCCCGGTCAGCCGGTCCGTGAACGCGTTGGCCCGTACCGCGGGCAGCTGCTTCTCGCCGGCCCGGACCAGCTCGATCCGCCTGACGAGGCCCGCGGTCCTCGGCGCACGGGCCACCGCCCGGTCGAACGCCTCGGCGTCCGCGTCGGTCCCCCGGCGCGCCGCCGCCACCGCCGGCGCGTTCCGTTCGCCCTTCAGCAGCGGGATGACGGACACGTCCCGTTCGTCGATGGCGTCACTGGCGTAGGCGTTCGCCGCCTGCACCAACTCAGCCACGCGCACCGCGTCGTCGGCGTCCCGCAGGGTGTCGACCGAGTTCTTCACCCGGACCCCGCCGAGACCGAGAGCGACCAGCACGGGGATGAGCAGAATGGCCTGGAGGCGTCTGGCGACGCGCCAGTTGCCGGTCAGGGATCTGGACTTGGGCAAGGTCGTTCCACTTCACACCGGAGAGGGTGCGCGAGGCCGTTCACGGCCCAACGCTCTGTGGCCAAGTTCTAACACCCGGCGATCGAGTGTGACCGGTGTTTGTGTGAAGCGATTTCCAGTGAAGCGGTACAAAGCTCAATCAAAACCATCGGTGGTCAACGCACGTACCACTGGGGCGATCTCCTGTGTCCGGACACCGTCCGACGGTGCGAACAGTCAGCGCTTGCCACAAGGCAACGAGCGGTGGCCGCGAACCGGCCGAGCCGTGCCCCCGGCGCAGGCAAAGGGTGCGGATCCCGAAGCTCGCCAAGGCCGGCGGGATCGTCGCGGCGCTCACCGCCGTCCTCATCCGGCACGGCGCCGACATCGTCTCCCTCGACCAGTACTCCGACAATCCGCAGGGCGGCGCCTTCTTCCAGCGCACCGTCCTCACCCTCCGCGGCCCGCTCGAGGACCTGGGGCCGGCAGAGATCGACCGCACCCTGGCGGTGAACGTCCAGGGGCCGTACGTGGCGTCCCGGGCTGCACTGCGGCACACGGGTCAGGGCGGCCGCCTCATCAGCATCGGCAGCAATGTCGCCGAGCGAGCGGTCTTCCCCGGACTGGCGCTGTACTCGATGAGCAAGACGGCACTGGTCGGGATGACGAAGGGTCTGGCCCGGGAACTCGGTCCGCCAGGAATCAACGTCAACCTGGTGCACCCCGATCCCACCGACATCGACATCGACACCGACACCGATCCTGCCGACGGACCCGATGCCGAGGCGATCGCCGCCCTCACGTCTCTGGGCCGCTGCGCGGAAGCCTCCGAGATCGCGGCGACCGTCGCCCACCTGGCGAGTGCGGACGGCTCCTACGTCCGCCGGTGCCTCCATCCACGTCGACGGCGGCTTCACCGCCTGACACGCGAGCCCGACGGCCTGCCGGACGTCCCGCACTCCGGGGCATGCCCCCCGGCGTCGGTCGGCCCCAGCTCGCCGATCAGCAGGCCGTCCCGTGCGGCCGCCACCGCAACGGCGTCCGGGACGGCGGGGTGCCGTCGGAGACGGTGAAAGCGCTGTCCCCGGCAGGGGGCAGGACCGGGCCGGCCGGCGAACCGTTCGTGGTGTTCGCCGGCCTGCCGGACGCGGTCAGCGCTTGGTGTAGATGAAGCCGACCTTGTCGAGTTCGTCACCGGAGCGGCCGTGGAAGCCGGCGATCTGCCAGCCCGTCGGCGCGGTGCGGGTCACGCAGTCCGAGGTCGTCGTGCCACCGGCCAGGGTGTTGCCCAGGTTGGTGGTGAACTTGGCGTAGAAGATGCGGGTGGTGTTGCTGTGCTTGCCCTCGCACAGGTACGCCGTGGTCACGTACTCGCCGCTGCCCAGCGTCAGTGAGGACGCCGTGCCGCCGGTACCGCCGTGGGCCAGCGTGGTGCCATTGCCCAGAGTGATACCGACCTGGTCGACGCGGGAGCCCGCGCGCAGCGAGACGGCGGTGGCGCGGGCGGCGGCCGGGACGCTCGGAAGGTCCTGGTAGTAGTCGCCGTGCGGACCGCCGAACTGGTCGCCGAGCTGGAAGTCCGGGTTCTGCGACCAGGAGAAGCCGACCGTGATCGGGTCGTGGTCGGAGAGCATCAGACCGTCGTCGTTCAGGAACTCGGCGTGCTCGTTGGCGTACGAGGTCGCGTTCAGCGTGACCAGCTTGCTGCCGCGGTAGAGGACCTTGTCGACGACCTCGCAGGTGTTGGGCACGGTGGCCCCGCTCTGGTCGCACACCAGGGCGTCACTGCCCTTGGCCGGCGCGCTGCCGCCACGGATCAGCTTGACCCACGCGTCGGTCAGGCCGTTGGCTGAGGCGAACTCCGCGATGGTGTCTGCGCTGCGGGTGTACCGGGTGTTGGTGTCGCCCATGACCACCACGGCGTTCCCGGCCGAGTGGGTGCCGATGAACGACGTCAGCTGGCTGAGGTTGTCGGCCCGGGAGGCCTCGTCGCCGTCGTTCGTACCCGCGTTGGTGTGCAGGTTGTAGAAGTCGACGTAGACGCCCTCGGCGAGCCGCTCGCGCATGAAGGTGAAGCCCTTGGGGGTGAGGCAGTCACCCGAGTCGAGCTGGCAGGAGTTCCAGCCGACGCGCTCGAAGTCGTCGCCGTCCCAGGCGTGGTCGGAGACGGTGTTGAGCCCGCTGCCGATGCCCGCGCCACCACTGGTCGCGGTGCGGTGGGGATGGGTGTCCGTGGAGTACAGGTAGGCGTGGTAGTTGAAGTCCTCCTGGACGTTGACGATGTCGTACGGCGCGATGCGCCGGCCGATCTCGGTGGTGCTGGTGTCGCGCGGTGTGGACGCGCTCGACAGCGACTCCGGAAGCCCGGCGACGTTGTACGTGAGCACGCTGAACGTGCCCGCTCCGGCCGCCGCGGCCGGAGCGGCCGTCGCCGTGAGCCCACCGAGGGCGGCCACCGCGGCCGCCAGGCAGGCAACGAGTCTGCGCATGGGGGTGTCTCCTACGGGGAGGTTGCGCTGAGATGGTGTGGGCATGCCAAATGGCACGCCGAAACCTAGTGGCAAACGCTTTCCCCGAGCCATAGTCGCGGCCGACCGATCGAGGAATTCCATACGACGATCAGAAGATCGTCCTGCGGTGCCCCGATCGGCCGCTGACTGTTACTCACTTTCGGGTGAGCGGGCCCCGTTCGCGGGGCACCCCGGGCGCGGGTGAGGTGTCCTGGGGCCCGTTGATCGCACGGCTTGCGGGCCCCATCTTGCGACAAATCGGTGTATTCACTTGATAAATGGACGTTACAGTCGAGAGTCATGGGAAAGTGATAGATCGGTAATGGGCGTGATGTGTGCCCGACGTGTCCCGCCACCCCGTTGCAATGTGTGACTGCGCGGCCGCCCGGCCGTCGCACCGCACCACACACCCCCTCGCGGACCGCGGCTTCGCGCCGCACGCGGAGGGGCGTGCCCGAACCCCGTAAAGGGGGACCTCGTGTCCGTTACCGTCTTCGCGACCGCCCGCCGTCTCGGTTCCGCCACCGCCGTCGCGGCCGCCCTCGTGGGCGCCGCGACCCTGCCCGCCGTGGCCGCTGCTCCGCATTCCGCGCACCGTGACGCGGTCGTCATCAGCGCCGTCCAGCACGACCTGCACGGACGCGCGGTCTATGCCGGCCGCGCCCTGAACCGGGAGTGGGTGGACGTCACCAACACCGCCCGCCGGGACGTGAACCTGAGCGGCTGGACGCTGTCGGACGCCGACGGCCACAGCTACACCTTCCGGCACTTCTGGCTGGCAGGCCACGGCACCGTCCGGGTCCACACCGGGCAGGGCTGGGACACCATGAGGGACGTGTACCAGGACAGGACCCGCTCCGTGCTGAACCACGACCGCGACACCGTCACCCTGCGCAATGACCACGGGCGCTTCGTGGACTCCGCTTCCTGGGGTCTGCACCGCCGTGACGGTGGTGACCGGCACGTGGGTGGTGACCAGCACTTGGGTGGTGACCGCCGCGTCGGGGACCACCGCCGCTGAAAGTCCTACGGCCGGGCCGCTGCCGGGTCCCGAAGGGGGGCCGGCAGCGGCCGTTTCGCGACGCCCTCAGCCGACGACGGGACCGTGCACGGTGGAGGTGAAGACCGTCTCGCCGGCCTGCCGGCCGACGACCTGCACGGTCACCGTGCCGTCGTCCTCGGGGGTCACCCCGGTCACGTCCACCCAGCACGGGCTGTCGAGTTCGACGTAGCGGTCGAAGGTCGTGGACGTGCTCACCGGTATCAGCGCGCGGGGTGCCAGCCGGGCGCAGGCGGCCTGGCGGGCACCCTCCAGCAGAACCATGCCGGGCAGATGGTCACCGCCGTGGTCGAACAGGATCGGATGGGTCAGGTCCGGGGTGAGCAGCCATCGGCCGGGCGCGTCCGTGGGGGTCAGCACCACGTCGGCGGGAGAGGTGCGGCCCACCGCGGACGGTTCCACCGGGTCGGCCGCGATCACCGGGTCCACCGAAGCCGCACGCGGTCCCGGCCGGCTGGCCCGCAGACGCGCGTAGACGGCCGGCGTGACGATGGAGTACAGCCCGTCCCCGTGGGCCACGGGCCGGCCGTCCCTGCGCAGCGCGAACCCGATGCCCATCCGGCGCGCCGACGCCCTGCCGCGCGGTGCGGTGTCCGGGCACGTCACCTCGAGTTCGAAGTCGGTCGGCCGGGAGCCGATGCGCAGTTGCTCCGGATCGGTGTGGCAGCTGAGCGACCACAGCACGAAGTGATGCCCGAGCGGTACACCGTGTTCTGCGTGCGTCACGAACATGCCGGCCTGCCGGAACGTCTCCGCGGCCTGCAGCGGGTCATGGCTGGAGCCGTCGGCGCTGTTGAAGAAGGTGTGGGCGCGCGGCCACTGTCCGGTGAGGGAGAACCGCAGCCCGTCGTCCTGCGCGGTACAGCCGGTGAGGAACACCTCGGCCAGGGACGCCCGGTGGACGTACTCCTTGGGCACCGTGGTGGTCAACCGGGGCAGTACGGGCAGACCGACTCCGATCTCGCTGGCGGACAGGCTCATCGACAACCCCCCGTCGGAAAGCTCTTCGTTGGCTGAAGCTCTGTTCGACGCCTATAAGATACGGACCTACCGGTTTTCTCGGGTCGGCCACAAGGTAAAGGATTCACCAAGCGTGGTGGGACTCGATCCATGCATGACTCCGCTCCGTGGTGGTTTGGCCAAGTATTTTTGCGCTCAATCACGTCGGAGGCACGGCGAAAAACGGACTAACTGGCAGATGTCGGGGGCCGGTTACCGGTGGGCGGGGTCCGGGCGGCCTGGATCAAAACCTGTCCAGCGGTCTCTTTCGGCCATCTGCCCGGGAGTTCGCCGACCGCCGGCCCACCCGGCCCGCCGCCGGCACCGACGGCCCCTGCATGATGTTCGAACGGCCTGCGAGAGGGAGACCCGATGGAACCACTGCGCACCCTGCGCCTCGCCGCCGTCAACATCGACGGCGTCCTGCTCAACGACAGCTTCAGCCCCGTCCTGCACCGCCTCGTCCTCAAGTACGGCGGCACGTACACGCGGGAGCTGGAGCAGCGGCTCTTCTCGCAGTCCCGCCTCGCCGCCGCCCGGGTGCTGCTGGAGGAGACCGGCGCCGAGGTGAGCGAACAGGACGCGATCGCCGACTACTTCGCGGAACGCGAGCACTACCTGCGGGCCCACCCCGTCCACCCGCTCGACGGCGCCGAGGAACTCCTGCACCGACTGCGCGCCGCGGGCCTGGACGTCATCTGCTACGGCGGCCTCGACGAGGACCACTTCCGCCGCCATCTCGGGTCCTGGGAGCAGCTGTTCACCGCTCCGCACTACATCTGCACCAACGACTTCCGCCCCGGTATCCGGGAGATCGGCGAGGACCGCTTCGGTCTCGGCCGCCACCAGGTCCTCTTCATCGACGACGTGGCCCGCTTCGCCGGTCACGCCAAGGAGCTGGACGTTCCGTTCGTCGGTCACCCCAGCACCTTCGAGCACGGCTTCCAGCGCGAGCTGATGCGTGAACTCGGCGTCCGGCACCTGGTCGGCGGCCTCGCCGAGATCGACGAAGAGCGCCTGCGCACCCTCGACCGGGAGGCCGGGCTCGACGTCTTCTGGCATGATGCCGACTCCCTCTCCACCGCCCCGGAGGTGACCAGGTGACCGCGGCGGAAGGTGCCGCACTGGCGGGCCGGGTCGCCCTCATCACCGGTGCCAGCAGCGGCATCGGCGCGGCCGCCGCCCGGGTGTTCGCCCGGCAGGGTGCCACCGTAGTCCTGACCGCCCGCCGCGAGGGCAAGCTGCGCGACCTCGCCGACGAGCTGCGCGCCGGGGGCGCCGAGGCGAGTCATCGCTCTCTGGACGTACGCGACGGAGAAGAGGTGCGCCGGGCCGTCGAGTTCACCGTCGGGCGCTACGGCCGTCTCGACGCCGCCTTCAACAACGCGGGCGTCGCGCTGCCGAAGACCCCGATGCACCTCATCGGCGACGCCGACTACGAGCGGGTGACCGAGACCAACGTGCGGGGTGTGTGGAACTGCCTGCGCCACGAGATCACGGCGATGCTGGAGACCGGGGGCGGCTCGATCGTCAACACCAGCAGCGTGGGCGGCCTGGTCGCCTCCTCGACGGCCGCGCCCTACATCGCCTCCAAGCACGCGGTGATCGGACTGACCAAGGCCGCCGCCGTCGAGTACGCCCCGCACCGCATCCGCGTGAACGCCATCGCCCCGGGCCTGACCCGTTCCGAGATGATCGACGACTGGTTCGCCAAGTCGCCGGAGAACGAGGCACGGGCCTACCGCTCCGCCCCGCAGGCGCGCGCCGCCGACCCCGAGGAGGTCGCGGAGGCCGCCGCCTGGCTCTGCAGTGACAGGGCGAGCTTCGTCACGGGTGCCACACTTACCGTGGACGGCGGGCGCACCGCCTGGTGAACTGCCCGACGAGTCCCGTGCCGACGCCCCGGCGCGGGCGCGGGACCGACCGGGAATCGGTCCTGTGCGGCCGAAATACCGACCCCCGATTGGGGTAAGGTACGTCACGTCCGGTTTTGTTTTGACCGAGGAGGGGTCCTCATGGCGCGTCAGGAGCGTGCGATTCGGACCCGCCGCGCTGTTGTCGAGGCCGCAGCCGCGGTCTTCGCCGAGCGCGGGTACACGGCGGCGACGATCGCCGAGATCCTCGAGCGGGCCGGAGTGACCAAGGGAGCCCTCTACTTCCACTTCGACTCCAAGGAAGCCCTCGCGCGAGGCGTGATCAACGCTCAGATCAGCGACGACTACTGGGTGCCCCGTGAGCTGAAGCTCCAGGAGTGGGTGGACATCGGCATGACGCTGGCCCACCGCATCCCCAAGGAGGTCATCCTCCTCGCCGGTATACGGCTGTCGGCGGACCTCCAGGGCCGTTCGCTGTTCGGCAGCGCCTGGCCCGCCTGGACCGAGGTGGTGACCGAGAAACTGGTGGAGGCCAAGGAACGCGGCGAGGTACTGCCGCACGTCACGCCCCAGGAGACCGCGGAGTGCTTCCTCGGTGCCTGGATCGGGACCCAGTTCATGTCCGAGGTGGTCTCCGACTGGACGGATCTCAACGACCGCATCTCCGTCCTCTACAACCACGTACTGCCGGCCATAGCCACTCCCGCGGCCCTGATCCGGCTGGACACCGCGCCCGACCGGGGCGCCCGGGTCGTCGACGAAGTCGAGCGTCGGCGGCAGGAATCACTGGTGGCGACCGAGGCCTGACCCGCCTCGGAACCGAACCATCCGCCTGGTTCGCTGTCCGCAGGGAGCGCCGCCTCCCGACGACCGGGAAGGGCCACCCGCTCCTCCCGTCCGCACTCTGCGCTCTGCCAAACCTACTCAGCGTGCTGTTTGCTAGGGTTCTCGAATCGGAATGTTGCAGGCCCAGGGGGGAATCGGACCGTCCAACTCCGGATTCGCCCGGACCAACAGGGGGATCGCGATGGTCAAGCAGCTCCGGGCGGCCCGAACCCGCCAGGCCCTCGTCCATGCCGCCGCCGAGACCTTCGCGGACGACGGATACGCGCTGTCCTCACTGCCCGCGATCAGCCGGCGGGCCGGAGTCAGCGCCGGAGCGCTGCACTTCCACTTTCCCAGCAAGGACGCCCTCGCCGTCGAGGTGGAGGCTCTGGCCCGGCGGAACATCGAGCAGATGGCCGCCGACCGGCGCCCGTCGGCCGCCTCCGCGCTGGACCTGCTGGTCGCCGTCACCCGGGACCTGCTGGTCATGGTCGCCACCGATGTCGTCGTCCGTGCGGGCTTCAGGCTGAGCCTCGACCCCTCCCGCAAGAACGGCATGGGCTTCGGCTGCTGGTGGCGTACCTGGGTGTGCGATCAACTGGTGCGGGCCCAGCGCCAGGGCGAGCTGGCCGAAGGGGTCTCGCCTGACCGGGTCGCCGCGGTGATAGTGGCCGCGACGGTCGGGTTCGAGGTGCTCGGCGCGGCCGACCGTGACCGGATCTCGCTCCAGCACGCCGAGCAGTTCTGGTCGCTGGTGCTTCCGCAACTGTCCGCACGCAGCGGCCAGTTCGCGGGCGCCGCGCTGTCCGACTCCTGACTGTCGGTCAAGAGCCGACAAAGGCAGCGGGGTTCGGTTTGACAAACCGCCCATGCCGTTTTTGACTCGGGTGCCCGGGACTCGGAGCACCCGAGGGGCGGACGGCCAGGGGGACGGCGTGGACATCGGCATACTCGGCACGCTCGACGTGCGCGAGAGGGGCGTCTCCATCACACCGACCGCGGCCAAGCCGCGTCAGGTGCTCGCCCTGCTCGCCCTGCACGCCGACCGGGCGGTGACCGTCGCGACGCTCACCGAGGAACTCTGGGGGCGACAGCCACCGCGCAGCGCACGCCCCACGCTGCAGACGTACGTCATGCACCTGCGTGAGCTCATCGCCGGGACGTCGGCGGCGACGGGCGGCGACGGGGCCGGACGCAGCCCGAAACAGGTGCTGCGTACCGTACCCGGCGGCTATCTGCTCGACAGCGGTGAAGGCACCAGTGACCTTTGGGAGTTCGAGCGGCTCACCAGGGCCGGGTACCGGGCGATGGACGTGGGGGACCATCGCGCGGCGGCGCGGTCGCTGCGTACCGCGCTCGACCTGTGGACCGGCCCGGCCCTCGCCGACGTCTCCGCCGGAGACTGTCTGCGCGCCGAGACCAGGGGGCTGGAGGAGAGCCGGCTGTGCGCGCTGGACCGGCGCATCGAGGCCGATCTGCGGCTCGGCCGGCACCGCGAGCTGATCGCCGAACTCACCGTGCTGGTCAGCCGGCACCCCACCCACGAGAGCCTGTGCGGACAGCTGATGCTGGCCCTGCACCGCTCGGGCCGCCGCGGCGAGGCCCTCGCCGCGTACCAGCGCCTGCGGACCACCCTCGTACACGACTACGGCCTGGAACCCTCGGCCGTGGTGGGCAGGATCCGGCAGGCCGTGCTGACGGCCACCGAGGACGACCCGCCCTCGTCCGGCGCACCGGACTCCTCGGAGCCCACCCATGGAGACGTCCCGAGCGGTTCCACGGCGGTGATCCCCCGGTGACGGTCACGGCCGCTGCCGCGCCGACTGGTCGTACCGCCGGACCGGAGAGGCCGCGGTCCCTCCGGGCCCGGACGAGGGCCGGGGAACCCGGACGCCCGGCTCGAGCCGGTCATCGGCTGACAGCCCGCCCGCAGAACAGGACCGCGCAGGCGCCGACGGTCAGCAGGCCGCCCGCCAGGAAGACCGGCCGGACCCCGGCCGGTGGCAGCAGCAGGCCGCCCAGTGCGGCACCTGCCGCGATACCGGCGTTGTAGAGGCCGGAGTTGGCCGCGAGGGCGAGGTCCGTGCGGCCCGGCGCGCAGTGCAGCATCGCGTTCTGGGTGGCCATGAACACCGGTCCGAGTGCTCCGCCCGTCAGGACCAGGAACACCACCGCCGCCACCGGCCGGCCGGCCGCCGCGTACAGGCCGAGCAGGCCCACCGCCTGGACGGCCACGGCGGAGGTCAGCGCGGACTGCGGGAAGCGGTCGAGGAGCGCCCCGGTCACGGCCGCGCCCGCCAGACACGCCACCCCGAAGACCACCAGCAGGGAGCCGACCGAGGCGGGCGGGAATCCGCTCACGTCACGCAGAAACGTCACGATGTAGGTGTATCCCGCGAACGCCCCGGTGGCGGACAACGTCCCGGCCGCCAGCACCGTCACGAACCGGCGGGTGTCGGGGCGGCTCCCGTGGGCCGCGGGCGCGTCTTCCGGGCGCGACGTCGGCAGCAGTGCCGCGATCGTCACCAGCGAGACGAGTCCCGGCACCGCCGGCGCGGCGACCGGCGTCCGCCAGTCGCCGTGGCGGCCCAGCCAGGTACCCGCGGGCACACCGAGGACCAGGGCGAGCGAACCGGCGACGGACAGCGCCCCGACGACCCGTCCCCGGACCCCGGGCGCGAACAGATCCACCGCGACCGGTCCCAGTACCGCCCAGAACAGCGCCTGGGCGAGCGCGGTCAGCAGCCGTGCGGCGAGCAGTTGCCAGTAGGAGGTGGCCAGAGCCGCGGTCGTGCTGGAGACGACGAGCGCGGCCAGCAGCCCGGTGAGCACATGACGGCGGGGCAGGGCCCGGGTGACGTGGGCGAGCGGAAGCGACGCCACGGCCACCGTCAGGCCGTAACCGGTGACCAGCAGACCGACCGCCGGCAGGGACACCCGCAGACCCGCGGAGATCGCCTCCAGGAGGCCGACCGGCAGGTTCTCGGCGGTGTTGAAGGTGAACGCGGCCAGCATGAGGGCGCCGAGCAGCGCCGGCCCGTGCCACCGGGCCGGTCGCCGCACACGCACGCGGTCACCGGCCGGCCCCGCCCGTCGCACCCGCTCCACGGCACCGTCCATGGAACCAGCTCACCGGGCGCACCGGACCCGTCGCAACCTGATTCCCCTGCCCAGGAGATTCCGATGTGCCGGGCGGTCCGGACGGCCGCGAACTCCGTCCCCGCCACGACCGCATCATCGGCCCGAACATCGGTGCCGCGAGCGAGCCCGTGAAGTACAGCCCCGGCACCGACGACTCGAACGTGCCGCGCAGCGCGGGAGCCCTCGAACCCGGGGCGCAGGCCACCGCGCGACGCACCGTGGGGGACAGGAACGGCAGGGCGTCCAGGTCCAGCCGGTAGCCGGTGGCCGCCACGTGGTCGACGGTGAGGGACTCGCGCCCGCCCCGGGGGCCGCTGACGTCCAGGCGCACCACCGGCCCGGAGAGGACCGCCCCGGTGACCCGGCGCGAGGTGTGCACCGCTACGACACCCACCACCCGCTCCCGCAACCACCAGCCGCCCGAGGGGCCGAGCGCGCGCCGGAACAGCAGCGGCCGGGCCGCCGCCGGACACCACCGCACACCGCCCGGCGCCGCGCAGACCCCGGCCAGGATCCAGCCCGTGCCCAGAGGCGAGGCCGGTTTGGCCACCCGCTGCGTCCACGGCCGGGTGAGGTCCGGGGGCATGCCCCACAGCACCTTCCGCTCACGCACCGGCACCTGTGCCTCGGCGCCCGCCTCGTGCAGAGCGCGGCACTCTCCAGCGCGGACCGGCCGCCGCAACCGACCGCGACCCTCCGGCCCGCGCACGCGGACAGATCGGTGTGGTGACTGGTGTGCGACACCGGCGTTCGAGGGCCGGGCCCCTCGGGTGCGAGGTGCCGCAACTCGTCCGGGACATGGGCGAGTCCGTTCAGACCCGTCGCCACCACGACGGCCGAGGCCGCCGGCTCCTGTCCGTCGTCCGGCCGGACCACGAAGCCGGCCACGGGCGCGGGCCGCTCGACCGCGGTCACCCGGGCCGGTTCCACCTCGCCGACACAGCGCTTGCGGAACCACTGCCCGTACCGCACGAACACGTCGCACGGGATCGGGGTCAGCTCGGTCAGCTCCGCGTGGCTGCCGACACCACGGGGCGCGCTTGTCGTCCTGCAGCTCGGGGCCGTCACCACCTTCCTCTGGTATTGGCTCCTCGGATACGGCCTGCGGCACACCACCGCGCAGATCGCCACGGCCCTGCCCCTGACCGAGCCCGCGGTGGCCGCCGTCCCGGGAGTCGCGGTCCTGGGCGAACGGTTGCCGGCCGTCTCCTGGTGCGGACTGGCGGTGCCGGCGCTGGGGATCGTCCTTCTCACCCTTCCCGCCAAATCCCGCGGCCGGAGGCGCTGAGCTGATCCATGGTCACATAACCGACCGGATGGCTTCGTTCGGGCTGTTCTTCGGACGGGCAGCCCGCACGGCTCACGGCCGCCCCGAACCGTCCGGTCGGGGTCGACCAGTCCCGGGAATTGTTGAAAAGACGACGTGGAGCGGGCAGTCCGGCGTTTCCGGAGAGCGCTGCGGCACCTGGTCGCCCTCAGCCGCGGGCGGGCCGGCGAACGGTCTGTTGACAGACCGGTTGCGCTGTTTTCTACTGGCGGAGTGTCAGGTGAGAGGTTCAGGGAGACGCGTGTGGACATCGGGCTGCTGGGTGCACTGAACGTGCGGGAGAACGGGGTCTCCATCGCCCCGACCGCGGCGAAGCCCCGCCAGGTGCTGGCCCTGCTGGCTCTCCGCGCCGACCAGGTGGTGCCCGTCCCCGCCCTCGTCGAGGAACTCTGGGCGGGCGCCCCGCCGCGCAGCGCCCGCACCACCCTGCAGACCTACGTCCTCCAGCTCCGGGAACACATCGCGACGGCGCTGCGCCAGGGTGCCGGTCCCGATGGCGCGGACGCGCCGTCCGCGAAGGACGTCCTCACCACCCTGCCGGGCGGCTACCTGTTGGCTTCAGGAGGAGGCGGCAGCGACATCCACGAGTTCGAGCGGCTCCGTGAACTGGGCTGCCGGGCCATGGACGACGAGGACTTCGCGGGTGCCTCCCGCACCCTGCGCCAGGCCCTGGACCTCTGGACAGGCCCGCCCTTCGCCGACGTCCACACCGGAGCCCACCTGGCCATGGAGGCACGGCGGCTGGAGGAGGGCCGGCTGTGCGCACTGGACCAGCGCATCGAGGCCGACCTGCGGCTCGGCAGGCACCGCGAACTGCTCGCCGAACTCACCGTCCTGACCAGCCGCTACCGCTCCCACGAGAACCTGCACGCCCAGTTCATGCTCGCCCTGTACCGCTCGGGCCGGCGCGGCGAGGCGCTCCACGTCTACCAGCAGCTGCGCGCCCTCCTCGTCAGAGAGCTCGGCCTGGAGCCCTCGGGGCGGCTGCGCCGCCTCCAGCAGTCCATCCTCACCGCCACCGAGGAGAACCCCGGCTCGCCCGGGCACCACGACCGCCTGACCCTGCCGGCCCAGGGCGGCGGGCTCGCCCGCGTGCCCTGAGCCGGGTCGTGGAAGCGGCTCTCGAGGTCAGGACGGCAGCGGCGCGCACAGTACGGCGGCAGGTCCCGGTGTGCTGCCCACCCGGGTCGTGAAGGCGACCCCGGCGAGGTACTCGGCGGCCGCGCACTGGCCCTTGTAGGCGCCGTAGGCGAAGTCGTCGCCCGCCCCGTCGGCGGGGCGGTTGTCGGACCGGTCGAACCACACCGTCCGGCCGTTCGCGCCGACCGCGGCGCGCGCGGGCACGCACAGCACCGCCGACACCCGCTCCCCGCGGCGGCTGTACCCGATCACGAACTGGCCCGCAGGGCACTGCAGTTTGGTGTACCCGGAGGCCCAGTCGCCGCCCGCCGGAACGTACCGCTCGTCGGTGACGACGGTCTGGCCGCTGCCCGCGGCCCGCAGGTCACCGGCCGTCGCGTCGGTGCACAGGCCGCGTCCGCCGGAGTGCGCGAGGCCGGTCAGCCGCAGCCCGTCGGGGCAGACGGCCTTGTAGGCCCCCGAGTCCCAGTCGCCACCCGCCCGCACGCGCCGGGACTCGACCGCGTCGCCGTGGTCCGTGGCCAGCATCCGCCAGGTCGTCCCCGGTGCGACGTAGCCCGTACGGCCGGGGGAGTCCATGAGGTGGGTCCAGGCCGTCGCACGCCAGTCGCCGCCGTCGAGGATGCCGGAGCGGTGCCCGGCGGTGTCGTAGCGCAGCAGCGCCCAGTCGTCGTGGCCCTCCCAGCCGACCAGCGGCCAGTAGGCGAAGTCGGTGTCGTGGTCGGCGAAGTAGTCGGTGATGTTGCCGAACCAGGTGCGGGCGGCGGTGCCCGTCTCGCCGGCGCCGATGCCGAACTCGCTGATCCACACCGGCGCGGTGTAGTGCCTGCCTTCGGTGGTGACGAAGAAGGCCTGGTCGGCCAGGACCTGGTACAGCTCGTCGCGGGAGAGGTCCTGGTAGCGCGGGTCGCTGGTCTCGCCGATGCCGGTGGCGCCGCTGTGGTGGGGGCCGGTGTAGCCGTAGAAGTGGGCGGAGTACACGAGCTTGTGCGCGTCCACCAGGGTGTGGGAGAGGGTGCGGACGGGGGCGAGGGTGGGGCGGTCGTGCGCGAAGCCGTCCACCGGGATCCCGGTCCAGTTGATGCCCTCGACGACGATCAGCAGGTTCGGGTTCGCCTCGGTGAGGATGCGGTCGGCGGCGAGCTGGGCGGCCGCGTACCAGTCGTGGTTGTCGCCCAGGCCCCAGTTGGGGTCGTCGAGGACGTCACGGCGTACCTCGTTGTAGAGATCGGCGCCCACCACCCGTGGGTTCGCCGCGTAACGCCGGGCCATGAAGACCCAGTCGTCGGCCCACTGCTGGGTCGACTGGCTGCTGTTCCAGCGCTCGTTGCCGTCGACGCCGCAGCACCAACGGGAGGTGTTGGTGTGGTTGTTGAGGATGACGGCGAAGCCCGCTCCGGTCAGGGCGCTCACCACGGCGTCGTAGACCTCCAGGGGGGTCTCTCCGCGTAGTTGCGGATTCGCGGCGACGGAGGCGTCCGGTACCGGGGCCGTCGTACGGATCATCTCGTTCGAGAACGGCAGCCGGATGCTGTTGATGCCGAGCGCCTGGAAGTCCGCCAGCAGCTTGGGGAGGGAGGCGCGGTCCAGGCCCAGGGGGATGCCGTAGGAGTCCTGGCCGGCGTGGTGGTTGGCCGGGTCGGCGATGCTTCCGCTTCCGGTCCAGGACCCCTGGGCGCCGTCCCAGTTCGCGGCCTTGAGGCGGAAGCGGTTCCCGGCGGCGTCGACGATGTAGCGGCCCCGGGTGGACAGGGGTGCCTGCCAGGTACCGGTGGCGGACACGGCCGGTGCGGGCCCTGCGGTCGGTGGTGCGGCGGTCGCCGGCGTGGTGCCGGACAGGGCGAGAACCAATAGCAATGCTGTCAGGTACTTGACAAGTGTGACGAACTTCGTGATCGACATCAGCCGTCCTCGGAGTGGATGCCGCGTGGGGGCGCGGCACTTTATCAGGACGCGGGTCAACGGAGAAGCGGCGCTTCGGCCCCGCAGGCCTCGGCCGTCCAGCCCTCCAGGTCACGTTCGGGGCGCAGCAGCCGGCGGACGGCGGCGGCCGAGGCCCGGTGCCAGTCGTGGCTGCGGCGGAGCATCGCGTGATCCCCGCCCCTGAGCAGCACCATTCCTGCCTGCGCACCCGAGTCACGGGCCCGCCGCACGTACGCGGCCGACCCGGCGGGCTTGGTGACCCGGTCCCGGTCGCCGTGCAGGACGACGATCCGCGTCCCGGCGAGGTCGTCCACGGGGTCGCCGGGCG
Source organism: Streptomyces sp. NPDC059224 (assembly GCF_042754285.1). NCBI lineage: Bacteria > Bacillati > Actinomycetota > Actinomycetes > Kitasatosporales > Streptomycetaceae > Streptomyces > Streptomyces sp. NPDC059224. The sequence continues at coordinate 74,795 of NZ_JBHZAN010000022.1, forward strand.
GGCACCAGGGCGCGAGCGCGAGCACCCCGCGCACCGAGGGGTCGGCCGCCGCCCGCAGCGCGGCCCGGCCGCCCATCGAATGCCCGACCAGTACGACCGAGACGTCCCCGGCCCGGCCGCGCAGTTCGTCGAGGGCGCGCAGGGCGTCCTGGAGCGGGTCGGCGTCGTCGTTCCAGCCGCGGTAGCGGTAGCGCACCTGGCCGACCAGTACGTCGCGGGGGGAGGAGACCGACGCGGCGGCGCTCACGAAAGGGCGCATGCGCAGGGCGGCCGGTTGCCAGGGGCGAGCGGGCCTGCGCCCGTTCTCCTGCCCACCGTGCAGGACGAGCACCGCCGCGCGCGTCCGGTCCCGCGGCGCGCGACGCACCACCAGGGCGCTCCCGCCCGCCTGGACGATCCGTCCGTCGGCCACCGTGTCCACCCCTGTCTCCTCCGGGCCGGTGCGTGCTGCCGACATCAAACACCGCCCCGGGACGTCACAGCCACCGAGAAGGACCGGGCCGTCCGTGCCATCCCCGTGAACATCAGTCCTGTGAACGTCGGTACGGCGCACATCGGTTACGCTCCACGGGCGCACAGGGGAGGCACGGCGGGGGTGGGGCATGACCGAGGTTTTCAGCGAGCCCGAAAAGCAGGGCAGACCGGCGGTCCAGGCGATCGCGGCCGTGGCCGTCTTCCTGGGGGTGGTCGGTGTGCTGTGGGCGCAGAAGGCCTTCGTCCACCCGCAGGACGCGCGCGGCGAACCGGCGGCCTGCTCGAAGTCGACCGACCGGCTGCCGGCCCGCTACGTGTCGGGCGCCCGGCTGTGCGAGGCGCTGAACCGCCCGGATCTGCCGGCCCTGCTGGGGACACCGAAGGAACAGGCCGAGACCGCCGGCGGCAGCGGGGACTGGATCACGCTCGCCGGGGGCACGAAGATCCCCTCGCCGGAGGCCACGGTGACCCTGAAGACGTACTCCGTGAAGCTGTCGGCGTCCTACGACGATCTGTCCGTCGCCGAGACGGGCGGCCTGATGGGGGACGCGCACAGGACGACCGTGCTGGGGCACCCGGCCGTCCTCTACTCCAGCCCGACCATCTCCATCGGCTTCAGCCTCGGCGGTGGCAAGGCGAGCACGGGGCCCGGTGGCACGGCGCGCTGCCTCCTGGTCTCGAAGCACGCGAAGGACGACGGAAAGGGCACGTTCGAGGTCGCGATCTGGCGGCAGGACGACGTACCGCCCGACGACACGGCTCTCGAACGAGTCGCTGAGCAGGTGTTGCCGATGGTCCCGGGCTGGGGCGGGAACTGACCCGCAGGTGCCGAACGGGCTCGCCACCGCGGCGTCCCCGTTACGGGGCGCCGCGACGGCGGGTCACGGTTGCCGAGGATCACTCGCTCACGGTACGGCGGGCAGCGACGGCAGCGCGGGCACGGCGCCGAGCAGCCCGGTGACCGCGCTCACCACGCCCCCGAGGACGGTGACCGCGCTCACCACGCCCCCGAGGACGAGGGAGGCCAGCGAGGCGAGCAGCTTGCCTCGGCGGCCTGGACGGCGCTCACCAGGTTCCCGACGGGATCGGCCGCCCGGGCCGAACGCTCGGTGCCGGTGCGCAGTTCCGTCAGCCGCTTCTGGAGAGCGGCGCTTCCCTCGCGTACGTCCTTGGCGTAGGCGGCGGCCCGGGACGCGTCGACGGCGGTGCCGTTCGCCCCGATCAGGTGGGCAGCGTGTCCTGGAGCGGCGTCAGGGCGGGGCCGTAGCGCGTCGTGTCCACCGCTTCGACGCGGTCCAGCAGGGAGACGATGTCGGTTCCGGGCTCCGCCGCCGACCGCGCGGCACCGGAGCCCGAGGCTTCTGGGCCCGCGTCGGCGGTGGCGGCTGAGGCGGCTGCCGGGCCGAATACCAGGGCGGCGCGGACCAGGGGGCCGACGACCGGCCGGCAACTCCGCCCTGACCTGGCGTTTTGTCGCGCCCCGAGGCTCGTTCCGGGTGGCGGTGGAAGGTGCGCCCATCAGAGCACCTGCGGAGGCCGCCGAAAGCCGCGCAACCGGCACGGGTGGGCACAGGCGAAGAGCCCCGCCCCCGACGGATCGGGGGGCGGGGCTCTCGGGCGGAGCGCCGGGCAGGCCTTGCACCTGCATCTCCCCACAGGAAGTGGGGCGTCTTTCCTTGGACCACCAACGCATCGCGCGCCACCCGAGATCGGAGTGCCGCGCGCACGGTCGACCATAGCGTGGTCACAGGGCGGACGCCACGTCGCGGGCGGCGGCGCTATGCCTCGGGTACCCGTTCCAGGTCGTGCAGCCAGGCCGTGGCCGAACCGTCCGACGGGGCGCGCCAGTCGCCGCGGGGGGACAGGGAGCCGCCCGCCGAGACCTTCGGGCCGTTCGGCATGGCCGAGCGCTTGAACTGGGCGAAGGCGAAGAACCGGCGGCAGAAGTAGTCGAGCCAGTGCCGGATCGCGGCCAGGTCGTAGGCCTGGCGGTCGGACTCGGGGAAGCCGGGCGGCCAGACTCCCGCCTCCCTGTCGTGCCAGGCGTGCCAGGCCAGGAAGGCGATCTTCGACGGCCGGAATCCGTGCCGCAGCACCTGGTGGAGGGTGAAGTCGTGCAGCGCGTACGGGCCGATCCTGGACTCGGTGGACTGCAGTTCCTCGCCGGGCACCAGTTCGGGGCTGATCTCCGTGTCGAGGATCGCGGCGAGGGTCTCTCCGGTCTCCGGGTCGAACTGCTCGCTGCTGATGACCCAGCGGATCAGGTGCTGGATCAGCGTCTTCGGCACACCGGAGTTGACGTTGTAGTGGCTCATCTGGTCGCCGACGCCGTAGGTGCACCAGCCGAGCGCCAGCTCGGAGAGGTCACCGGTGCCCAGCACGATGCCGCCGCGCTGGTTGGCGAGCCGGAAGAGGTAGTCGGTGCGCAGCCCGGCCTGCACGTTCTCGAAGGTGATGTCGTACACCGGCTCGTCGGCCGCGAACGGGTGGTCCATCTCCTTGAGCATGAGCCGCGCGGTCGGCGTGATGTCGAGTTCGGCGGCGGTCACGCCCAGCGAGGCCATCAGCCGGTGGGCGTTGCCCTTGGTGTGCTCGCCGGTGGCGAAGCCCGGGAGGGTGAAGGCCAGGATGTCGGTGCGGGGGCGTCCCATCCGGTCCATCGCCCGGGCCGCGACGATCAGCGCGTGCGTGGAGTCGAGGCCGCCGGACACCCCGATGACCACCTTCGGACCGCCGATCGCCGTCAGCCGCTGCTGGAGCGCGGCGACCTGGATGTTGTACGCCTCGTAGCAGTCCAGGGCGAGCCGCTCGGGGTCGGCGGGCACGAACGGGAAGCGTTCGACCCTGCGGCGCAGGCCCAGGTCGGCGGCCGGCGCGTCGAGCCGGAAGGGCACGGTCCTGAAGTCGCCGGTGCGGGCCGCGTGGGTGCGCCGGTTGTCGTCGAACGAGCCCATCCGGGCCCGTTCCTGGCGCAGCAGGTCCAGGTCCACGTCGGCCACCGCGTACTGGTCGTCCAGCGGGAACCGGTCCGTCTCGGCGAGCAGCGCGCCGTTCTCGTAGATCATCGTCTGGCCGTCCCAGGACAGGTCCGTGGACGACTCGCCGAGCCCGGCCGCCGCGTACACGTACGCGGCCAGACAGCGCTGCGACGCCGAGCGGCACAGCAGCTTGCGGTCCTCCGCACGGCCGACCGTGATCGGGCTGCCGGAGAGGTTCACCAGCACGGTCGCGCCGGCCAGTGCGGCCTCGGCGCTCGGCGGCACCGGTACCCACATGTCCTCGCAGACCTCGGCGTGCAGCACCAGACCGGGGACGTCCTCCGCGTCGAACAGCAGGTCCACCCCGAACGGCACGGACTCGCCGCCGATCCGGATGCTGCCGCCCCGCTCGTCGTCGCCCGAGGCGATCTGCCGGCGCTCGTAGAACTCCCGGTAGGTCGGCGGGTACGACTTCGGCGCCACACCGAGGATCCGGCCGCGGTGGACGAACACCGCGCAGTTGTAGATCCGGTTGCGATGGCGCAGCGGGGCACCGACCACGAGGACCGGCAGCAGCCCGGCCGAACCGGCCGCCACCGTCGCGAGCGCCTCCTCGACCTGGTCGAGCACCACGTCCTGGAGGAGCAGGTCCTCGATCGAGTAGCCGGTCAGTCCCAGCTCGGGGAAGACGGCCACCGCGACCCCGTCCTCGGCGCAGCGGCGGGCCTGGCGCAGGACCGCCTCGGCGTTGGCGCGCGGGTCGGCGATGACGGTGTGGCCGGTGCACGCGGCGACACGCGCGAAGCCGTGCTCATAGATCGACCAGAAGTTCAACGGGGCTTCCTCGGGAGAGACGGACACGGTGCGGATACCGGACGAGCAGCGTCGCCGTACCCGGGCGTCCTCTCCGTCGACGGTCCGGCGAACCTCCTGCTCCCAGAAGCATAGATCGGCGGTGATCGGTGCTGACCAGCGGATTCCGGGCGAGCCGCGGTGCCCGCCGAGCGGATGTACGGGGGCGGCCGCCGAGGTACGGGCAGGACCGCCCGGTGTGCGCCGTGCCCGCCCGGCCCGCTCTTCCGGCCGCCCGGGCGCTACGCGGCGGTGCCGCCCTGGCAGTCGCCGTCGAACGTGGACAGGGAGCTGCCGCTGATGTTCATGGAGCCGGGCCTCGCGGGTGTCGTCGGTGAACACGCCTCAGTCCCGGCCGGTCGGGTAGCACGGCGAGGTCAGGTCGCCGGTCAGGACCAGGGACCTGGCGGCGTCCACGGTGATGGTCTTCTGGTGGGTGTGGACGAAGCCGGAGGGCGACCACGCGACCTCCACGCCCGCCTCGGTCGGGGCGCTGTGCGAGGAAGGGCCGGCACTCTCTGTGACGGGCCCGGTCCAGGACCACCCGCACGGTGACGCCCTCGTTCCCGAGGGCGACGAGGTCGTTGACGTCCGTGGTGTCGTCCAGTTCGTACACCGTCATGTCGAGGGAGCTGGGTGAACGCACCATCGCCCGTGCGCCGCCGGGGCGGACATGACGGACCCCGTGCACGTCGGGGCCGGTTCGTGGACGTCCCGTGAGAACAGGAGATCTTCGTGGCCGAGCCGGGCGCGGCGGGCCGGCGGACCGCGGTCGGCCGGACCGGTCAGGAATGGAGAAGCGCTAGTGTTCGACCCCGGCTAGCGTGGCGGCCGTCGACGGAGGCCCCGCGCAGCGGATGGAGACGGGTTTGAGCATGGCCGGAAAGACCGAGAAGCAGGTGTCCACGCCGCACGTGGCGGACGGCCACGACCTGATCCGTGTGCACGGCGCGCGCGAGAACAACCTCAAGGACGTCAGCATCGAGATCCCGAAGCGCCGGCTGACGGTCTTCACCGGAGTCTCCGGCTCGGGCAAGAGCTCGCTGGTGTTCGACACCATCGCCGCCGAGTCGCAGCGGCTGATCAACGAGACCTACCCCGCGTTCGTCCAGGGCTTCATGCCGAACCTGGCCCGCCCCGAGGTCGACGTGCTCGACGGCCTGACCACCGCGATCATCGTCGACCAGCAGCGGATGGGCGGCGACCCCCGCTCCACCGTCGGCACCGCCACCGACGCCAACGCACTGCTGCGGATCCTCTTCAGCCGGCTCGGCACCCCGCACATCGGCTCGCCCAAGGCGTTCTCCTTCAACATCGCCTCCATCAGCGGGGCGGGAGCCGTCACCGTCGAACGCGCCGGACAGCAGGTCAAGGAGCGCCGCAGCTTCAGCATCACCGGCGGCATGTGCCCGCGCTGCGAGGGCCGCGGCGCCGTCACGGACCTCGACCTCGGCCAGCTCTTCGACGACACCAAGTCGCTCAACGAAGGCGCGATCACCGTTCCCGGCTACAAGGGCGGCGGCTGGAACTCCCGCCTCTACGCCGAGTCCGGCTTCTTCGACCCGGACAAGCCGGTCCGCAGGTTCACCAAGAGGGAACTGCACGACTTCCTGCACCGCGAGCCGACCCGGATGAAGATCGCGGGCATCAACATGACCTACGAAGGTCTGATCCCGCGCATCCAGAAGTCGATGCTGTCCAAGGACAAGGAGTCGATGCAGCCGCACATCCGCGAGTTCGTGGAGCGGGCGGTCACCTTCGCCACCTGCCCCGACTGCGACGGCACCCGGCTGAACGAGGGCGCGCGCTCCTCGAAGATCGCCGGGATCAGCATCGCCGACGCCTGCGCGATGCAGATCAGCGATCTGGCCGCCTGGGCCGGCGGCCTCGACGAGCCGTCGGTGGCACCGCTCCTGAAGACACTCCGTGACACCCTGGAGTCGTTCGTGGAGATCGGCCTCGGCTACCTCTCGCTGGACCGTCCGGCGGGCACCCTGTCCGGCGGCGAGGCACAGCGCACCAAGATGATCCGCCACCTCGGCTCCTCGCTCACCGACGCCACCTACGTCTTCGACGAGCCCACCACCGGCCTGCACCCGCACGACATCCAGCGCATGAACGGCCTCCTGTTGCAGCTGCGCGACAAGGGCAACACCGTCCTGGTCGTCGAGCACAAGCCGGAGGTCATCGCGATCGCCGACCACGTCGTCGACCTGGGCCCCGGCGCCGGTGCGGGGGGCGGCACCGTCTGCTTCGAGGGCACCGTCGAGGGCCTGCGCAAGTCCGGCACCGTCACGGGCCGCCACATCGACGACCGGGCCGGCCTCAAGGAGAGCGTCCGCAAGCCCACCGGGGCGCTGGAGATCCGCGGCGCGAGCACCCACAACCTCCAGGACGTCGACGTCGACGTCCCGCTCGGGGTCCTCACCGTGGTCACGGGCGTCGCCGGCTCCGGCAAGAGCTCCCTGGTGCACGGCTCGATCCCGGCAGGGGCCGGGGTGATCTCCGTCGACCAGGGCGCCATCCGTGGCTCCCGGCGCAGCAACCCGGCGACGTACACGGGCCTCCTGGAGCCGATCCGCAAGGCCTTCGCCAAGGAGAACGGCGTCAAGCCGGCCCTGTTCAGCCCCAACTCCGAGGGCGCCTGTCCCACCTGCAACGGCGCCGGCGTCATCTACACCGACCTGGCGATGATGGCCGGGGTGGCCACCACCTGTGAGGACTGCGACGGGAAGCGGTTCGAGAGGTCGGTGCTCGACTACGCACTGCACGGCCGGGACATCAGCGAGGTGCTGGCCCTGTCGGTGAACGAGGCCGTGGTGTTCTTCGCGGCGGACGAGGCGAACGTCCCGGCCGCCCAGCGGATCGCCCAGCGGCTGCGGGACGTCGGTCTCGGCTACCTGACCATCGGCCAGCCGCTGACCACCCTGTCCGGCGGCGAGCGTCAGCGTCTCAAGCTGGCCACCCACATGGCCGACAAGGGCGGCGTCTACGTCCTCGACGAGCCGACCGCGGGCCTGCACCTCGCCGATGTCGAGCAGCTCCTCGGCCTGCTCGACCGGCTGGTCGACGCCGGGAAGTCCGTGATCGTCGTCGAGCACCACCAGGCGGTCATGGCCCACGCGGACTGGATCATCGACCTCGGCCCCGGCGCCGGCCACGACGGCGGCCGGATCGTCTTCGAGGGCACCCCGGCCGACCTGGTCGCCGCCCGCAAGAGCCTCACCGCCGAGCACCTCGCGGAGTACGTCGGCGCCTGACGTTCTCCCAGTGGTGTTCGAACATGCAAACAGGGGCGATCATGGTGCGCCCACGACGCCCCGTTGGCTCAAGCCCTAGGAACGTCGGGCGTGGCTCGCCTACGTCCCGTTCTCCACCCACCTGTCCGACCACCTCGACCGCCGGCTGCGGCGCGACGCGGGCATGACCCATGCCGACTACACCCTGCTCGTGCACCTGTCCTCGGTCAGGGATCACAGCCTGACCATGTCCGAACCGGCCGAACGCCTGACGATCACCCGGAGCCGGCTCGCCCACGCGGTGAGCCCGCCTCCAGGGGACCGGCTGCCCCGACCGGCGTCAGGACCCCGGACACCGCCGCCACCAGTTCGCCGTCCTCACCGGGGAGGGCATGCGGCTGCTGGAGCGCGCGGTCCAACGGCCGTGTGGAGGCGGTCCGCCGGGCGGTCTCCGACGCACTGACGCCCGAGCAGGTGACCCAGTTCGCGGCGATCGGAGAGGCGGTCGGTACCGCGCTCCAGCGCATGGAGGCCGACAGTGACGAGCGGGACGCGCTGCCCTGGCGCCGACGCCAGCGACGGCTTCGGCGTGTCCCGGGGCCCGCACGAGCCCCGGGGCCGCCGCGGACACGGAAGTCCACGGCGGCCCGGGGCCCGGGTCCGGTTCAGCCCTGGTGCTGGGGCTCCGGGGCGAGCAGGATCGCGGTGTGGGCGCGGTGGGCGACGGCGTCGCTGACCCGCGGGTCGAACAGCGCCCGCGCGGCGCTGCGGTGGTGCGGGCTCAGCACGATGAGGTCGGCACCGAACTCCTCGGCGGTCTCCGAGATCACGGCCGCGACCTGCGTGGTGAGTCCCCTCAGGAGGGTTCCGTCGGCCTTGACGCCGAGGTCCCGGAGGGTGGCGAGGGCCTCGTCGAGAACGGCCTGCGCCTCGGTGTCCTCCTCCAGCGGGACGATCGCCGCGAGGGAGGCGGCGGAGGCGATGACGTGGACGACGCGGACCTCGGCGTTGGCGAGCTGCGCCAGCTCGCCCGCCAGCCGTACGGCGGAAGCGCGGGCGGGACTGGGATCGACGGCGACGAGAATGCGCTGGAACACGGACACGGTACTTCCCCTTTCGGGGTGCGGAAGGTCGACTCGGTGGTCTGGGACGCCTGCTTCCGGCGTGACGGCTCGGCGCGTCCGGCGCCGAACGAGTTCTTCCGTCCCCATGGTGTGATCATCTCACCACCGGCCGATCGGGGAGACAGCGGTCCATGTAACACCCACTGAACTGCGGTCGTCGTGGTCAGGGTGTGCTGAGGTCGATGGCGCGGTCGAGGGCCTGCGGGTGGAGGATCCGGTGGATGCCTTCGAGGAGGTAGTAGTCGGCGTAGGGGAGGGAGACCTCGATGCCGTCCTCGGCGGGCCGGTTGCGGGTGCACCGGGCGACGACGGCGTCCGCCCGGGTGGAGGCCCTGGTCAGACAGGTCTGTGCGAGCGCGGTCAGCATCCGCAGAGCGACCGTGCGGTACTTCTGGTGGCCGGTGGCGGCGGCCAGGTCGAGGAGCCCGCAGGCCATCACGGCGCCGGCGGACGCGTCCTTGATGTCGTGGGGGTGCTGGGGCGCCCGGTAGTCCCAGACGGGCACGTGGTCGGGGGTGAGTACGCCGATGGCGTACTCGGCGAGACGCGTCGCCGTGGTGAGGAACCGGGGGTCGGCGGTCCGGCGGTAGAGGGTGGTGAACCCGTAGATCCCCCAGGCCTGTCCGCGGGACCAGCAGGAGGTGGGGCTGTAGCCCTGGACGGTGTCGGGGCCGATGGGGGCGCCGGTGGCCGGGTCGAGGTCCCAGACGTGCGGGGTGGAACCGTCGGCCCGCGGGAAGAGGCGCTGCGCGGTCTCGGCGTGGGCGACGGCGATGTCGCGATAGGCGGTGTCTCCGGTCTGCTGCGAGGCGAAGAGGAGCAGGTCGAGGTTCATCATCGTGTCGATGATGATGCGCCCGGCGTTGGCGGGGTCGTTCAGCGCGCCCCAGGCGCGCAGGAACCGGCCGCGCGGGTTGTAGCGCCGGCTGAGCGAGCCGGCCGCCTCGATGGCGCCGGTCCGCCACTCGTCCTGTCCGGTCAGGCGCCAGGCGGTGACCCAGGAGGGGGTGAAGAGGAAGCCGAGGTCGTGCGTGGTGGTGTCGGTGCGGCGGGGGGCGAGCTTGCGGGCGGAGTCCTGGGCGAGGGTGCGGAACCGCTCGTCGTCGGTGTGGAGCCAGCACATCCACAGGGTGCCGGGCCAGAACCCGCCCACCCAGTCGCCGTTCTGGGAGTAGGTCCACTTCTCGAACCTGGTCGAGACGGGGAAGCCGTTGACGCCGGGTGCCACGGCGCGGACCTTCTCGACCGCGTAGTCGGCGGCGGCTCTGAGGACCTGCGTGGTGGCGGCCGGCACGTGCCCGGCCTCGGCATGCGCGGGCAGAGGTGCGCTGGCGTAGGCGGCCGCGGCGCCGCCTGCCGTGGCCAGCACGGCCCGCCGGGAGATGGACATGACTGCCTGCCTCTCCAACTGGACTGTGGTGCACAGAAGTTGAAGGAGTGTGGCATGCAGTCTCGAACCCTGTACACCCATGTGCATGATGTTCACCTATGTGGACGCGTCATGCGACTTCTTCCCCACCCGGCCGACGCAGCTGCGGCTTCCTGACCGTGGTCGTCCGGCGGATCGGGGGGATGGTGCGGCGGTGGGACCCGGCGGGCGGGGTCAGCGGGTCTGCCGGGCCGGGTGCGCCGCGCTCGGGTTGTCGGGCGGGACCGCCCAGCCGAGCAGGATGCCGGCGACGGTGGCGAGCGGCCGCGACCGGATCTTCACGGCGGGGCTTTCGAGGAGCCGGACCGTCGCGTAGTACGCGCCGGTGAGAACCGTGGTGACCACGCTCGCCACCGACGCCGAGCCGAAGTCGACGCCGATGTGGACCAGCAGGGTCAGCAGGAGCCCGGCGACGAAAGCGGGCGAAGAGGTTCACGGGACAGCCCTTCCGGCGTCTCAGGACGTGGGGTCGAGGTGGATGACGACCTTACCCACGGCCGTCTCGATCGCCGTGGTGATGGAATGGAGGAGACGAGAGCGGCGGGGTCGATGTTCTTGTCGAACGTCGCGAGGGCCGCGGCGAGTTGCCGATGACCGCGCTCTGGGCCGCCTCCGTCGCCTGCGCGAGCCGTATCCGGGCGTTGGTGTCCTTGATGCAGGACTGGAGTGCGCAGTAGGGATTGGTCTTCGCGTCCGGGGCGTCGGCCGGAGCCTTGATGACTCCGTCCATGGTCAGGACCGCCTTCGCCGCGGCGGACGCGACGTGCGTGATGCCCGCCGTCTCCAGCACACCGCCGCCGGCCACGAGCTTCGCGACGACCGCGGCCGCGACCTTGTCGATGTCGTCCGTGGTGAGCGCCATGTCTTCGGTTTCCTCTCCGGCGGCCCAGGCGCGCAGCGCCGGCTCGCTCGGACAGCAGATGGATCGGTCCAGGGGAGTCGAGGTGAACTGCCGGAACAGCGGAGACCGGCCGGACGGGCTGGGCCTCGGGTGGGCCTCGGCCTGTGCGTAGGCCGGCGCACCGGACCAGGGACAGGCGGGATACCAGAGCGGGACCGCGGCCGGCGCATGGCCGGCCGCCAGGTCACTGCCTGTGTACAGGCCGACCGGCTGGTGCGCGAACGCGGCTTCCATCTCGGCGATCCAGGCCGTCGCGGAGACCCTGATCCCGGCCGCCGTGACCCCCGCGTAGTTGGAGCCGTCGGGCCTGCGTTCCAGGTCCGGCCAGTGCACGAAGCCCGGGCCCGCGTACGGCTTCACGGCGCCGATGCGGTTGGCCGCCTCGGTGGGGCTCAGCGTGCTGCGGGAGGGCCGGACGCTGGTCCTGGACTGGACCCCCGGGGACAACGCCGGGACCTGGCCGTGGTTCACCGCTGCGGGAAAGGCCCTGGTCGCCGGGGCGTGTCCGCGGATCCCGCTGGGCCCGTTGCCCGGGTCCTGGCGCCGGAAGACCGAGACGATCCGGGACCGGGGCGCCGCCTTCGACCGGGAGGACGTGGCGGCCGGAATCTGCTGTGTGGCCGTGCCGGTGCAGGGCTCGCACGGCGCGCCGTCGGCGTCCCTGAGCGTCGTGACCCGTCAGCCTGTCGTCCAGTGAATGAGTTTCTCCGGGTTGCGCATCACCCAGATGTTCCTGATCCGGTCGCCCGCGACATCGAACGCGAACACCGACACGACCACGCCGTCCTGGAGGGCCACCAGACCGGGCTGACCGCTGACCGTACGCTCCAGGAGCGCCATGCCGCCGGTCCTGCGGCGGGCGATCTCCAGCCAGGCGGACGCGATCCGCTCACCGCCTTCGATGGGGTGCGGGAAGGTCACGGCGAGGCCGCCGCCGTCGGCGGTCGCCGTGGCGTCGGGGTCGAGCAGCGCGATGAGCGCCGCGATGTCCTGTGCCTCCCACGCCCGTTTGAAGTCCCTGACAATGTCGGCGCGTTCGGCCGCCGGAGCCGCCGCGGGCCGCGAGGCCCGGACCCGGCGGCGGGCCGAGGAGGCCAGCTGGCGGCAGGCCGCCGGGGTGCGGCCGACGATCCCGGCCACTTCGGCGAAGGGCAGGCAGAACACATCGTGCAGGATGAACGCGACGCGTTCCGCCGGGGTCATCGATTCGAGCACGACCAGGAAGGCGAGGTCGACCGACTCGTCCAGGGTGACCCGTTCGGCCGGGTCGTCGGTGGCACCGCCGGACCGCCCGGTGGTCCACTCCGTACGCTCGGGCAGCGGTTCGGGGATCCATTCACCCACGTAGGTCTCCCGGCGCACCCGCGCGGAGCCGAGCACGTTGAGGCAGACGCGTCCGGTGACCGTCGTCAGCCAGGCACCGGGGGACTCGATGGCGTCCCGCTGCGCCGGTGACAGCGCGTACCAGCGCGCGCAGGTCTCCTGGACGGCGTCCTCGGCCTCGGCCAGGGAGCCGAGAAGCCGGTAGGCGATGTTCATGAGCTGTCGCCGCTCGCTCACGATCGCTTCCAGGCCCCGATCGGCCTGTCCGTGTCCCTGCCCGGATCGGGTGGTCATGGTGCCGGCGGCTCCCTCGGTCGCAGCTGTCCTCACGGGTTCGACAGGACAGCGCACCGGAATGTGAGGCCGCGCGCCGCCTCACATTCCACCGCGCCGCGCTGTCGAACGGTCAGACGCACACATCATCCAGCGAACAGGGAGTCCGGAGACACCATGACCACCTCCATGCCGGCGACACAGTTCACCGATCCGGCGCCCGCACAGCGCCTGGAACGGGCGGCCGCGGCGCTCACCGCACACGGCTTCACCGTGGAGATCCTCGACGACGTCATCGCCGCACGCGCCCGCGTCAAGGAGCTGATCCCGGAGGGTGCCAGTGTCTTCACCGGGGCGAGCGAGACCCTCCGGCTGTCCGGGATCGACGAGGACATCAACGGCGGTGACCGGTACCGGGCCGTCAAGCCCCGTGTCCTGGCCATGGACCGGGCCGCCGAGGCCGACGGCATCCGGCGGCTGCTCGCCTCCCCCGACGTCATCGTGGGCAGCGTCGCCGCGCTCACCGAGACCGGCTCCCTCGTGATCGCCTCGGGCAGCGGAAGCCAGCTGCCCGGTTACGCGGGCGGCGCGGGCCGCGCGATCTGGATCGTCGGCGCGCAGAAGGTGGTACCCGACCTGGACACCGCGCTGCGGCGCGTCGAGGAACACTGCCTTCCGCTGGAAAGCGCCCGCACCCGGAAAGCCTACGGGTGGCCCAGCGCCGTCAACCGGCTCCTCGTCCTCAACGGGGAACACCAGGCCGGACGCGGCACCGTCCTGCTGCTCCGCGAGGCCATCGGCTACTGAACCCGCGGGGGCGCCGCCGCCGCGAACGATCCCGAGCGGTACACGGCCAGGAAGGCGCGCGGCAGGTTCGGGTCCGCGTGCGGCGGGGGCCGCCTGCCACCGGCCGCCAAGGGTGCGGCCGGCGGCAGGTTCTTCATGACGCCCAGCGAGGCGGCTCGCGGCATCGGGGATGCGGTGACAGGGACCGGCTTCCCTGTGGGTGAGCGGATGGCTCCGCGGCCTGACGTCGTGGGTGTCGCCGAGTGGCGGCAAGCCACCCGAGTGGCGACGATGCAGCCAGGAGCACGACCACGGCGTGCACGTGCCCGGCTGCCACGCGCAGGCTGATCATCCGATTGGAACCACCCGTCATGACCGTGCCCCGTCCCGACCGAGGTCGAACGCCGGCACGGGCGGGGCGTCCACCGGGGCAGCGACCAGGCGTTCACCGGCTGACGCCGGGCTGCGCCAGTCCCGTTCACACAGCACACAGGAGGAACGCTCATGCGAGCCGTCACCGCTACCGACCGCGACGCCGGAGCCGGCGGGCTGACCCTGACCGACCTGCCGTATCCCCACGCCGCCGAGAACGACGTGGTCGTGCGCGTGCATGCCGCGGGATTCACCCGGGGGGAACTCACCTGGGCCGGCACGTGGACCGACCGCGCCGGCCGCGACCGGACACCGAGCGTGCCCGGGCACGAGGTCTCGGGTGTCGTGGCGGAACTCGGCTACGGAACCACCGGTCTCACGGTCGGCCAGCGTGTCTTCGGGCTGACCGACTGGGCCCGCGACGGCTCGCTGGCCGAGTACGTCGCCGTGGAGGCCCGCAACCTCGCCCCGCTGCCCGCCGACGTCGACCACACGGTGGCGGCCGTGCTGCCGATCTCCGGGCTGACCGCCTGGCAGGGCCTGTTCGGCCACGCGCGGATCGTGACCGGCCAGACCGTCCTGATCCACGGCGCGGCGGGGGGCGTCGGCTCGCTCGCGGTGCAGCTCGCGCAGGAGGCGGGAGCCCGGGTGATCGGCACCGGCCGGTCCGCCGACCGGGACACCGTCCTCGCACTCGGCGCGCACGCGTTCCTGGACCTCGACGCCGTCGGTCTCGCGGACGCCGGTGAGGTCGACGTGGTGTTCGACGTGATCGGCGGTGACGTCCTCGAGCGGTCGGCGGCCCTGGTACGGGCCGGCGGCACGCTCGTCTCGATCGCCGAGCCGCCCAGGGTCCGGCCCGAGTCCGGCCGGGCGGTGTTCTTCGTCGTGGAACCCGACCGGTCGCGCCTCGCGGACCTGGCACAGCGTCTCCGGGACGGACGCCTGCGGGTACGGGTCGGCGCGGTCCGCCCGCTGACCGAGGCGGTCGCGGCCTTCGCCCCCGGCCGGCGCGTCCCCGGCCGGACGGTCATCCGGGTCGCCGAGGACTGAGCCGCCGGCCGTTACTGCGCCGGTGGCACCCTCGTGATCCGCATCGCGGAGCCCGACCCCCCCGAGCGCCGGCGCCCCCTGTTCAGCCGGCCGGGGCCGCCGGACGTCGTGCCACGAAGACGAACTCCCTTCCCGGTCGGTCAGGGGCGCCGCGGACCTCCTCGACCACGTAGCCCTGCGCGGCCAAGTCCCTTTCGACCTCGGCCCGTTCCCGGAAGCGCAACGTCGAATCCGACGTCAGCACCTGTCCGTCCGCGGCGAAGACGTACGTCTGCCGGAAGGTCACCAGGGGCGGGTTCACCTCGATCAGCTCGACCCAGTTCTCGACGGGGCCGACGCCCGGGATCTCCGTCACGCGGAAGGAGATCTCGCGGGTCCACTCCTCCCAGGCGCGCCGGGCCGGATCACGGGTCTCCAGGACCAGACGCCCGCCGGGTCGGAGCGCTTCGTAGGCTCCGCGCAGCGTCCTCCGCCACGCCTGCGGATCCACGACGGCCTGGGCGACGTTCGCGGTCATCGTCGCGAGGTCGGCCTGCATCGGCGGCAGGTCGCTCACGTCACCCCGGACCCAGCGCACGCGCTCACCTCCCGGCTTGGCCCGGGCGACATCGACGGACGCCGCGGCGGGATCGACGCCGACGACCTCGATCCCCCGGCCGGCCAGCAGAAGCGCGAAGACTCCGGTACCGCAGCCGATGTCCAGGACCTGGCGCACCCCGAACTCCTCCGCCATCCGCAGATAGGCGTCGAGATCGCTGCGGTCGGGGTCGAGGGGGTCGTAGATCGCGGCGAGCCGTGGATGCCCGAAACACTCGTCAGCCATCGCAAGAACGTACGCGGAACCGGGACAGGACGGCTACACCGTCGCACCCACGGCGGGTATCCGCCCCGGCCGGCGACACGGACGCCCCGCAGCGGTGACCGAGGGCGGCGACTGCACGTGGGCCGGTGCGGTCGACGGCCTGCGGACCGGCCGGACCGTCCGCGGCGTCGAGCCGACGGAGTCAGAACGCGCAGGGCCGGCTGAGCGAGCGGCCGTGCGCGCCTGGACCGAGCGGGTGCCTTCCGGCGTGCCGGGCGGAGCATCGGGTGCGGGCACCACCTAGCCTCGACGCCGTGCGCACCCGGACCGCGAGGCACGTGCGGCCGCCCGGAACCGTCCGTGCGACGAATGTCTCCGCATACACGTTGCCAGTGAGACGACCTGATCCAGGAGTCGCGGTGATCACTCATCCCAGTTTCACGGTGGAGCCATGGTGTCTGCGTGAGAACGAGCTGAACCTGGACCTGCTCGCCCAGAGCGAGTCGGTGTTCGCCCTGTCCAACGGCCACATCGGATGGCGGGGCAACCTGGACGAGGGAGAGCCCCACGGGCTGCCCGGCGCCTACCTCAACGGCGTGTTCGAGCGGCATCCCCTGCCCTACGCGGAGGCCGGCTACGGGTATCCCGAGTCCGGCCAGACGATGATCAACATCACCGACGGCAAGATCATCCGTCTGCTGGTCGACGACCACCCGTACGATCTGCGCTACGGCAGGCTGCTGGAGCACGAGCGGGTACTGGACTTCCGTACCGGTGTGCTCAGCCGTACCGCACGGTGGATGTCTCCCGGCGGCCGTACGGTTCGGATCACCTCGCGGCGGCTGGTGTCCTTCACCCAGCGGGCGGTGGCCGCGATCGTGTACGAGGTCGAGCCCGAAGACGGACCGGCCACGGTGGCCGTGCAGTCGGAGCTCGTCGCCAACGAGCAACTGCCGCGCCTGCAGGGCGATCCGCGGGTCGCCGCGGCGATCGAGTCCCCGCTGACGCCGGAGGAGAGCTTCGCACAGGGCACCCGCCTGCGGCTGCTGCACTGCACCGACCACAGCGCGCTGCGGGTGGGGGCGGCGGCCGACCACCTGGTCGAGGGGCCGGAGAGCACCCACTGGACGGCACAGAGCGAGCCCGATGTCAGCCGCCTGACGGTGACGGCGGACCTGGCTCCCGGACAGCCCCTGCGGCTGTACAAGTTCGTGGCCTACGGCTGGTCGGGCGAGCGTTCGCAGTCGGCCGTGCGTGACCAGGTGGACGGCGCGGTGGCGTCGGCGGTCAGCGCCGGCTGGGACGGGCTGGTGGCGGGGCAGCGGGCGTATCTGGACGAGTTCTGGGCCGGAGCGGACGTGGAGGTGGAGGGCGACGCGCAGATCCAGCAGGCGGTGCGGTTCGCGCTGTTCCACGTGCTCCAGGCGGCCGCCCGGGGCGAGAACCGGGCGATCCCCGCGAAGGGGCTGACCGGCACCGGATACGACGGGCACTCCTTCTGGGACACCGAGTCCTACGTGCTGCCGGTGCTGACGTTCACCGCACCGGAGGCCGTCGCGTCGGCGCTGCGCTGGCGGCACAAGATGCTGCCGGCGGCCCGGGAGCGCGCCCGTGAGCTGAACCTGGCGGGGGCGATGTTCCCCTGGCGGACGATCGACGGTTCGGAGTCGTCCGCCTACTGGCCGGCCGGGACGGCGGCCTTCCACATCAACGCGGACATCGCCATCGCCGCGGTCCGGTACGTCATGGTCACCGGCGACGAGGAGTTCGAGCGGAACGAGGGCTTCGACCTCCTCGCCGAGACCGCCCGGCTGTGGCGCCGCCTCGGCCACCACGACGCCGACGGGGTCTTTCACATCGACGGCGTCACCGGGCCCGACGAGTACAGTGCGATCGCGCGGGACAACCTGTACACCAACGTGATGGCCCGCCAGAACCTGATGGCCGCGGCGGAAGTGGCCGCGCGCTACCCGGACCGGGCCGAGGAACTCGGTGTCGACGACGAGGAGACCGCCGGCTGGCGCGAGGCCGCGGCCCGTATGGCGATGCCGTACAACCACGCCCTCGGCGTGCACGAACAGTCGGCCGGATTCACCACCTTCCAGCACTGGGACTTCGACGCCACTCCGCCCGAGCACTACCCGCTGCTGCTGCACTACCCCTACTTCGACCTGTACCGCAAGCAAGTGGTCAAGCAGGCCGACGTGGTGCTGGCGATGCTGGAGTGTCCGTACTCCTTCACCGACGAGGAGAAGGTACGCAACTTCGCCTACTACGAGGCGATGACCGTCCGTGACTCCTCTCTGTCGGCATGCTGCCAGGCGGTGCTCGCCGCCGAGACCGGACATCTGCGGCTGGCCTACGCCTACCTCACCGAAGCCGCACTGATGGACCTGGACGACCTGGAGCACAACACCCGCGACGGTCTGCACATCGCCTCCCTCGCCGGGACCTGGCTCGCCCTGGTCGGCGGTTTCGGCGGCTTGCGGCGACACCTCGACGCCGACGGGAAGCCGGGCCTGCTCGGCTTCGCACCGCGTCTGCCCGAGGCACTGTCCCGGGTGGCGTTCACGGTGCAGACACGCGGGCAGAGGCTGAAGGTCGACATCGGGCCGACCCGTGCGCGCTACCGTCTGGTGGAAGGCGAACCCCTCACCGTGCTCCACTTCGGGGAACCGCTGACCGTGACCGTCGACGAGCCGGTGGACCGGCAGGTGCCGCCCGGCTCCGTCCGCCCCGAGCCCCAGCAGCCGCGCGGCCGCCGCCCGGAGGGCCTGCCGAGCGAGGAGGAGCCCCACGACGAGACGCCGGACTGACCCGGGCGGCTCAGGACCCGCTCCGCCGCGGCCGGGCGAACCGCACCCTGGGCTCCCGGAGCGGCGGATCCATGGACGTACCCCCGTGGCAAGTGCCATGATCACGCGGACACTCCCGGGGGAGAGACCATGAAGCTGTACCTGGCCATCGCGCCCCTGCTGGGGGCGGCACTCATCGCCGCCTCCGGCGCCGCCTCGGTCACCCGCGGCTGGGTGCTCCCCATGAACCGACGCCATGTCCGCTCCCCGCGCGTCTACGGGTGGGGCCAGCTCGTCATCGCCTTCGCGCTGTGCTGGCAGGTCGTCTTCGGCCTCGTGATCGACACTCCCGGTGTCCGTCAGTCGGGCACGCTGATCGGCAGCGTGATCCTCCTGGCCGGCCTCGCCGTGATGATCACCGGGCAGGTCGCCCGCGGCGGCCGCGGCGGCAGCGGTGACGACGCCGGCCGTACGACTCGGCGCTCCGGATAAGCCTTTGACGGCACCGGCCCGGGTCGTTCAGGGTGTGCTCGTCATCACGGCGGCCCACGGTCGCCCATGTCGATGACACACCGTCATCCCGCCTGGACGAAGGAGACGTGGGTGATCGTCGTGTCGGCGGCCTCGGGGGCACTGGGGCGGCTGGTCGTGGAGCGGTTGCTGGCCCGGATCCCGGCGACGGATCTCACCGTCGCCGTGCGCTCCCCCGATCGCGTGGACGATCTCGCCGCCCGGGGCGTCCGGGTCCGCCGCGGTGACTACGACGAGCCGGACACCCTGAACGCCGCGTTCAAGGGCGCCGACCGGCTGTTGCTCGTCTCGTCCCCCGAGCTCGACCCGACCCGTCGTACCGGCCACCACCGGGCCGCCGTCGACGCGGCCCGGGACGCCGGGGTCGGCGCGGTCGTCTACACCAGCTTCCTGGACGCCGGCACCAGGGCCGACGGGCTCACCGCGGCACATCACGTCACCGAACAGGCGCTCCGGGACAGCGGTCTGCCCCACACCCTGCTCCGCCATCCCTTCTACAGCGAGGCGTTCCTGAACCCCGGGCTGCACGTGGCCGTATCCGACGGCGAGCTGTCCGACGGCACCGGCGGGCACGGGATCAACACCGCCTCCCGCGCCGACCTCGCCGAGGCGGCCGCCCGCGTGCTCACCGAGGACCACCATCTGGGCCGCGCCTACGACTTCACGGGCGTCCGGTGGACGTTCCCCGAGCTGGCCGGGATCCTCAGCCGCATGCACGGCAGGCCCATCCGCCACCGCGAACGCGATCCCCTCCCCGGCGTCAGCGGCTGGCTCGAGCGACAGGTCCGGTCCGGCGCCCTGGAGCGGCAGACCGACGATCTCACGCGCGTCCTCGGCCGCCCGCCGACCTCACTGCGCCAGGCCGTGGGAGAACTCTTCCCGGCCGCCGGCACCTGACCACGAGACGCCGCGGGACAGGTGGAGCCGCCGAGGTCCGCAGGGCGAACGCGATCTACACTGGCGGCCCGTACCCGCCAGGTGACCTGGGAGGCCGTTCCCGCATGGATCTGCAACTCGCCGGAAAGTGCGCGATCGTCACGGGCGCGAGCCGGGGCATCGGACACGCCGTCGCCCGCGCGCTGGCCGCCGAAGGTGCCGCGGTCGTGCTGGCCGCCAGAGGCGGGGACGCGCTCGACGCGGCGGCCGCGCGCATCGTCGCCGACGGCGGCCGGGCACTGGCCGTGGTCACGGACACCACCGACGAGGCGTCCGTACAGGAACTGGTGCGGCGCGCGGCCGGCGAGTTCGGGAGCGTGGACGTCCTCGTCAACTGCGCCGCCACCCCTGCCGCTTCGGGGTTCGCCAGTGCGCTCGCCGACATCGACGACGACCGGCTCCGCCAGGAGGTGGAGACGAAGGTCCTCGGCTACCTGCGCTGCGTGCGGGCGGTG
Source organism: Streptomyces sp. NPDC059224 (assembly GCF_042754285.1). Taxonomy (NCBI): domain Bacteria; kingdom Bacillati; phylum Actinomycetota; class Actinomycetes; order Kitasatosporales; family Streptomycetaceae; genus Streptomyces; species Streptomyces sp. NPDC059224. Next base: position 95,118 of record NZ_JBHZAN010000022.1, read on the forward strand.
GCACCGCTGATGACCGCGCGCGGTTGGGGGCGCGTCATCAACGTCAGCGGTCTGGCGGCCCGGCAGACCGGGTCGGTGATCGGCTCGGTGCGCAACGTCGCGGTGGCGGCGATGACGAAGAACCTGGCGGACGAACTCGGCCCCCAGGGCGTCAACGTCACCGTCGTCCACCCCGGCGCGACGATCACCGAGGCGTCCCCGGCGTTGTTCACCGCCATGGCCGAGGCGCAGGGAGTGGACGAGACGGAGGCCGTACGGCGCCTCGCCTCGGAGGTGAGCATCGGACGTCTGGTCACCGCGGAGGAGGTCGCGAGCACCGTCGCCTTCCTGGCCAGCCCGCTGAGCGTGGCGATCAACGGCGAGTCGATCGCCGTCGGCGGCGGGAAGGCCGGCCCGATCCACTACTGACCCGCTGCCGCCTACCGTCCGGCGGTGCGGTCCTGGGGCGCCCTCACCGGCTGCCGGCCGGGGTCACGACTGCCAGCCAGGCCGTGGTGTCCTGGGGGCGGCGGAAGCGGAGGGTGTGCAGCGGGGCGAAGCGCGGATCGTGCAGACGGCGCTCGATCTCGCGGGTACGGGGCGCGTGCTGCGCCCAGGCCCACCAGGCGGGGTGGTCGCGGTGCAGCCAGCCGGTCCAGGTCTCCCTGTTGCCGCCGAAGACGACCTCGCGGGTGACGGTGCGTCCCAGGGAGCGGCGCAGGACGCGGGGCATGATGACGTGTCTGGGGTAGTCCAGCCAGATCACGGTGTCGGCGCGGTCCCACATCAGGTCTCGGACCTCGGGATATCCGAGTGAGTCGATGATCCAGCCCTGCCCGGCGGTGAGCCGCGAGACGTCCGCGGCCAGGTTGCCGTTGGTGGCCCACTGGGGACCGTTGTAGTACAGGGCGTCCATCTCGTGGTAGGGCAGGCCCAGGCGGCCGCTCAGCGCACGTGCCAGCGTGGACTTGCCCGCGCCGGTCACCCCCACCACCAAGATCCGTTCCACGGCTGCACCCTACCGGTCAGCCGATGGGGCGCATGACGCCGGTTCCGCAGCCGAGGCCGAGGCAGATACCGCCCGCGCCGCCGTTGCCGCCGCGGCCGCCGGTGCCGGTGCCTGCCGCGGTACCGCCGGTCCCACCGGTGCCTCCGCCCGCGCTGTTGGTGCAGATCCCGGCGCAGATCCCGCCGTTGCCGCCGTTGCCGCCGTTGCCGCCGGTTCCGCCGTCGGTGTCCTGGCGACCAGGTGTGCCGGGTGTGCCGGTGCCGCCGTTGGCGCTGTTGTCGCACAGTCCGGCGCAGATCCCGCCGTGGCCGCCGTTGCTCCCGTTGACGGTTGAGTTGCAGTTGCCCGCGCACACCCGGTCCCCGATGCGGACGCTGCCGTCGCCCGCCTTGACGGTGACGATCCGGCCGCCGCCGAACAGACTGCCGCCGCCCGGCCGGGCACTGTCGGCGGGAAGCTGCCGGGTGGGTGCGGCTGTGGCCGCGGCCGACGTGGCGGTGTGGCCCTGCGGGACCGGTGCCGCCATCGCGGCCGGTGAGGCGACCGCCGCAGCCGCACCAGCGGCCAGGACGGTGGAGACCGTGAGACCGAGACGGACCTTCCAGGAGCGCGTACGCATGGCAATCCTCTTTCCAAAGGCTCGGGCTTGGCAGAAGGACACCGGCCCGCACCGGGCCGGTGCGGGCCGGGAACAGCTCCTCAGGAGCCGAACAGGGAATTCAGGCCGGTCAGTGTGGCCCAGTTCCCCTCACGGAACTGTTTGTCCCAGGTGTCGAACTCCTTCTCGGAGATCTTGTATTTCTTGATCACGTCGTCCTTCTCCGCCTGTCCCGACTCCACGGCCAGCACGATCCTTGTCCGGTCCAGGCCCGTGAGATCCGATCTGCTCCTGTCGGGCAGCTCGCCGATCGCGAGGCAGCCGGGTCGGCCGGGTCTGCCGGGCTCTCCGGGCCGGCCGGGAGCACCGCCCTTGCCGCCTTCCCCGCCCGCTCCGCCCTTCCCGCCGTGGCCGCAGAGGTGCGGGTCGGCCGGGGCGGCGTGGTGGGTGCCGGCAGTGCGGTACGAGGCTGCCTGGGCGGCGCAGGCCGTGCCGGTGGCGAGGGCCACCGAGGCGACAGCGAGGACGAGCGGCCGCCGCCAGAGAGTTCTGGACATGGGGTTCTCCGTTTTCGTTGGTCGGGTCGGATCGGATCGGGGCCGGGGGTGCAGGCCCGCCGGCCTGCACCCCGCCCGGGACGGGAGGTCAGAAGAGGCTGCCGCCGCCGGCGCCACCGTTGCCGCCCAGGCCGCCGAAGAGCAGACCCAGCCCGCCCGCGCCGCCCTTGCCGCCGTTGCCGCCCTGGAAGACACCGAAGCCGCCGTTGCCGCCCTTGCCGCCGTTGCCGCCCTTGAGGATGCCGTCGCCGCCGGAGCCGCCGGATCCGGCGCTGCCGCCGAACAGACCCGTGCCGCCGTTGCCGCCGGCGCCGCCGTTACCACCGACGACACCGTCGCCCCCGCCCCCGCCGCCGCCCCCGCCGCCGCCGGACAGGATGCCGGCGCCCCCGTTGCCGCCCTTGCCGCCGTCGCCCCCGGCCCCCAGGACGCTGCCGCCGCCGGAGCCGCCGGAACCACCGCCTCCGCCGATGAGACCGCCGCCTCCGGCGCCTCCGTCCCCGCCGGCGCCGCCGCCCTGGACGAGGCTCACGACATGCCCGGCGGGCATCGGTGCGGCCATCGCGGCGGACGTGGGAAGGAGGATGCCCCCGGTGATCACCGCGGCCGATGCGGCGAATGCCGCGAGACCGAGGCCCCGGCGCCTGGAACGGACGCCGCTGTCGGTGTGACGACGGCCGGCACGGATCTTGCTGTTGGTGTGGAAAACACGGCTCATGGGATTTCTCCTGTCGATGGGGGCTCCTGTTCCTGCCCCGGAAAGTGCGGACGGTCCGGATGTCCTTCCGGTGAGGCCCGCACTTCAAGTAGGCCCGAGGGGCACGACAGGGTCACGTTCCGAGGGATCGTGACTTGACCCGATGGCGCAAACCGGGTAAAGGCCGCAAAAGGGCCGTGCCGGAGAGACGGTCGTGGGCGGCTGTCGATCCGGCCGTCTCCCGTTCGACGTCATGGTGTGCGGCACCCCGCCGCACGACGACGCACCAGGACCTGACGAGGAACCCCATGGATCAACTGCTGAAAGTCATGAATTTCTGCGTCTCGAGCGACGGTGTCGGCGCGGGTGAGCAGCAGAGTCTTGAGCGGCCGTTCGGTCTCGACGGTGCCCAGAGACTGTTCGCCTGGGCGGGAGCCACGGCGAGCTGGCCGATGCGCACGGAACCCGGTGGCAGCCGGGGCCTCGACGACTGCTTCACCCGGGACTTCGCGCGCAACATCGGCGCCGAGATCATGGGCCGCAACAAGTTCGGGCCCCAGCGCGGGCCGTGGTCCGACGACGAGTGGCGCGGCTGGTGGGGTGAGGAACCGCCGTTCCGTACGCCGGTGTTCGTCATGACCCACCACGAGCGTCCGTCGTTCACGCTCTCCGACACCACGTTCCACTTCGTCGACGGCGACGCGGCCGCGGTCCTCGAACGGGCGCGGGAAGCGGCGCAGGGCCGGGACGTGCGGCTCGGCGGCGGGGTGTCCACGGTCCGGCAGTTTCTCGACGCGGGCCTGGTCGACACCATGCACGTGGTCGTCTCGCCGGTGAAGCTAGGGCCGGGGCTGCGGCTTTGGGAGTCCCCCGACGAGCTGCTCGACCGCTTCCATCTGGAGGTCGTACCGAGCCCGAGCGGCGTGACGCACCACCTGTTCTGGCGAAGGTGACGCGAAGCCCCGCGTGAGCGCACGCCGGTGCCGGGTGCGCCGCAGCACCCGGCACCCGCTCTGCGGGCGACCGGCAGTGGGCCCCGGCCGCCCGCCCGGGTCAGACGGCCGGGCCGAAGTAGTGGCCCTTGTCCAGGTCCTCCAGCAGGCCCGGGTGGGCCGGCCGCCAGTCCAGCAGTTCACGGGTGGCCGTGCTGGAGGCCGGGTTGTGCATGCCGATGAAGCCGCCCAGCCAGGTGAAGTGTTCGGCCGCGTCCGCGGGCGGCACGGAGACGACCGGCACGTCCAGGTGACGTCCGATCACCTCGGCGACGTCGCGGATCGCCACGCCCTCCTCGCCCGCGCCGTGCAGCACCGAACCGGCCGGCGCCCTATCCACGGCCAGCCGGAACAGCCGGCCGACGTCGAGCCGGTGCGCGGCGGGCCACCGGTTGGCGCCGTCGCCGACGTACCCGGAGGCGCCCCGCTCCCGGGCGATCCCCACGAGTGCCGCCATGAATCCGTTGTCGCCCTCGCCGTGGCAGGTGGGCGCGAGCCGGACCACCGAGGAACGCACGCCGTGCGCGGCCAGTTCCAGCGCCGCCATGGCGGTGGCCTGCCGTTCGGAGACCGGCGAGCCGTCGACCGCCGGCATGTCCCGCTCCGTGGCCAGTCGCCCGGGAGTGAGCCCGAGCAGGCCCGATGCGAGCACGAAGGGCCGGTCCGAACCGGCCAGCACCTCGCCGAACGCGTCCACGGCCCGGCGGTCCGCCTCGGCCGCCCCTCGGAAGTCGCCGCTGAAGGCGATGTCGTGCTTGAAGGCGAGATGGATCACGCCGTCCGACGCGGCGGCGGTCGCGCGCAGCACGTCCAGATCGTCGACGGTGCCGCGGACGACTTCGGCCCCGGCGCTGGTGAGCGCGGCGGCGGAGGAGTCCGAACGGGCCAGTCCGACCACCTGGTGCCCGGCGTCGAGGAGTTCGGGAACGACGGCGGAGCCGAGCCAGCCGGACGCGCCGGTCACGAAAACACGCATGGGGGAACCCCTGACTATCGATGACAGTGACTGACATCGACGGTAGCACTCGATGTCAGTCACTGTCATCGCGTAGGATTCGGGCCATGGGCAGATGGGAGCCGAACGCGCGGGAGCGCCTGGCGGCAGCGGCGTTGCAGCTCTACGCGGAGCAGGGGTACGAACAGACGACGGTGGCGCAGATCGCCCGGCAGGCCGGCCTCACCGAACGGACCTTCTTCCGGCACTACGCCGACAAGCGCGAGGTGCTCTTCGCGGGCTCGCCGCTCCAGGAGCTGTTCGTGGCCGCCGTCGTGCGGGCCCCGGCGTCCGCCCCGCTGCTCGACGTGCTCGGGGCGGGACTGGACGCGGCGGCTGAGATGTTCGCCGGCCGCCACGAGTACGCCCTGCGCAGGCAGGCCGTGGTCGCCGCCCACCCCGAGCTCCAGGAGCGCGAGCTGATCAAGCTCGCCTCGCTGGCGGCCGCCCTCGCCGAAGCCCTGCGCGGGCGCGGCGTGCCGGAGCCCACCGCGACCCTGACCGCGGAAGCCGGGGTGGCCGTCTTCAAGGTCGGCTTCGAGAGGTGGCTCGCGGCGGCCGCGGAGACCGACATGACGCCCCTGATGCGGGAGCTGCTGGACGAGCTCGGCAGGGTGACCGCCAGGTCCTGACGAGGGCCGGCAGCCCGTCGCGGCGCGGTCGGTGCCGGCGTGAAGCCCGTCGGAGCCATGCCCGGCACCGCCGGCGCGTCGGACATCCCGGTGCCGCGCCGGGGGGATGCCCCCGGCGCGGCCGGAATGTGCCCCGGCTCAGTCCCGTCCGGCGCGCGGCAGGACCTGGACCGTGTCGCCGACGGCACGCTCGCCGGTGGCGTCGGACGTGACGTTGACCAGGCTGCCGTCGACGGCCATGGCGGAGGAGCCGCCGCCGTCCAGGTTGAGTGCCTGTACCGCGCCGAGTGAGCGCATGAACCGCGCGGCCTCGGCGAGCGTGAAGCCCTCGCTGACACCGGGCTGCCGGCCGTCCACGGTCACGAGCAGCAGCCGCCCGCGGCCGTCGATGCCGGCCAGGGTGCGCGGCTGGCGCACGTTGGACCAGGCGAACCCGAAGGAGAGGTCGAGCGGGTCGAGTGTGCCCTCGGTGGCCGCGTCGATGTGGACCCGGCCGTCCTCGACCAGCGTCGGGGCCGCGCTGACGACGCTGTCGTCGGGACCGAGCCGGACCTGCCTGCCAGAGGAGTCCCGGACCGTCTCCCGCAGCTTCAGCCGGCTGCCCGTTGCGGCGTGCTCGGTGAGCCAGCCGGCCGCGGCCCCGGTGCCCTGGAGGACCGAGCCGCCGGCGGGTACCGAGCCGCCCCGGTCGCCGCGGGACACCACGACACCGTGCCGGTCCAGGACCACCTGGACGCCGGCGCCGGCCGGCAGTGGCGCCCCGAACTCGGAGGTGAACTTCACCAGGTCGTCCGCGAGCGAGCAGGTGACGTCCTGGCGGGGGAGTTCGGTGGGCACGGCGCCGGGGCGGCCGCAGTTGCGCACCTTGCCCGGGACCCGGTTGATGCCCTCCACCGCGCGGACGGCGGAGCCGGAACGGACGGTCACCGTGGTGGACAGGTCGGCGACCCGGTTGTGCCGTCCGCCGTCGGCGAGGATCAGGGCGGCACGGGCGCCGGCCGCCATGGACTGCAACTCGCCGTGGACCGCGGACAGTCCGGCCGAGGTGCCCTGGACGCCGTCGGCGTCGGAGGTGACGAAGAATCCGCCGTTGACGCCGACCAGGGAGCCCAGGCGGGCGGCCACCGTCGAGGTCTTCTCGCGGTCCGCGGTGTCGCCGCCGTCGCTCACCTCGACCGTGCCGCGCAGCCGGGCCGGATCGACGACGGCGACATGGATGCGTTCCGCGTCGGTGCCCGTGCGCCCGTCGTAGCCCGTCCACTCGACGGAGGTACGGAACCCGGCGGCCGACACCGCCGAGCCCAGCGTCGCCGCTTCGGCCTGCGTGGCGTACCGGCCGACCCGGACCTGCCATCCCATCGTGCCGTGCGGGGTGTCGGTGTACTGGTCCCACGGCACCCGCTCGGCGCGCGGTGTGAAACCGGCGGCCCGCAACTGTCCGGCGGTGGTGTCGGCCCAGCCGCGGTCACCCAGCGGGGCCCAGGCGGCGGCGCCCGTGAGGCGGTTGACGGCCGGGGCCTGGACGGTGACCGTCCACACGCCGGCGGCCCGCGGATCGCTGAGCACCCCGGTACGGACCTCGACGCCGGGGGCCACGTACCGAGTGGTCCACGCGACCGTGTCCGCGGCGGGGTCGTCGGCCTGCGCGCTCGCGCCGGCCGACGGAACGAACGCGACCAGGGTCAGTACGGTCCCCAGCACCAGACCTCGTCCGGCCCTCCGGCGCACACTCCGTACCGCGCACCCGAACGTCTCGGCTCTGACAGACATGCCTCTCCCGACGTACGACTCGACCTGTGCGGCGCCACCGGTCATACCCGCACCGCCCTGCCATCCCAGGCCGACGCGAAGGCTCCTGGGTGAAGCGGTGGACACGTGAGGGAAAAGCCTGTCTGACATCCGACACACCGTCATGTCCCGTCCCGTGGGCGAGCAGTCGTCCTCGCGGCCCCGGTCCGGTGTACGGCTCACCGGTGGGCGCGGCGCTCCGCCCGCCCCATGCCCCCGAAGATATGGACGGCGCGTTCATTTAGTGGTTATATGAACGAGCAGTTCATTTGAGTGCCACCTCGGACAAGGAGTCCCTCATGAGCACGATGAGCACCCCCACCACCGACCGCGTCGCCCTGGTCACCGGAGGCTCCGGCGGCATCGGCCGGGTCGCGGCCGAGCGGCTCGCCAAGGACGGTTTCGCGGTCGCCGTGCAGTACGCGGGAAACAGGGCCAGGGCCGAGGAGACCGTGGCCGCGATCACCGCCGCCGGCGGCAGGGCCCTGGCCGTGGGAGGCGACGTAGCCGACGAGAAGGCGATGAGCGAGGCCTTCGACGCGGTCGAGTCGGCCTTCGGCGGCATCGACGTGGTCGTGAACACCGCCGGGATCATGGTCCTGGCGCCGATCGCGACGTTCGACCTCGCCGACCTGGACCGGATGCACCGCACGAACGTCCGCGGCGCCTTCGTCGTCTCCCAGCAGGCGGCACGCAGGGTCCGTCCGGGCGGCGCGATCGTCAACGTCTCGACCTCGGTGGTCCGCACCCAGCTGCCGGGCTACGGCGCCTACGTCGCCGGCAAGGCCGCGGTCGAGGGGCTGACCCTCATCCTCGCCCGTGAGCTGCGCGGCCGGGACGTCACCGTCAACGCCGTCGCCCCCGGCCCCACCGCCACACCGCTGTTCCTGGACGGCAAGGACGACGCCACCATCGCGAACTTCGAGAAGGCCACCCCGCTCGAACGGCTGGGCCGGCCCGAGGACATCGCCGAGGTCGTCTCGTTCCTGGCCGGTCCCGCGCGCTGGGTCAACGGACAGGTTCTCTACGCCAACGGCGGACTCGCCTGACCCCGCCGCACTCGCACCACCCCGCTCTTCCACCAGCACCTCCACCAGCACTGCGGAAAGGAACCACGCCCATGTCCACCACCGGCCACGTCGTCGTCATCACCGGCGCCTCCAGCGGTTTCGGAGCACTCACCGCCCGCGCACTCGCGGACGCCGGCCACACCGTCTACGCGGGCATGCGCCAGACCACCGGCCGCAACGCGCGCGAGGTCCAGGCCGCCGCCGGCTACGCCGACGAGCACCACGTCGACCTGCGGTCCGTCGAGCTCGACGTGAACTCCCAGCTCTCGGTCGACACCGCCGCCGCCCGGATAGAGGCCGAGCACGGCCGCATCGACGTACTGATCCACAACGCCGGGCACATGGTGACCGGGCCGGCCGAGGCCTTCACCCCCGAGCAGCTCGCCGAGCTCTACAACGTGAACGTCCTGTCCACCCAGCGCGTCAACCGCGCCGTGCTGCCGGGTATGCGCCGGCGCCGGCAGGGACTGGTCCTGTGGGTGTCCAGCAGCAGCGTCAAAGGCGGCACCCCGCCCTACCTCGCCCCCTACTTCGCGGCCAAGGCCGCCATGGACTCCCTCGCGGTGTCCTACGCCGGTGAACTCGCCCGCTGGGGCGTGGAGACCTCGATCGTCGTCCCGGGTTCGTTCACCAGCGGCACCAACCACTTCGCCCACTCGGGCCACCCCGACGACACCACCGTCGAGGCCGAGTACGAGAGCCGGTACCCGGGCCTGATGGACCAGGTGGCGACGGAGCTCGCCGCCCTCGCTCCCGGGGACGCCCCCGCGTCGCTCGTCTCCGACGAGATCGCCCGCATCGTCGCCCTGCCCGCCGGACGGCGCCCCTACCGCGTGCACGTCGACCCCGCCGACGACGGATCCGAGGAGGTCTCCGAGACCGCCGACCGGATCCGCCGCGGCTTCCTCACCCGCATCGGCCTCGCCGACCTGCTCACCGTCCAGAGCTGACACGCCTGTCGCGCAACGGCAGGAGGGGCGCCGGTTCCCGCGTCCCGGCCCCACCCACCGAGGAGGCACCCCGCATGAGCACCGACGACATCCCCGCCGCCATCGAGACCTTCGTCGAGGCGACCAACCGAGGTGACGCCGAGGCGTTCGCCGCCGCGTTCACCCACGACGCCGAACTCGACGACTGGGGCCGCGAGTACCACGGCCGCGAGGGCGTGCGGGCCTGGGACCGGACCGACAACATCGGCGTCCAGGCACACTTCGTACTGGACGCGATCGAGCCCGGCACGTCGTCCGACACCTATGTCGCCACCCTGACCGTGACCGGCAACGGTCACAACGGCACCGGTCCCCTGACCTTCCGCCTGCGCGACGGGCTGATAGCGAGCCTGCGGATCGCTCCGTGACACCCGCGCGGGACATGAGCGTGCAGACTCGACGGGGGCAGCGCCCACCGCGGATACCGACACGACACGACACACGCCCCCCGGGCGACCGAGCAGGAGCACACATGACGAACGAGGCCAGCCGACCCGCCGCCGGGGAGGGCAACGGTCGCGGACGGGGGCGCCGGCCGGCGGGGGAGGTCCGGGCGGACGTGCTGCGCACCGTCGGGGAGCTGCTGCTCAGCGAAGGCATCGGCGACCTCACCTTCGAACGTGTCGCCCGGGCGGCGGGCGTCAGCAAGACCACCCTCTACAAATGGTGGCCCTCCAGGGGCGCGCTCTGCCTGGACGGCTACTTCCACGCCGTCGAGAACACGCTCGCCTTCCCCGACACCGGGGACATCCGCGCCGACGTGCTCGCCCAGCTCCGCGCCTTCGCCGAGGTCATGACCCAGACCCCGGGAGGCCGGATCCTGGCCGAACTGATCGGTGAGTCACAGACGGACCAGGACCTGGCCACCGCCTACCGCAAGCTGTACTCGTCGCAGCGGCGCCGGCTGGCGGGGGAGCGCCTGCAGCGGGCGCAGGAACTCGGTCAGATCCGCGCCGACATCGACGTGCAGATCCTCGTCGACCAGCTCTGGGGCGCCGTCTACCACCGGCTGCTCATCCCCGACGAACCCGTCACCGACGACTTCGTCGTCGGACTCGTGAGCAACCTGCTGGACGGAGTCGGCCCGAAGTAGTCCCCCTCCGGACGGTTCAGGCGCCCGTGGCGGCAGGGCCGGGCGACAGGTGTTCGTGGACGGCGAGCCAGTCGCCGCCCGCCCCGGTGCGGTGGAAGACGATGGTCTCGCGCTCGTGCACCGTCTCCTCCCCGGCCCTGGTGGACACACGGGTGGTCACCGAATGGGTGAACACGGCGGTGTCGCCGAAGAGCTGGAGCCGGCGGTCCGCCGAGTCGCAGGCGAGGACCCGGAAGCCGTCCTCCTCGCTCCACGTACGCCACAGGGCGCGGTACTCCTGGGTGGAGTCCAGACGGCTGCCGGTGGTGTGGAAGACGAAGCTGGCGTCGGCCGAGAAGGCGCCGAAGTAGTCGTCGGTGCGGCTCTCGGCGAATGCGGCGATCAGCGCGTCGGCCGCGGCGAGGACGGCGTCGTGGTCGTTCGTCATGGCTGCGGCTCCGCGATCCGGGCCACGGCGCGGACGGGTGCGCCGTCCGCGCCGGGCAGGTGAAGGGGGAAGAGGCTGACGTGGACGCCGTGGCCGGCCCGCTGCGCGTCGAGGACCTCGGCGAGGCCGGTGAGGTTCTCGGCGATGACGGCACCGGCGCCGCACAGGATGCGGTGGGCGGGAAGGGTCTCACCCGGGGTGGGGTCGACACTGAGCGCGTCGACGCCGACCGTGCGCACACCACGGGCGACGAGCAGCGCGGCCGCCTCCTCCGCCAGGTAGGGGTGGTCGTGGTAGGCGTCGGTGCCCCAGTGGGCGGACCACCCGGTGGCGACCAGCACGATCCGGCCCTCGGGCACGTCGGCCAGCAGGTCCGCCCCGATGGCCGCCCGGGGCGGCAGGCCCCGGGCGTCGACGACGTGGGCGGGGCCGTCGAAGCGGTCCAGCGGCAGCCGGTCCAGCGCGGGCAGGCCGTCCTCGATGTGGGAGGGGGCGTCCACGTGGGTGCCGGACTGCGAACCCATCCGCACATGGAGGACGTTGACGCCGTCCACGGCCGCGGTGAGCGCGCGGGCCTGATGTCCACCTCCGGATCCCCGGGGTAGACCGGCATACCCGTGCGCAGCGGCACGGAGAGGTCGATCAGCCGCATCCGCTCACACCTCCGCCGGCTCGGGGGTGCTGACGGGCACGCCGTCGGCGGCCGTGATCGGCGGCACCGGAGTGTCGACGGCCCGCACCAGGCGGGGGCCCTCGGGGCCGAAGACGGCACGGGGCTCGGGGAAGAGCCACAGCAGGGCGAGGTAGCTCACCGCGGCCAGGCCGAGACCGACCGGCAGGGAGATGTCCACGCCGCCCGCGAGGTCGCCCAGGGCGCCGACGAACTGGCCGGGAAGGTTGACGAACTGCACCGCGAGCAGGGCCGAGGCCAGCCAGGCGGCCATGCCGCGCCAGTTCCAGCCGTGCGTGAACCAGTACCGTCCGCCCCGCTGACGGCGGTTGAAGACCTGGAGCGAGTCGGGGTCGTACCAGCCGCGGCGGGTGAGGAAGCCCAGGGTCATGATGACCATCCACGGCGCGGTGCAGACGAACCCGGACGCCCCGCCGACCGTGCCGGGCGGCTTCGTACTCCCCGTCCTGGGCCCGGGCGGCGCCGCCGGTTACCTGGTGGCCCTGGAACAGGACGGCGCCCGCCCCGCCGGACTGGCCGTCGTCCAGCACCTGGCCACCGTCGCCGCCCTGCGGCTCGCGATGGTCCGCCAGGAACGCGAGGTGCTGCGCCGGGAGGGGGCGGAGACCCTCGCCGAGATGCTTCAGGACGCCCTCGACCCGGCCGGCGCACAGCGCCGGCTGGCCCACCACGGCCTGGACGCACAGCGGCCGGTCGTGCTGGCCGTGGTGCGTCGCACCCCGGACGAGCACTTGGGCGTCGCGCTCTCCGGCCATCCCCACCTGACCCTGCGCCGCGGCGACGACCGGCTGGTCCTGGCCGAACCCGGCTTCACCGAGGCCCTGGCCGACCTGCCCGGCGCCGTGTGCGGAGTGAGCCGGCCCTTCACCGTCGGCGAGCCGCTGCGGGTCGCCAGGCAGGAGGCGGAGTGGGCGGCCGGACGCGCCGAGGAGGCGGGCAAACCGCTCGTCCACTACGGCGAGGACGCCACCGGACGCTGGCTGCCCGAGGACCGCAGGCTGCTGGCCGCGCTGGTCGAGCAGGTCCTCGGCGAGGCCCTGCGCTACGACCGGACGCACGGGTCACAGCTGCTGGTCTCCGTCCGCACCTGGATGGAACGCGACCGGCGAACCGAGGACGCCGCCGCGGCCCTCCACATCCACCCCAACACCCTCGGCTACCGGCTGCGCCGCTTCGGGGAGGTGACCGGCCGCGACCTGACCACGACCGCCGCCTTCACCGAGGTCTGGTTCGCCGTCCGTGCGGCGACCGAACTGGGCGTGGCGGCCGAAGGGCCGTAGCGGAGGTACCGCACGGCCTGGCGGACGGACGAGGGGGCCGCGAGGACGGCCCGCCCGGTCCGGCCGCCCTCGTCGAACAGGCGCGCGCCTCGCGGGAAGGACTCCTCACGGGCGGCCCGCATCGGCCGCGCGGCGCCCGGCGTCCGGACGGCAGTGCGCGCAGGATGCCGGGCCGGCGTGTCCCCGACGGCGCGGCCTGGAAATGGGCCGCCCTGTCCTCCGGCAAGGCCACTCGGCACCCGTGCGGCTCCGTACGGCGCCCGTGCCCGCAGGTGCCGGGCGGCCTCCGGCGCATCGCCGACGCCCGCGTGGGCCGCAACCGCCCCGGCAGGCCGGGGTCGTTCGGTCCTGCCCCGGGACCACCGGCCCATGCCCCCGGCCACCCGCCGCCCCCACGATGGAATCGCCCCGCGCGCGCGGACCGCTCGCCTGCGGGACCCTCACCGTAGGAGGTGGAGATCGTGGTCCGCACCGTCACCGCAGGACTGGACGGCTCACCCGAGAGCCGGGCCGCCGCCGAATGGGCCGCCCGCGAGGCCGGGCTGCGCGGCCTCTCCCTGCGGCTCGTCCATGTCCGGGAGCCCGCCCCGGCCCATGTCGCACAGGCCCCGCTGGCCGGACCCGAGACCGTGCAGAACTGGACCGAGAACATCTGGCGGGAGTCCGCCGAGGGCCTTCGCCTGCGCCACCCCGGCGTCGAGGTGCTCGGCGAACTGCTCGCGGGGCGCCCCGGAGACCTGCTGACCCAGGAGGCGGACGCCTCCGAACTGCTCGTACTCGGCTCCCGGAGCCTCGGCGGTGTCGGCGGCTTCCTGGTCGGCTCCGTCGGGCTGCGTGTCGTGGCCCACGCCCGGCGGCCCGTGGTGCTGGTCCGGGCGGGGGAGCAGGCCGCCGACGAGCACCTGATGGACCCCGCGGGCATCCCGTCAGCGGCGGCGCCCTACCGGCCCGTCGTCCTCGGGCTCGACACCGAGGACCCGGACGAGGCGCTGCTCGGCTTCGCCTTCGGCAGCGCCGCCCTCCGCGCCGCCGAGCTGCGGGTCGTCCACGGCTGGAGCCTGCCTGCGACCTACGAGTACGCCATGGCGGTCGGCTACGACCCCGAGGACACCTTCGGCCGGTACATGGCGGCCGGGCTGGCCGAGGTACTCCGCCCCTGGCGCAAGAAGTTCCCGGACGTCGAGGTGGCCGAGGCGAGCCGGCACGGAAGTGCGTCCTCCGCCCTGCTCCACGCCTCCCGCGACGCCTCACTGGTCGTCGTCGGCCGGCGGATCCGCGCGGGCCGCCTCGGCGCCCACATCGGCCATGTCACCCACGCCGTCCTCCACCACTCGACCGCCCCCGTCGCCGTCGTCCCGCACGGCTGACCCATCCCTGAACCCGAACCCCCGTAACTCCGAGGAGCGGAAACCATGAGCCCAGCGGTCGTACGAGCCGAGGTACCGGGCCGCGCCGAGGCCCGGATCGTCCTCGGCCGCCACGCCGGACGGTGAGCGGAATGTCTGCCGTCCTGCCCGTGGTGGTCGGTGTCGACGGCTCCGCACCGAGCCTGCGGGCCGTCGACTGGGCGGCGGACGAGGCAGTGCTGCGCGGGCTGCCACTGCGCCTGGTCTACGCCTCGCTCTGGGAGCGGTACGAGGGCACCCACCTCGCCGAGGACCCGGACCAGGCGTCCGAGGAGATCATGGCCGACGCCGTTGTCGGGACCGCGGCCCGGCGCGCCCGCCGCCGGCACCCCGACGTGACGGTGGCCACCGACGTGCTCGCCGAGGAACCCGAGTACGCCCTGGTCCGGGAGAGCCGGGACGCCACCTTGCTGGTGACGGGCACCCGGGGCCGCAGCGGTCTCGCCGAGGCGCTGCTGGGCTCCGTGAGCCTGACCCTGGCCGGCCACGCGCACTGCCCGACGGCCGTCGTGCGCGGCGGCCAGGACGACCGGGTCGCGGTTCCGCCGTACGGCAGGGTCGTCGTGGGCGTCGGGAAGGACGGCAGGGAGTTCCGGGCCGTGCGCTTCGCCTACGAGGAGGCCCGCCGGCGTGGAGTGCCCCTGGACGTCGTACGGGCGTGGCGCACCCCCGTGTACGAGACCACCGATCAGCCCCGGACGTCCGGGGAGCTCGCCCGGCTCCATGAGCAGGAGGCGGCGGAGGCCCTGGACGCGGCACTGCGGAACCTGCCCGCCGACGTCGAGACGCACCGCCGTACGGTCGAAGGCCACGCGCGGTCCGTGCTCGCCGCCGCCTCGCACGGCGCCGGCCTCCTGGTCGTCGGAGCCCGGCGCCGGCCACGGACCTTCGGGCTCCAGCTGGGCCGGGTCGCCCACGGCGTGCTACACCGTTCGGCCTGTCCGGTCGTCGTCGTGCCCGAGCCGGTGTGACAGCGGTGACCGGCCGCTCAGAGACTCGCCGCGTGGTCGGGGACGTAGGTCTGCAGATCGCGTGGCGTGCGCTGGTACCCGGTCGACGGCGGCCGCTCGGGCAGCGCCAGCACCTGCGGCGGCACCTCGTCGTAGGGCACCGACGACAACAGGTGGGCGATCATGTTCAGCCGGGCCCGGCGCTTGTCGTCGCTCTCCACGGTGAACCAGGGCGCCTCGGAGATGTCGGTGTGCACCAGCATCTGGTCCTTGGCCCGGGAGTACGCCTCCCAGTGGGTGATCGACTCCAGGTCCATCGGCGACAGCTTCCAGCGCCGCAGCGGGTCCTTCAGCCGCCTGCGGAACCGCTCCTGCTGTTCGGTGTCGCTCACCGAGAACCAGTACTTGCGCAGCAGGATCCCCGCGTCGACCAGCATCCGCTCGAAGATCGGGCACTGGCGCAGGAAGAGCTGGTACTCCTCCTTCGTACAGAAGCCCATCACGTGCTCGACCCCGGCCCGGTTGTACCAGGAACGGTCGAACAGCACGATCTCCCCGGCGGCCGGCAGATGCTCCACGTACCGCTGGAAGTACCACTGGGTGCGCTGGCGCTCGGTCGGCTTCGGCAACGCCGCGATCCGTGCGATGCGCGGGTTGAGGTGCTCGGTCACCCGTTTGATCGTGCCGCCCTTGCCGGCGGCGTCCCGTCCCTCGAAGACCACCACGAGCCGGGCACCCGTCGCCCGCACCCACTCCTGCATCCTGACCAACTCGGTCTGCAGACGCAGCAGTTCCTTCTCGTACGTCTTGCGCGGCAGCTCTGCCGCCCGTTCGCCGGCCATGCCGCCTCCACCGCCCGATGACCTCAGTGACCCCCGGAGTTTCCCCCATGTCCATGGTCGAACACCAGGACGCCACCGTACTGTCCGACGACGAGCTGCGCACTGTGGACGCGTACCGGCGGGCCGCCTCTGCCCGATGGCCGACCCGCTGCTGACCGAGCCGCTGCGACCGGAGCACATCGAGCCGAGGCTGCTGGCTCACCGCGGTACCTCACAAGCCGGTGGCTCCGTGTCACCGGCCGGGCGGCGCCGTTCAGCCCGTGGAGACCTCCCACGGCCGCGGTTCACGACGGACCCCGTCGGCCCAGCGAAGTGACCCGACCGGCCCATGCAGGTCGACGCGGGCAGCGCTCAGGCTGGACCTGCGCAGCGGATCCGGCAGGAGACCGCCGCCGTGCGCACGGCCCGACGAAAGGACGTGAGGGACATGGCCGAAGGGAAAGGGAGCAGCGCCGGCCCGGCGGCGGAACGGCCCCGGGGCGACCTGGGACGACGGCTCGCCGCCCGACGCGCACAGCTTGGCCTGAACCGGGAGGAGACGGCCGCCCGGGCGGGCGTGGCGCTCAGTTACCTGAAGCATCTGGAGGAGCATCCCGGCGCTGCCCCCGACCGGGGCACCCTCCTCCATCTGGCCGCCGCCCTGGAGACCACGGTCCCGGTGCTGGCCGGCGCGGCCGTCGACCAGCCGCCCGGCCCGGAACGGGCAGTCCGCGGCGCGGCGTTCATCGAGCTCAGCGCGGAGGAGTGCGGGTCCCTGCTCGGCCTGCACGGTGTCGGGAGAATCGCGGTGTCCATGGCCACGGGCCCGGTCGTCGTACCGGTCAACTACAGCGTCGTCGACGGATCGATCGTCTTCCGGACAGCCACCGGGGCCACCCCGGCGCTGGCGGCCGGGCAGCCGGTGGCCTTCGAGGTCGACCGCGTCGACGACGCGTTCAGCAGCGGCTGGAGCGTGCTCGTACGCGGCCGTGCCCGTGCCGTCACCGACCCGGACGAGATCCGCCGGCTCGGCGAACAGGCGTTCAGCACCCCGTGGGCGGGCGGCGGGCGTGACCTCTGGATACGCGTCGAACCGGCCGCGGTCACCGGACGCCGGATCGCCGTCTGATCGTCCCCGGCTAGGTGCTGTGAGCCGCCCGGGCCCGGCTCAGACGTCGCCCGGGCGGCCGTCCGCGCGGAGCAGGACCCCGGAGACAAGATCCGGACGGACACGGACCGCCAGGTCCATGGTCTGATCCACCCATGGGCTCACCATCGCCCGATAGCGGGCGAGTTCGACCGGGTCGGTGACGAGGCGGGCGTATCCCGTCACCACCACGCTCCAGCCCAGATGGGTGTCGGGGTCGATGCTGTCGGCCTCGTAGGCGACGACGACGCCGAGACCGTCCGCCCGCCGTATACAGGCGCTCAGGTCGGCGCCCTCGTGGGTGCGGACGACGATCTCACCGCCGTCCAGGACGTGATTGACCGGACGCACGGTCGGAAGGGCGTGCCGGGTGAAGACGATCCTCCCCAGGGACACACTTCCGAGCAGGCGCAGCGCCTCGTCGGTGTCGAGGTCGACGCGGCGGCGCTCGCCCGCGGTGACGGGCCCGTGGTGGTCGTGATCCATGACGGCTTCCATGGGAGTGGCGGACCGCTCGCTGCCGGCGGGCGGACGTGCGGAGCGGCACCGCGGGGGATCAGTGCCGCTCCTGTTGTCACTGTCTCCCGTGCGGCGGATCTTTTCCTAGGGCCGGTCGGCCCCCGGCACGGGTCCGTACGGACCACGGGCCTGCCGCGTTTCCCCGCTCCGCGTCGGGGTGCCGCCTCACCGGGTGCCGTTCCCGGCGTCGTACCCGAACCCGTGCGGTCACCGGCCGTCGGCCGGTACCGTGACAGATGACCGGAGCGGCCGGTGCCACCCCGCCCGAAGTGCCCGAAAGGAAGCAGGTGGGAAGCCTCTGAGGAGCCCCGGCGGGTTCGCGTACGCCTGCCGCGGCCGGACGCGACCCGTGGCCCCCGGGACCGGGTGCACCGCCTCCGGCCGGCTGCGCACAGCATCGTGGAGGCGGCCGTGCTTCTGGACGCTGTCCGCCTTCCACACCGCCGGTGTCACCGAGGAGCAGATCGCCCGGAGCGCGTGGCACGCGCGGTCGACGACCCGGACGGGACACCAGGATCACCAGGTCGACGATCTTCGGGTTGCGGACCCGGGAAGGCGACGCGGGGACGGGTCTGCGGTCCCGCGCGGTACGGGTGGCCGGGAGCCGGCTCCGGTGCTCGGCCTCGCCCGAGCGTCCCCGCGGAGGGTCTGCTCGACACCGGCGTGCCCGTGGAGATCACCGACCACGCTGTCGCCGTCCTCCCCGAACCCTCACCGACACCGCCCGGCACGCACGCGCCGACGCCGTCCTCTTCACCGACGACCGAGGGCCGCCGCAGCGGTCCGACCGACATGGCGGAGCGCGCGGAGCACCTCGGCGGCCGGCTGGAGTGGGACTGCTCCGGCGCGGGCGGTACGACGCCGGTGTGGCGGGTGCCGGTGACGAGGACCTGACGGGCCGGGCAAACCCGGACCGGGAACCGGTTCCCCGTCCCGGGTGCGGGGCGGCGGCGGGGGGGGGGCGGGCGGGCCCCCCCCCGTGA
>NZ_JBHZAN010000022.1:113749-191731 GCF_042754285.1 Streptomyces sp. NPDC059224
GGGGGGTAGCCCGCGGGGGGGGGGGGGGCGGGTTCCGAGGCCCGCCCGGGCCGGCCACACCCGCCCGGGGAACCGGTTCCCCGCCCGGGGTGGGGTCCGCGGTCGTTGGGGCGACGGCGGACCGCACCCCTTTCATTCATGGCGCAGGAGACTCGGCGCGACGCGGGGAGGCGTTCGCCGATTCCGGGCGGGTGTCAGGAGCACCCGGCCGGGGTGGCCCGTGAGGCGTCGGAGATCAGCGCCTGCTGGGCCTTCCTGAGCCGTTGGACGTCGGGCTTGACCACCTTGCGGTCGTACGTCAGCAGGCCGTTGAGCTCACCCTCGACGTCCGAGATCTGGGTGTACACCGCGCCGTTGCCGCCCTTGCAGGCCAGCGCGTGGACCTCGGCGAGCTTGGCCAGGTAGTCGTCGGTGTAGGCCGCCGGGTCGACGTCGACGTATGACTGCTGCACCGACCAGGCGTGTCCCGGTACGGCAAGGCCGAGGCCGCCGTACTCACCGCTGACCAGGGCACGCCGGCCGTCGGGGTGGGGCGGCAGGGCCGGACTGGGATAGCCGTGTTCGTCCATGATGTCGCCGGTGCCGCCGTCCTCGCCGAGGTTGAGTCCGGACATGGAGTTGACCAGCCGGGTCGGGTCCCAGGACTTGGCCTGGTCGGCGATGCGGGCCATGTCGTACTGGCCCCAGCCCTCGTTGAAGGTGACCCACATGACGACCGACGGGCTGCTGTAGTGCTCGTCGATCATCTGCTTCATCTCGCGCTCGTACTCGGCGCGCGCCGGGGCCGACGGGTTCACTCCGGCCGTCATCGCGGGCATGTCCTGCCACACCATCAGACCGAGCCGGTCGGCCCAGTAGAACCAGCGGTCGGGTTCGACCTTGATGTGCTTGCGCACGGCGTTGAAGCCCATGTTCTTGTGCATCTTCAGGTCGTAGGCGAGCGCCTCGTCGGTCGGGGCGGTGTACAGGCCGTCCGGCCAGAAGCCCTGGTCCAGGGTGGCCATCATGAAGACCGGCTCGCCGTTGAGAACGGTGCGCGGGACACCGTTCACCTTCTCGACCCCGATCGACCGCATCCCGAAGTAGCTGCCGACACGATCGGCTCCGACGCTCACCTTCAGGTCGTAGAGGAACGGGTCGTCGGGCGACCACAGACGCGGGTTGCGGATGCGCAGGGTCAGCGGCCCGCCGCTTCGGCCGGTGACGGTGGCCACCTTGCGTTTGCCCTGGTAGGCCGTCGCCGTGACCGGCAGGCCGTCGCGGACGCCCTGCGGTTCGACGGTGAGGGTGCCGGCGCCGACGTCCGGGGTGAGCTTGAGCCGGCCGACGTGGTCGGCGGCCACCGGTTCCAGCCACACCGTCTGCCAGATGCCGGAGGTCGGCGTGTACCAGATGCCGCTGGGATCCAGTCGCTGCTTGCCGACCGGCGGGTTCTCGCCGTCGGCCGCGTCGGTGGGGTCGTAGACGCCGACGATCAGCTCCTGGGTGCGGCCGGGCTTCAGCGCGTCGGTGATGTCGGCGCTGAACTTGTCGTATCCGCCCTGGTGTTCGGCCACCTTGGTGCCGTTGACGTACACCTGCGCCTGCCAGTCGACCGCGCCGAAGTTCAGCTGCAGCCTCTTGCCGGAGCCGATCTTCCAGCCGGCCGGGACGGTGAAGGTGCGCCGGTACCACATCCGGTCCTCGTGCCGTTCGAGCCCGGACAGCTGCGACTCGACGGGATACGGGACGAGGATCCGCTCGCCGAGCTTCCTGCCCACCGGCGGCTGTTCTCCCGCCGCGGCGGCGGCGAACTGCCAGGAGCCGTTGAGGTTCCGCCAGGCGTCGCGGGTGAGTTGGGGCCGTGGGTACTCGGGATGGGCGTTGTCCGGCCCGACCTTGCCGGCCCATCTGGTGCTCAACTCGTACGTCGACCTGTTGGCGCCGCTGCTCCAGAAGGATCCGACAACGTTGCCATCCGTGCCGGTCAGGCCGCCTTGACCGTCGTAGCGCACGTCGGCGAGACCGGACGCGGTGCCGGTCTTGTTCCCGACGACGGGCTCCTTCAGCGTGATCAGCAGCTTGTGGGGGTCGGCGGAGTCCAGCCGGGCATCGCCCAGTGGCCAGGTGGCGCCCCCGATCACGGCGTCGAGATGCTCGCCGAGACCGGCCGGCGGCGCGCCGAGCGGCTGCGCGAACTCGAGGGCGAGGGTACGGCCGCTCGCCAGGACCGCGGTGGAGACGGCCCCGTCGTAGTCGTAGCCGTCGGGCAGGCGGAACGCGGACGACGGTACGGCCGTCTTGGCGCCGCCGGGCGGGGTCCAGCGCAGATGGAGGTTGGAGCCGCCGTAGTGCTCGAAGTACTCGACCTTGATGTCATAGGCCGTGCCGGCCGTCAACTCGACGGGCTGGCCGGTCTGTTCGCGGTCCCAGTCGTCCACCCAGTGGTCGATGACCAACTGCCCGCCGACCCAGAGCCGGAAGCCGTTGTCGCCGATGATGGAGAAGGTGGTCGGCCCGGTCTTCTCCGGGACGATCTTCCCGGTCCAGCGGACGCTGACGTCGTCCGACTGGCCGGTGGCGAAATTCAGCCGCGGCTCCAGGGTGTCGAAGTCGAGATTCGGGTCGAACCCGGTGGCCTTGAGCTTGTCGAAGTCGAAGGCGCCGGGGGCGGACTGGGTGTAGTACTCGCCCTTGAGGCCGTGGACTTCCACGGGATCGTCGGCCGCGGTGGCGGCGGGTGCCGCGGTGAGGCCGGCGAGGCCCAGTGCCGCGGCGAGCAGCAGGGCGAGGCGCTGTCCGAGAGGTCTGATGCGCACGAATCCTCCTTGGGTGAGGAAGGGTGGCGGCTCGTTGCTTCAGTCTGTACAACGTTGGAAGGAACGGCAGTTGGCATGAGAGCACGGCTCTCGGCCTCTGTCCAGGGGCATGACAATCCCCGGGACGCGAGGCACTCATCGACGCTGAGGAGATCCCTTGCGGGTCAGCCTGAGGGACGTGGCGGAACGCGCGGGCGTTTCGATCAAGACCGTGTCCAACGTGGTGAACAACTATCCGCACGTCACCCCGGCCATGCGCGCCAGGGTGCAGGCGGCGATCGACGAGCTCGGCTACCGGCCCAACCTGACCGCGCGACATCTGCGCAAGGGCCGGACGGGCATCATCGCGCTCGCCGTTCCCGAACTCGGCAACCCGTACTTCGCGGAGCTGGCCGGCGCCGTGATCGACGCGGCCGCGGAGCACGAGTTCACCGTCCTGCTCGACCACACGCGGGGCGAGCGCGAACAGGAGATCCTGGTCAGCCAGGGATTCCGGGGCGGAGTGATCGACGGGCTGATCCTCAGCCCGCTGACCCTGGAGGCCGAGGACCTCCGCGGCCGGTCCGGCGACGTACCGCTGGTGCTGCTCGGCGAGCGCGTGTACGGCCTGCCCTTCGACCACATCGCGATCGACAACGTGGCGGCTGCCCGCTGCGCGGTGCGTCATCTGCTGGGCCGTGGCCGGACCCGGATCGCCTACCTCGGTGTGCGCACCGACTCCGTGAACCAGCCCGCCCACCTGCGACTGGACGGCTGGCGGGCGGAGTTGACGGCGGCCGGGGTGCCCGCCCCGGACAGCCTGGTGGTGCCGGTCGGCGGCTGGGACCGGGACGACGGGGCGCGTGCGATGGCCGAGTTGCTGGACTCCGGCGTGCGTCCGGACGCCGTCTTCGCCTTCAACGACCTGATCGCGATCGGGGCGATGCGGGTGCTGCACGAGCGGGGCCTGCGGGTGCCCTGGGACGTGGCGGTGGTGGGTTTCGACGACATCGCCGAAGGGCGTTTCGGTGCCGTCACCCTGACGACGGTGTCGCCCGACAAGCAGGCCATCGCGAAGATGGCCGTGGCCTCGCTGCTGCGCAGCCTGTCGGGCCGCGTGGAGCCCGGCGGACGCGAACTGACCGCGAAGTTCGAGCTCGTCGAACGGGAGAGCACCTTGGGCCGGCGGTGACGAGATTTCGGACGGAAGGCTTTACACGGCCCTTCCAACGATGTAAAAACCTCCCCTGAACGACGAGCTCGCCGAGTTGACGCAAGAGCAAGCCTCCCCGAGAGCGCTCTCAGCTCCGGGGCCGTGCCGTTTGGGGACACTCATGAAGCCCACCGCACTTGCCCGTCGCACCTCCGCACGAACACTTCTCGCCGCCGGCCTCGTGGCGAGCCTCGCGCTCGCCACCGGATGCACCAAGTCCGAGGACGACTCGGACGCGAAACCCTCCGCCTCGAAGCAGGACGACGCCGGCCAGGTGGTCGCCTCGCCCGGCACCGCCTCCGGCCCGACCTGCACCATCGACGCCTACGGCGGTCAGAAACTCGATCTGAAGAGCGCCACCGTCGGCTTCTCCCAGTCCGAGAAGGAAGCCAACCCCTTCCGGATCGCGGAGACCGCCTCCATCAAGGCCGAGGCCAAGGCGGAGGGCGTCAAACTGCTCACCGCCAACGCCCAGTCACAGTTCTCCAAGCAGATCAGCGACGTCCAGGACCTCATCGCCAAGGGCGCGGACCTCCTGGTCATCGCTCCGCTCAACTCCGACGGCTGGGAGCCGGTGCTGCGCACCGCGGCCGCCAAGCACATCCCGATCGTCACCATCGACCGCAAGATCAACGCGGCGGCCTGCAAGGACTATGTGAGCTTCATCGGCTCCGACTTCGTCGAGCAGGGCAAGCGGGCCGCGGACCAGATGATCCGGGCGACCGGCGGCAAGGGCGAGATCGCGATCCTCCTCGGCGCGGCCGGCAACAACGTGACCACCGAACGCACCAAGGGCTTCGAGGACCGCATCAAGGAGAAGGCACCCGGCCTGAAGATCGTGTTCCGTCAGACGGGTGAGTTCGCCCGCGAAAAGGGCCAGTCGGTCACCGAGAACCTCATCCAGTCCAAGCCCGGCATCACCGGGATCTACGCCGAGAACGACGAGATGGGCCTCGGCGCCGTCAACGCCCTCAAGGGTGCGGGCAAGAAGCCCGGCGACGTCAAGATCGTGACCATCGACGGGACCCGCAACGCCGTACAGAGCATCGTGGACGGCTGGATCTACGCGGTGATCGAGTCCAACCCGCGCTTCGGGCCGCTCGCCTTCCAGACCCTCGACACCTTCACCAAGGGCGAGAAGGTCGGGCAGGACATCGTCATCAAGGACAGCGCCTACGACAAGAGCAACGCACAGTCGGACCTCGGCAAGGCCTACTGACGTGCTCTCGGTCACCCAGCTGTCCAAGACCTTCCCCGGCGTGCGCGCGCTGTCCGACGTGGACTTCACCGCGCGCGCCGGGGAGGTGCACGCGCTCGTCGGCGAGAACGGCGCGGGCAAGTCGACGCTCATCAAGGTGCTCACCGGGGTGTACCGGCCCGACCGCGGCGAGGTCACGTACGGCGGAGAACAGGTCCGTTTCAGTACGCCGCTGCAGGCCCAGCAGGCGGGCATCTCCACCATCTACCAGGAGGTCAACCTCGTCCCGCTGATGAGCGTGGCCCGCAACCTGTTCCTCGGCCGCGAACCGCTGAACCGGCTGGGCCTGATCGACTTCCGGCGCATGCACCGGGAGGCCGACGAGGCACTGCGCGGTCTCGGCATCCGGGTCGACGTGCACCGGCCGCTGCGTGAACTCGGCGTCGGCGCCCAGCAGATGGTCGCGCTGGCCCGTGCCGTCGCCGTCGACGCCCGCGTCGTGATCATGGACGAGCCGACCTCCTCCCTCGAACCACGCGAGGTGCAGACCCTGTTCGAGGTGATCCGCATGCTGCGCGGGCGCGGCGTCGCGGTCGTCTACGTCAGCCACCGCATGGACGAACTCTACGAACTCTGCGACACGATCACCGTCCTGCGCGACGGACGCGTCGTGCACACCGGCCCGCTCGCCGACCTCGACCGGCTGCGGCTGGTGGCCATGATGCTCGGCCGGGAGATCGGCGAGGTACGCGCGGAGGGCATGACCAAGTTCACCGGCTCGCACGACACCGACGCCGAACCCGTCCTGACCGCGAGCAATCTGACGGCACGCCACACCCTGCGGAACGTGTCGCTGACGGTCCGCCCCGGCGAGGTCGTAGGCCTCGGCGGCCTGCTCGGCTCCGGACGCAGTGAGACCGCGAAGGCCATCGCCGGGGCCCTGCCCACCGACACCGGCCGGGTCGTCGTCGCCGGCGTGACGGTACGGGCCGGTTCGACCGCCGCAGCGATCCGCGCCGGCATCAGCCTGCTGCCGGAGGACCGCAAGAGCGAGGGCATCATGCCGGGCCTGTCGGTCCGCGAGAACATCGCGCTCGCCGCGCTGCCCGGGCTGTCCCGGTTCGGCCTCGTCGACGACGCCCGGGTCGACCGGATCGTGGAGACGTTCATGAAACGGCTCCGGATCAAGGCCTCCGGAGCCCACCAGAAGGTCGGCGAACTCTCCGGCGGCAACCAGCAGAAGGTCCTGCTGGCCCGCTGGCTCGCCCTGCACCCCAAGGTCCTGCTCCTGGACGAGCCGACCCGCGGCATCGACGTCGGCGCCAAGGCCGAGGTGCAGGCGCTCATCGACGAACTCGCCGACGACGGCCTCGCCGTGCTGCTGATCTCCTCCGACACCGAGGAACTGATCGAGGGCAGCGACCGCGTGGTCGTCCTCAAGGACGGCGCCGTGGTCCGTGAGCTGACCGGTGACGCCGTCACCGAGGGCGAACTGATGCGCGCCATTGCCGCCGTACCCGCTGGAGAGAGCGATGACTGAACTCACCCTCGGGCGCGGCACGCTGGACCGTGCCCGGCTGCTGCGCCTGCTCCAGGACTACGGCGTGTACACCGGCGTCCTGGTGCTGCTGCTCTTCAACTTCGCCTTCACCCCCCACTTCGCCTCCGCGGAGAACTTCCGCACCCAGGCCGTCCAGGTCGCCCCCGTCCTGATCGTCGCCCTGGGCATGGCGCTGGCGATCGGCACCGAGGGCGTCGATCTGTCGGTGGGCTCCGTGATGGCGCTGGCCACCTCGCTGCTCTCGCTCTACCTCGGCTACGGGCCCTGGATCGCCACCTTGATCGCGGTGATCGCGGGCGCCGTGATCGGCCTCGCGAACGGTGCGCTGATCGCGTTCGTGGGCGTCCAGCCCATCGTCGCCACCCTCGCCCTGATGGTCGCCGGACGCGGACTCGCCCTGGTCCTGCTGCCCCAGCTGAAAGACGTACGCGACCCGGGCCTTGCGGCACTCGGCTCCGGCGCCGTCCTCGGCGTGCCCTACCTGGTCCTCATCGCCGCCGCGCTCGCCGTGCTGGTCGCGTTCGTGATGCGCCGCACCACCTTCGGGCGGCAGGTCCTGGCCGTGGGCGACAGCCGCCCGGCGGCCCGGCTCGCCGGGCTCCCGGTCCGCCGGGTCCTGGTCGTGGTCTACGTCGCCTCCGGCGCCCTCGCCGCGATCGCCGGCGTGCTCGCCACCGCCCGCCTCGCCGCGAGCGACCCCACCTCCCTCGGCACCCTGATGGAACTGTCCGCCATCACCGCCGTGGTCGTCGGCGGAACCCCGCTCAGCGGCGGCCGGGTACGCATCGGCGGCACCGTCGCGGGTGCCGCGCTCATCCAACTGCTCACCACCACCCTCATCAAGCACGATCTGCCGCCGTCGTGGACCCAGATCGCCCAGGCCGTGGTGATCGTCCTCGCCGTCTACGCGGCCCGGGAACGAGGCAGGCGATGACCACGCAGACCGAAGAGGCCGGAATGCCGTCCGACACCGTGAGCCGCAAGGGCGCCGGTCCCGGGCGCACGAACCGTTCCGAGCGGCTGAGCGGGCTCGCTCAGCAACACGGTGCCCTGGTCACCCTCGTGATCGCCATGGCCGTGGCGTCGTTCGGCTTCGACACCTTCCTGACGGGCGACAACCTGGAGAACATGGCGCTGTCCTCGGCGTTCCTCGCCGTGGTCGCCCTCGGCATGACCTTCGTGATCGTCACCGGCGGCATCGACCTGTCGGTGGGCTCGCTGTTCGCCCTCGGCGGCGTCCTCGCCGCCTGGGGTTCGCAGTACGGAACGGCGGTGGCCCTGCTGCTGCCGCTCGCCGGCTGCGGACTGATCGGCCTGGTCAACGGAGTACTGATCGCACATGTCCGGCTGCCGCCGTTCATCGTCACCCTCGCGGCGATGCTGGGCGCCCGGGGCATCCTGCTCGCCATCACCGACGAGGGTTCGAGAACGTATCTCGTCGACAAGGACTCCTTCTTCGCCACCCTCGGACAGGGCTCCCTGGGCGGCATCGGCGTGCCCGTGTGGATCACCGTGGCGCTGTTCGTGCTCGGTGCCGTCGTGCTGCGCCGGACCAGGTTCGGACAGTACGTGTACGCGGTCGGCGGCAACGAGGACGCGGGAGCCCTGATGGGCGCACCGGTGGCCCGTACGAAGATCTCCGTCTACACGCTCTCGGGCCTGTGCGCCGGGCTCGCCGGCGCCCTCAACGCGGCCTGGCTGCTGTCCGGTGTGACGATCCTCGGCAGCGGCATGGAGCTGGAGGCCATCTCGGCCGTGGTCATCGGCGGCACACTGCTCAGCGGTGGGTTCGGCTTCATCAGCGGCTCGCTCGTCGGGGTGCTGCTGCTGAAGGTCATCCAGAACGTGATCAACCAGATCGGCTCGCTCGACTCGGCCTACCAGCAGGTCGTCAGCGGGGCGTTCCTCGCCGTCGTGGTGGTCGCCCAGACGTGGCTGGGCCGGAGACGGAGAGTGCTGTGACAGCTTCCCTGACGAGATCCCGCCGCGGACCGGCCCGCCCGTCCCCCCACCGTGACCGTGCAGGACGCCCGTTTCCGAGTCCTGTCACCGACGCTGATCCGGACCGAGTACGCGGGGGACGGCCACCTCGAGGACAGCCCCGCCTCCAACACCGTCGGGCGGGACTCCTTCACCCCGCCCCGCCACACCTCGTCTGCGAGGACGACGGCACCACGCGCTCCGGACGTACGGCGACCACCGGGATCCGCCGCACCGAGCACCAGGACACCCAGCCGCTGACGATCGACCCGGCCCGGGGAACCTTCCCCGGGCAGGCCGTCCGCCGCAGCTGGACCGTGTCCTTCCTCGGCGTGGACGAACCGCCGAGCCGGGTCAGCGCGGGAGGCACCCGCCTCACCCGTTCGGTCTGGCACCGGGACGACGACGCCCACGTACCGCGGATCACCCCGCCCACGCGGAGCATCCGCGCCGCCATGGCCGTCGCGTACCGGTAGGGGGACGGGCCGTGGCCGCTACACCCCGTCGGCCACGGCCGGCGTCCCGGGCTTCTCCTCGGAGGCGGTCCCGGTGCCGGTGACGATACGGCGGATCGTCTCCAGCGGCAGTTTCGGCGAACCGTCCGTGCGGAGGAGGCCGTTGGTCTCCTGGGCGGTGTCCATGAACTGCGTGTAGCAGAAGCCCGCGACGATCGGGCTCCTGTGCAGCACTCCGAAGATGTCACCGAGGAGGGCGGCGTACTGCGTGTCCGAGCTGGTCCGCGTGTAGGAGAACTCGTCCTCCTCGGCGCCCACCGACAGACCGCCGAACTCGGTGACCATCAGGGGGACTTCACCGGCCCGGTAGCGCTCCGTCTGCCGGGCGTGGAGGGAGAGGGTCCGCCCGGCCGGACCCGGCGAGGCCAGCAGTTCCTCGAACCCGGCGGCGTCACCGTAGCGACGGGTGAGCAGCTCGGGGTCGGAGGAGTAGTCGTGCACGCCCATGATGTCGCTGTCGGTGTGCTCCCAGCCCTCGTTGGACATGACCGGCCGGGTCGGGTCCAGCGCGCGGGTGAGGTTGGCGAGCGCGACCGTGTAGGCCTGCTGCGCCGGGTCGTCGGCGATGTCCGAGCAGCCCCAGCTCTCGTTGACCGGCACCCAGGTGACGATCGAGGGGTGGCTGCGGTCACGCCGTACCATGTCCAGCCACTCGCGGGTGAGCAGCTCCACGGCCTCGGTGCCGTACTCGTACGCGGCGCCGGTCTCGCCCCACACCAGCAGACCGAGCCGGTCGGCCCAGTACAGGAAGCGCGGGTCCTCGGCCTTCTGGTGGATACGGACCGCGTTGAAGCCCATCGCCTTGATCAGCTCGACCTCGCGGCGCAGTTCGCCGGTGCCGGAGTTCGCGATGAGGGTGTCGGGGCGGTAGCCCTGGTTGAGGACCGAACGCACGTAGTAGGGACGGTCGTTGAGCAGGAAGGTGCCCCGGCCGACGCCGGCGCTGCGCAGGCCGACGTAGCTGTCGACGGTGTCGAGCACCTCGGCGGTGGCGGCGTCGCGGACGGTGACCCGCGCGTCGATCAGGGTGGGCCGCTCGGGGCTCCACAGCAGATCCTCGCGGTCGATGCCGTTGCGCAGGGCCGGGACGACGAGGTCGACGCGGCCGCGCGGAGTGCGGACGGCGGTGGTGGACTCGGCGAGCACCTCGCCGTCGTGGCTCAGCACGATCTCCACGCTCACCGGGCCGGCCGCCACCGAGGCCAGGGTGATCTCGGCCCCGACACCGCGTGCCGGGTCGGGGAACCAGGCCAGGTCGGTGACGTGGCGAGCGGCGACGGTCTCGGTCCACACGCTCTGCCAGATGCCGGTGGTCCGCTCGTACCAGACCGCGTGCGGGCGGTCCTGCCAGTCCTGCTTGCCGCGCGGCTGCGCGAGGTCGGCCGGGTCGTCCTCGGCGCGGACGACCAGCACGTGCTCGGCGGTGCCGGGCAGCATCGCGTCGGTGACATCGGCGGTGAACGGCGTCTGGCCGCCCACGTGCTCGGCCACCAGCCGCCCGTCCAGCCAGACCTTCGCACGGTGGTCGACGGCTCCGAAGTGCACCAGCGACCGGTCGCCGCCGCCGACGGCGAGGACCTCGTGGGGTATGCGCCGGCGGTACCAGACCACCGCGTGCGCGGCGGTCTCCCCGATGCCCGAGGCGGGCGCCTCGGGCGGGAACGGGACGGTGATCTCCCGGTCGAACGCCTTCGTCGCCGCATCGGAGAACCACGCGTCGCGCTCGCCCTCGCGGGCGTCGTCGTACCCGAACTCCCAGGCACCGTCGAGGCTGTGCCACCGTTCCCGCCGCAGGATCGGCCTCGGATACGTCCCGTCCTGCTCGCTCGCCTTCACGGACCCTCCTCCTGCCTCTTTCCGGAATTCCCGGCATAGGCGTTTCTACGATCGAAGCCCTGCCATCATGAGTGATCGTTTGCATCGATGCAAGGTCCGGGTGGGATGGGACGATGAGTCGAGGCTCCCCGGTGCGGCAGACTCTGGGAGCCCGCCGGGCGCCGAATGAGGCCACCCGGCGGGCTCCGAGTGCCGGCACGACGGGAAGAAGGAGGCCCCAGTGGCCAAGGTGCGGATGCGGGACGTGGCCGAGCATGCCGGGGTGTCGGTACGGACGGTGTCGAACGTGGTCAACGGCTTCTCGCACGTCAGCCCCGAGACCCGTGCCAAGGTGCAGCGCTCGCTCGACGAGCTGGGCTACCGCATGGACTACCTGGCCCGTGGCCTGCGCTCGGGCCGCACCGGCTTCATCGCCCTCGCGGTGCCGTTCCTGGCCGAGCCGTACTTCGCCGAGCTGGCCCAGGCGGTGATCCGGGCCGCGGGCCGGCGCGGCATCACGGTGCTCGTCGAGTCGACCGCGGGCGACAGCGAGGTGGAACGACGGATCATCGAGGGCGGTCTGACCAATGTCGCCGACGGTGTGCTGCTGAGCGCGCTGACCCTGCCCGCCACCGACATCGCCGCCAAGAAGCCAGACTTTCCGCTGGTCATGCTGGGTGAGCACAGCGTCGGTGACCAGTTCCCGCGGGTCGGCATCGACAACGTGGCGGCCGCGCGCACCGCGGTCGAGCACCTGCTGGAGCAGGGCTGCCGCTGGATCGTCGCGCTCGGCCGCAACGGCAGCGAGAACGGCCGCCAGCGCACCGAGGGCTACGAGCAGGCGATGTCGGCGGCCCGGGTGCGGCGGGTGAACTGGCTGGTCGTACCGGTCGAGGACTGGACCAGGGAGCAGGGTTACGTGGCCGTGCGCGAGCTGCTGGAGGGCGACGGACCGCTGCCCGATGCCATCTTCGCCTTCAACGACGCGCTCGCCGTCGGTGCGCTGCGGGCCTTGGACGCCTCCGGGGTGCGGGTGCCCGAGGACGTCGCCGTCGTCGGCATCGACGCCGTCCAGGAGTCCGCCTACACCCACCCGCCGCTCACCTCCGTCGCCCCCGATCTCGACGTCATCGCCGAGCGCTCGCTGGCCCTGCTGGAGGAGCAGATGCAGGCCTCGGGGGAGTCCGGTGAGGCCGCGTCGGGCGAGGGCGCGCAGGTGGGGGCGGTGGTGGCGGCCACCCAGGAGGCCACGCCGTACCGGTTGGTCGTGCGGGAGTCCTCGCGCCGCGAGCCCGTGCGCGAGCCCGCACCGGAGTGATCCGTGGCGGTGGCAGCGGGCCCCGGGGACTTCTTCCCGACCGTCTATTGCATCGTTGCAAATCGTGTGCGAGGGTCTGCGCCATCGAGTTCACATCGAATTAACGAGGTGAATACCCCTATGAGCGGAGCGATGGCGCGCCGGCGGTTTCTTGCCCTCGGTGGTGGCCTTGCCCTGACCGGAGGGCTCGCGGCGTGTTCCTCCCCGCTCGCGTCCGGTCTGACGGGCTCGCAACCGGACACGGCGGATGTCATCTTCTGGAACCTCTTCACCGGTGGTGACGGCGCCAACATGGTGCTGATGGAGAAGGCCTTCCAGAAGGCCAACCCGGGCACGACGGTCGAGGCGACCGTCCTGGGCTGGGGCAATCCGTACTACACGAAGCTCGCACTGGCCACCGCGAGCGGCACGCCGCCGGACGTCGGCATCACCCACCTCTCGCGGCTTCCGCTGCTGGCCGCCTCCGGCCTGCTGGAACCGATCGAGCGGACCCCCCTCGGCGAGCTGGGTGTCACCGAGGAGAAGTTCACCCCGGCGGCCTGGAAGAAGGCCACCGTGGACGGCACCGTGTACGCGGTCCCGCTCGACACGCACCCCTTCGTCCTCTATTACAACGTGGACATCGCACGCAAGGCCGGGCTGCTGAACGCCGCGGGCGACGACCTCGTGCCTCTCAAGGGCAAGGAGGACTTCGTCGACGCGGTGAAGGCGATGAAGGACGCGGGCGGAGCCCAGTACGGCTCGGTCATGTCGATCACCGCCGACCCGTCCACGGCCTGGCGCTTCTTCAGCATGATCTACTCCGGACTCGCCGGCCCGATCGTCACCGACTCCGGCACGAAGATCGCCATCGACGACGAGGCGATGCAGGAGACGGTCGCCTTCATGCAGAGCCTGACCGGTCCGGACCTGATGCCGAAGAACCTCACCGGAGCCGGCGCCAACGTCCTCTTCAGCACCAACAAAGCCGGCTTCCTCTTCGACGGCGAGTGGCAGATCCCCACGTACCGGCAGGTCAAGAACCTGAAGTTCAACGTCGTGCCGTTCCCGGCGCTGCTCGGCGCGAAGCCGGTGGCGTACGCCGACTCGCACGCCCTCGTCCTGCCGCGCAACGACCGCGGCAACGAGACCCGCACCCGCGACGCGTCGAAGTTCGTCAGGAGCCTCCTGGACAGCAGCGCGGTGTGGGCCGAGGGCGGACACATCCCGGCCTGGCTGCCGACGCAGCGCAGCAAGGCGTTCCTCGAGCAGTCACCGCAGCACAACTACGTCGAGGCCGCGTTCAACGCCCAGTACGACCCGGTGGCCTGGTACACCGGCGCCGGCTCGGACTTCCAGGGCGTGATCGGCGGCACGGTCATCGAGGCGCTCGCCGGGCGGATCACGCCCAAGGGCATGGCCGCCGCGATGCGCTCCGCCCTGAAGCGGTACACCACGTCCCGACCGCCGGTCACGATGAAGTAGGAGGCAGTCACCATGACGACCGTCGTCCCGGCGCGACCGGCCCGAGCCGCATCACGCACCGACCTCACCGCCGACCGGCCCTCCCCTTCCGAAGGCCGGGCGGGCAGACTCCTCACCGCCCCCTTCCTCGTCGTCTACCTGCTGTTCCTGGTCGGCCCGCTGCTCGTCGGCGTGGTCCTGAGCTTCTTCAACACCACCACCGTCAAGAGCGGCCTCGGTGACTTCGTCGGCCTGTCGAACTACCACGAGGTGCTCACCGACTCCCTTTTCTGGGAGAGCATGTGGCACTCGGTGCTCTTCACCCTGCTGACCACGCCCCCGCTGGTGATCCTCGCCCTGGGCGTCGCCGTCCTCGCCTCGCGGATACGCCGCGGCCGGCTCTTCTACCGCATCGCCTTCTTCGTGCCGTACGTCGTGCCGTCCTCCGTCGTCACCCTGGTCTTCCTGTGGATGTACACCCCGCAGATCGGCCTCATCCCGAAGGTCTTCGACGCCGTCGGACTACCGGTACCGGACTTCATCGGCAGCACCTCGGGCGGCTGGACCGCCGTCGTGCTGATGACCGTGTGGTGGACGTTCGGCTTCAACTTCGTCCTCTACACCGCCGCGATCCAGGACGTCCCCGCGGACGTCTACGAGGCGGCGGCGATCGACGGCGCGAGCCCTTGGCAGCAGATCCGCCACATCACGGTGCCGCTGCTCGGCCGGACCACCAGCCTGGTGCTGATCCTGCAGATCCTCGCCTCGCTGAAGGTGTTCGACCAGATCTACCAGCTGCTCGGCGGCGGACCCAACCAGTCCACCCGACCGGTCATCGAGTACATCTACGACACCGGCTTCACCGCCTACCGCGGTGGCTACGGCGCTGCCGCCACCATGGTGTATTTCGTCATCATCGTCGCGATCTCGGCGGCCTGGTACGGGCTGCGGCGCCGTCGCGCGACCGGCAGCGCGGCCTGAGCGGAGGACCCCTTGACCACCATCACCCAGCCGCGGACCGCCGAGCCGAAGGGCGCGGTCAACGGCGCCAAGCTCTTCAACCGGCTCTGCGCCGTGTGCCTGACCCTGTTCGCCCTGATCTGGCTGGTGCCCTTCGTCTGGGCACTGATCACCTCGCTGCGCGACGACGCCGCCATCACCCAGAGCCCTGCGTCGATCTTCGCCGGCGGCTGGTCGCTGGACGCGTACTCGACCGCCTGGGACAGCCACCCGATCGGCACCTGGTACCTCAACAGCCTGGTGATCTCGGTCCTTGCCGTGATCTTCACGGTGGCCTTCTGCTCGATGGCCGGATTCGCGCTGGCCTTCCTGCGTTTCAGGGGCCGGGCCCTGGTCATGGCCGTCGTCACGGCCGGCCTGATGCTGCCGACCGAGGCGCTGGTGCTGCCACAGTTCATCGAGTACCGGTCGTTCCATCTGCTCGGCACGTTCTGGGCGCTGGTCCTGCCGTCGGTCGCGGCACCGATCTCGGTGTTCGTCTTCCACTCGTTCTTCCGCGGCATCCCCACCGCGCTGATCGAGGCGGCGCGTATCGACGGCGCGAGCTGGTGGCGGGTCTACGCCAACGTCTGCATGCCGATCTGCCGCCCGGCCGTCTCCACGGTCGCGATTCTCACCTTCATCACCTCCTGGAACTCCTTCCTGTGGCCACTGCTGGTCCTCAGCCAGACCAGGTCCCAGACCATCCCGGTGGGCCTCGCCTCGCTGGTGGACCCGAGCAGCCCCCAGTACGCCGAGATCATGGCCTCCTCGGTCCTCGGCTTCATCCCGCTCGTCGCCGTCTTCCTGGTCTTCCAGCGGCAGATCGTCCAGGGGATCGCCACGACGGGCATCAAGTGACGGATCTGTTCCCGCCGCCGTGAACTCCCGTGCTACGGCGTGGTCTCCACCGCCCTTCTGAGCGGTGGAGGCCACGCCGTACCCGGTCGGAACACCGCAGGAGGACTGCCACCGGTGGGCAGCCCGCGCCCGACGACAACGCCGCAGACGTGCGTGCCAGACCCCGCGCCCGCGGCATGATCCGAACGACAGGCCCTAGCGGTCGACCGCCGCCTTGGGGTTGACCTCGCAGTGCTCGATGTCGTCCACGCGTCCCGTGCCGGCGACGGCCACGCGCAGGGTCGCCGTGCCCTTCGCGGACACGTACGTCTGGTCGGAGGTCTTGATGATGGTGCCGCCGTACCCGTCCTTGAAGGTGATCTTCACGGTGAAGAGGCTCTCGCTCGCGTTCGGGTTCCTGACCTCGACGGTGGCGTAGGGGTCCTCCGGGCTCGCGCAGTGCACGAGGACAGCGGTGCCGTCCTTCTGCGGCCGGGCGGTGGCGCCGGAGGAGGACGGCGTCGGGGTGGAAGCGCGGGTCGGCCGCGAACGGCGGGTGGCGTCGCCGCCGGAGGCCGGCGTCGAACTGTCGTGGTCCTGCCGGGAACTGCTGCAACCGCCACCGTCACCGCCGTGATGGCTGCGGCTTCGGTGGCCGTGGGTCGACGAGAACCCGGTCAGGGTCAGTACGACCATGGCCGACACCGCTGTGAATCTGAGCCTGCGCCCCCGTGTGTACATGCCGTAACCCTATCCACAGGTGTCACAGACGATCCGGCGAGGAGCCGATCCGATCGGTGGGCGTGAACCGGTGCGCCGAGCTGCCGGACTCGGGTCCGGCCATGCGGTGTCGTGGCATCACCGGCCGGTCCCGGATGCCGGGTACTTCCGACGGCAGGCCCAACGGCGTCACAGCTCGTTGTTCAGCAGTGAGTACATGAACATGTCCCGGCGTTCGTCCCCGACCCGCTGCCACCCGCGCAGCAGCCCCTCGCGTTGGAATCCCGCACGCTCGGCGGTTCGCACGGACGCCGTGTTCCAGGGCTCGACCCACAGTTCGAGCCGGGGAATCCGCAGATCCCGCAGCGCCCAGCCGGCCACCGCGCTGACGGCGGCCACGGCGGCTCCCTGGCCACGCGCTGCCTTGACGACCCAGTAGCCCAGCGACGCACGGCCCTGTTCGAGGGTGTCCAACCACAGTCCCACCTGGCCGACCGGCCGGCCGGCGGAGGTCGCGATGACGAACGTGTACCCGGCCCTCGTGGTCGCCCGGCCCCACTGCCGTTCGACGAACGCGACGCCTGCCGACTCGGTGTAGGGCGAGGGCACCGTCGTGATCAACGGGATGTAGTCGTCCTCCGACGCCTCGCGGACCAACGGAAGGTCAGAAAGGCGCCATCGCCGCAGCACGAAGCCGGCACCGGCGGCGAGTTCAGGCACGTCAAGCGGTTGTTCCATGCACCCATCCTGCCGTGGCCCACGGCAGGCCCGCACTTGGTTTCCACGGTGTGGCCGTGGCCGGAGGGGCGCGGGGTGAGCACGGCCCCAACGGCCCGTGACGGGCGCGGCCTTGCGCCCCGGCACGGTCCTCGCCGCGTCTGTGATGTTGATCTCAAGGTTACGGAGGGTGGTGTGGGTGTGAAATCGGTGAGGGGCCGGTAAGTGTTGCTCACAGGCTGCGCACAGGATCCGTCCGGCCCCTCCATGCCGCGCCGAGGCTACCGACAGTAACTACCCCTGGCCCTAACGTCCTTGCCATCGGAATCAGCCGTATGTCTATGGTGGCGTCCGCTCCTGGACGGACCTGACCAGTCCCTTTGTCCGGGAGTGCTCGGCGTGTCCACGGGGGGGAGCGCCACCACCATGTGAGGGCCCATGCGCGGGCCCGAGCTGTCCCTCCCAGGAGTGCGCCTGAAGCAGCCACCCCAACAGAGAGGGATACGCGTGTTGCGTAGACCTATACGCCGGCAATTCGGACGCCCCAGATGGATGGCGGGCTTGGCGACTCCGGTCGTCGCGGTCCTCTCCCTCGCTCTTCTGGTGACCGGGGCGGTACAGCCGGCTTCCGCCGTCGCCGGTGACCCGCGCACCGCTCCGGCCGCCGACTCCTACGACGGGTACGACGCCAAGGCGGCCGAGCAACTCCGGTTCGACCAGTGTCTGATGGCCGACGGGCTGCGCAGGGGCGGGCCGAACATGTACGGCCTGTCCGCTGCCTCCCTGCCGTTGCCGGCGGACCAGTTGCACCAGAAGGCGGACCGCACCTGGGGCACCGGCGCGTTCGCCCAGGCGTTGCAGAAGGACCACGACGACTCCGACGCCTGGGTGAAGAAGACCGACGACACCCGTCAGGCATGGGGCAACGCCGTCAGCGGCCTGGACAGTTATCCCGGGGCCCCCGAGAAGGAGAACCTCTTCGACAAGACGGGGCTGCTGCCCTGGCTCTTCCAGTCGTACTTCAAGTCGATCGACCTGCTGTCCCCCTTCTACGACCCGTCACCGCAGGCGGACGACCAGGCGAAGAAGGCCGCTCTCGCGGTCGGAGACCCGCTGTACACCAACGGCGGGACGAGCCAGGAGCAGGAGGCCTGGAAGCTGTGGAAGAAGAACTCCGGCGACCCGGTCCCGAACGAGATCTTCGTCCCGCGGGTGTTCGCCGACGACGCCCGTGTCTTCCTCGCCTCCGGGGGCTTCCCCACGACCGCGCCGACGCCGGACACCCCGGAGTTCCGTATCGCGGTGGAGGACCTCAAGACCCGGTTCGCGTCGTGCGCCTGGCACGACCCGATCGACCCCGACCGTGTACTGGGCAAGGAGGTGGCGCAGGCGTCCGCCGAGTGGCAGCAGGAGATCACTTCGCAGGCCACCCAGCGCAACCAGGTCCTTGCCGCCTCCAGCAGCGCCGGCACGGCCCTGCGGGACGGCACGTTCGCGCTGGGCAAGTTGCTGGGGCAGTCGTGGATCGCGGACTACTCGACCCGCTGGCTGGACTACTACACCGAGGGCGGCTTCAACTGGATCGGCGACGGCGAGCTGGAGATCCAGGTGCCGGGCGCGGCCGGCAAGTGCCTCGACGTCCAGGGTGCCGGCAAGACCAACGGCACCCCCGTGCAGGTCTACACCTGTAACGCCGGGGCCGGCCAGAAGTGGCAGATGTGGGCCACTTACGACGGCGGCCGAACCCTGCGCAACCCCAACTCGGGCAAGTGCCTTGAGGTACTGAACGGCGGCACCGCCGACGGCACGAAGATCCAGATCCGCGACTGCGGCAGTGCCAAGGCCCAGCAGTGGAAGTTCGACGTGCGCAACGCCGGTCCGCTGGTGAACGCGGCGTCCGGCAAGTGCCTGCATCTGCCGGCGTTCGACAACAGCAAGGACGCCGTCTCGTCGGCGTGCAACGGCTCCGCGGCACAGAAGTTCCGGATCGTCGCCAAGACCCACACCGGCAGCGCGCCCGCCAAGGCCGACGTGGACAAGGCCAAGGCGGCCGTCACCGCGGCGCAGGCCGAGGCGAAGAAGCAGCTCGCCGTGGTCAGGACGCAGCTGGCCACGGCGCAGAAGGCCGCGACCACGTCGGACACCGCGCTCCAGGCCGCCTACGCCATCGCCGACGCGGCGGGTGCTCCGCGGGGCCGGGGTCTGCTGGTCGGTTTGCAGAAGGACCAGGTCATCAAGGGCGCGGCCGCCGCCCTCCAGGCGCTGGAGAAGGCCGGCGAGACCGCGGAGGCCGCAACGCGCGCCGCGGCCGGGGACAGCGCGACCATCACGCAGCGCGCCCTGGCACAGGCGGCGCAGTCGAACGCGGAGTTCCGCAAGAAGGCCGCGGAGGCGGCCGAGTTGCAGGCCAAGGCCGCGGCCGATGCGGCCAGGGTCCATCGCGACAACGCCAAGAAGGACAAGGAGACCGCGGAGGCCCAACTCGCCGTGGCGGTGAAGGCCGAGGGCGACGCGAAGGCGGCCGCCGCCGACGCGCACGCCAAGCGCCTCGCGGCCGAGGCCGAGGAGAAGACGGCCGAGGCGGAGAAGGAGAACGCCGCCGCCAGCCGGGCCGAGGCCCTGGAGCACCGCAAGAACGCCGAGTCCGAGGCGGCGAAGGCGAAGGACGCCAAGGATCGTGCCGAGGCCGCCGAGAAGACCGCCGAGGACCGGCGGGACGACGCGGTCACGGCCAAGGACCACGCCCGGGACATGCGCGACGACGCGTGGGACGCCGAACAGAGGGCGGACGCGGCGCGCACCAAGGCCGACGCGAAGCAGGCCTACGCCGACAAACTCGAGTCCGGTGACGCTGCCGACGCGGCTCGTGCCGCGGCGAACCAGGCGGACACGGCGGCTGACGACGCCGAAGCCGCGGCGGGCAGGGCCCGTTCGGAGGCGGACGCCGCCACGCAGGCCGCGGCCGACGCGGACGCCGCGGCGACGCGTGCGGAAGCCGCGGCCAAGCGTGCCCGTTCTGACGCGGACGCGGCGCAAGCCGCCAAGCTGAGGGCGGACTCGGCGGTGAAGACGGCCACCAGCGCCGTGGCGGACGCCATCGCGGCCTCACAGCATGCCGCGTCCGAGGCGACGGCGGCGGTGAAACTGGCCGACGAGGCCGAGCAGCACGCGAAGGACGCCCGGGCCCAGGCCGACAGCGCCGGCAAGGAGGCCGGCAACGCGCTCGCGGCGGCGGCGAAGGCCGCGGGGTTCGCCCACGTCACCGCGCAGGCGGCCGTCGACGCCGGCAAGTCGGCCCAGCAGGTCGCCGCGCCGGCAAACGACGCCGTGGAACTCGGCTCGCCGTACGTGGACACGGACTCGGCCGCCGGTCTGGTGGTGCTGACGGGGCAGTCGTCGAAGACGATCGCCGAGCAGCAGCAGGCCGTCGCGGACGCGCACGCCAAGAACGCCGCCGCCGAGGCCGACGCGGCGAAGAACCTCGCCGACCAGGCCAAGGGCGACGCCAAGGAGGCCTACCAGCACGCGGCCAACGCCGCCCAGTACGCCGCCGACGCCCGCACCTACGCCAAGGACGCCCTCGGCTACGCGGCCGACGCCGCGAAGGCCGCGGCCGCGGCGCAGGCGTCACTGGCCCGGACCATCGGCTACGACCAGCAGGCCGCCGAGGACGCGGCAGCCGCCGACAAGGCCGCGGGCAACGCCGAGGGTTACGCCAAGGACGCCCGCGACTCCGCCGACGCCGCCGAACTGGACGCCGAAGCGGCCCGCTCCGCGGCCGGCCAGGCCGAGCAGGCCGCCAAGGACGCCCGCGCGGCGGCCGATCGCGCCGACGCCGCCGCCACCGAGGCCGAACAGGCGGCGAAGGACGCGGACAAGTACGCCAGACAAGCTCAGGAAGCGGCCGACCGGACGGAACGGGGGGAGGCCAACAAGGAGGCGTCCCAGGGCACCGGCACGGGTATCCCGGGCGTGTTCGCCGTGCCGGACGAGTCCACCGTGCAGATCGTCAGCTCCCGGCAGATCGGGACCTGCCCGGGGATGCCGGACGCCGCGTTCGTGGGCTGTGACGCGACGTTCGACCTGGTCGTCACCTACGAGGCCGACATCTACCTGTGCACCGACGACCAGGCCCAGGCCACGGCCGACGGATGCCCGAAGCAGGCGTGGGAGTTCCTCAAGCGGGCGACGCTGAAGAACATCAAGATCGACGGCTGGACGCACGAGTTCTCCGGCAAGGACATCGTCCGCGCCGGATGGCAGAGCCTCTTCGGTGATGTCGCCGGATCGATCCTGTTCTCCTTCTTCGCCGAGGACCTGTTGGACTGCTGGCACGGCGACAAGTCCGCCTGTGCCTGGAGCCTCGCCACGTACGTCCCGCTCGAAGGCGCGCTCGCGCCGATCGCGCGTGCCGTCAAGGCCCTCGACGCCGCTGCCAGGACCGGGATCGGCTACGCGGACGCCTGGAAGGCGCTGCGCGCCCTCGACGGGCTGTCCAACGAGGCCCTCGCCGGGCTTGCCGCCAAGATCGGCAAGATCCTGGGCAAGACGTGCGAGCGCAACAGTTTCCCCGGCACCACCCGGGTGCTGATGGCAGACGGAACGACCAAGCAGATCCAGGACGTCCGGATCGACGACGCGGTCCTTGCCACCGATCCCGAAAGCGGCCGCACCGAAGGCCGCACCGTCACCGACACGATCTACACGCCGGACGACACCGACTTCGCCGACATCACGATCGACGCCGGCGACGCACGGATCACCGCCACCCGGCACCACCCCTTCTGGTCGCCCGGCTCCCACCACTGGATCGACGCCGGCGACCTCGAGCCCGGCCAGACCCTGCGCACCAGCGACGGCCGGACCGTCGTCGTGGCCAGCGTCCACCGCTATCACCGGCTGCACTCGGCCTACAACCTCACCGTCGACGACCTCCACACGTACTACGTCCTTGCGGGCGGTACCCCGGTCCTGGTGCACAACTCGGGCTCCGTGTGCGAACACATCGCTCTCGGCCTGCAGACGGTGGGCGAGAACGAATGGGCCCTCGACGAGTTCGCCATGGAACGCGAAGCCCTGACCTATCACGACTGGCCTGGCAATGGCCCGTGGTACAAGAAGTTCGAGGCGTACCTTTCTTCGGAGTCCACGGCGAAGATCTCGTTCAACCTGGACGGGATCACGGACCCCGTCGCCGCGGCCCGCGCGGGCAAGTCGGTCGATCCGAGCGGCTTCGAGAAACTGACGAACTGGGAGCTCTACAAGGTCAGTCAGTCTCCGGAGGCGTGGGACAGGATCACCTGGTACAAGGGAGGTAAGGTAGATGCCAACCCCTTCAAATAACGGCCCGAGAGCGGCCGTGAGTTCGGCTGTGATGTTCAGGTCCGATCGGACCTTCAGGGTCTGGCGGTACGGCGTCGGGCACTCCCAGCTGCTCCTTCGGGCCGTTCCCGACAGCGTGGACACCGTATGTCTGGACCTGCGTTTCGAAGGGGTGAGCGCCATGCAGCTGGTCCAGCACTACAAGTCGATCGAACTCTGTGCCGCGAGCACCACCGAAGCCGAGGAGATTCTCGGATTCTCCGGAATCGCCCCGTCGCGCAGAGAGCTCTATCTGCCGGTCGTCCTTCGGTCCGAGAGCGGATCGGGGTTCGTGCTGTGCCGAAGCGTCACCGCTGAGCGCGGCGGAGAAGACCCGGTCGCATCCGACCTCGAATACGAGGACCGCAGCGTCATCTGGAGCAGTCGCCCGCAGTCGTAGGCGCGAAGCCGGACGGCCACGAGGAGCAGCGCCCCGACACCGCACGGTGTCGGGGCGCTGCTCGTTCGTGACCCGCGGGCTCAGCGGAGCACGACGTCGAAGACGATGTGGAAGAACGCGTCCAAGGGGGCGGAGGACTTGTCGGCGCGGGCCGCGATCAGGGCACCCTCCCAGGCGCTGAGAACGAAGAGCGCGGTCGCCGGCAGGTCGAGCGAGGCGCTGATGTCGCCCGATTCCCGGGCCTCGGCAAGTACCCGCTCGATGTGCGAGGCCCACTGCTGAAAGCCGCGCCGGACCGCCGAGCGGATCTCCTCGGAGTGGTCGGCCACCTCGGCACCGAAGTTCCCGACCAGGCACCCGCGGGCGAAGCCGCTGTCCACGGTGTCCGAGCCCATGAACTCGAAGTGCGCCCGGAGCCGTTCCAGCGGAGGGCCGGGCATGTCGAGCATG
Source organism: Streptomyces sp. NPDC059224 (assembly GCF_042754285.1). NCBI lineage: Bacteria > Bacillati > Actinomycetota > Actinomycetes > Kitasatosporales > Streptomycetaceae > Streptomyces > Streptomyces sp. NPDC059224. Next base: position 137,057 of record NZ_JBHZAN010000022.1, read on the forward strand.
TCGAAGCGCAGGCCGACGGCATAGCGGCCGAGCGCCTCCAGGGCGCTGTCCTCCTTGCTGGCGAAGTGGTTGTAGAAAGAACCCTTCGGGGCGCCGGCGGCCGAGGTGATGTCGCTGATACCGGTGGCGTTGAAGCCCCGGGTACGGAACTGCTCCAGTGCCGCCTGCGCAATCTCCTCGCGCTTCGATGCGCGTGCCATCCCGATCACCTCCCGATCAATATGTCCGGTCGTCTTGATCACTGTCAAGGGTACGTCGCGGGCTCGCGCATCCTTGCCCGCTCGGACTTGACGTCAATTAAGACGACTGGTCATATTGAACCGCCATCGCAAGAAGAGAGCCCGCCGGCCCGTGCCGGCCGGGCGGTACCGAGGGAGCCTCCATGTCCACCACCTACCGGGCCTTCGAAGCCACCGGAGTCCACAGCCTCCGGCTGGTCGAGCGTGAGCTGGTCGACCCGGCGCCCGGCCATGTCCGGCTCCGGGTGCAGACCTGCGGCGTCTGCCACACCGACGTCCTTGCCGTGGAGGGCCTGCGCGCCGACCCGTCGAGCCCGCTCGTGCCCGGACACGAGATCGTCGGCGTGATCGACGCCGTGGGGCCGGGCGTCACCGCCTGGCACCCCGGCGACCGCGTCGGTGTCGGCTTCCTCAACGGACACTGCGGGGAGTGCGAGCCATGTCGCCGGGGCGACTTCGTCAACTGCCTCGACCAGGGGCAGACCGGCACGAACGTCGACGGCGGCTACGCGGAGGTGGCCTACGCGCGTGCCAGCGGACTGGTCCGCATCCCCGACGGCATGTCCGCGGCCGAGGCCGCCCCGCTGCTGTGCGCCGGACTGACCACCTTCTCCGCGCTCCAGCAGGACTCCGTCCGGGCGGGCAGCCTGGTCGCCGTGCAGGGCATCGGGGGGCTGGGGCACCTGGCCCTCCAGTACGCGCGCAGCCTCGGCTACCGGGTCGCCGCCGTCGCCCGCGGCAAGGACAAGGAGCCGCTCGCCCGTGAGCTGGGAGCTCATGAGTACATCGACAGCTCGGAGACCGACCCCGGCGCGGCCCTCGCCGGCCTGGGCGGTGCCTCGCTCGTCGTGGCCACGGCGTCGAGCGGCGCGTCGATGAACCCCCTGCTGCGCGGTCTGGCGCCCGGCGGGAAGCTCGTCGTCGTGGGTGCCGCGCCCGACCCGATGTCGGTCTCCACCCCCGACCTGATCTTCGGTACCCGGAGCATCGTCGGCAGCCTGACGGGTTCGTCGATCGAGAACGAGGACAACCTCGGCTTCACGCTGGCCCACGGCGTCCGCCCTTCGATCGAGACGATGCCCTTCGAGCGGGCCATGGACGCCTACGAGCGGATGCTCTCCGGCAAGGCGCGGTTCCGCGTCGTCCTCGAAGTCGCCGCCTGACCGAACGGCCTGGCGTCCGCGTCGGCGTCAGGTGCGGGTCAGGGGCGGCACAGTCGTGACTGCCGTCACTATTCTGACAGGTGATCGAGGTGTGCGGTGAGGCCGCTCCGTGATGGTGTGACCGACGTCCGCTCCTGTGAACTACATCTCCAACAGGCCTGGATGAAGGGGTGACCGTTGACGGTCGACGAATGACCATGCCATGATCGTCACCGCTTGAACAGGTTACGTACGCTGCCGGTGCATCGTCGGTCCGCGTGGCCCGGTGCCCCCATCGCGAAGGACCACTCGACATGGCAGAACAGCCGAAGCGGAGCCCGGACGGGGCGCCGGTCGGGCGCCGCGCCCTGCTGGGCATGCTCGCCGCCGGTGCGGCGGGCCTCGCGACCGCCCCGTACCTGCAACGTGGCTGGGAGGGGTTCCTGGGCGCCGCCTCCCAGGTCGACGCGACGGGCCTGACGGGCCTGCTCCCCAACCCCGGAGGGTTCCGCTACTACAGCGTCGTGGGCTCGGTGCCCCGTAAGAACGACACCACCTACGAACTGCGGATAGACGGCCTCGTCGACCGGCCGAGAACCTTCACGCTGCCCGAACTGCGGGCCATGCGGCAGACGCGGATCGTCGCGGACGTCCTGTGCACCGACGGGTGGCGCGTCAACGACACGCCCTTCGAGGGCGTGCGGCTGTCGGACCTCCTCGACGCCACCGGAGTGCGCTCCGAGGGCGCGGCCGTCCGCTTCACCTGCTTCGACGGCGCCTACACCGAAAGCCTCAGCCTCGAACAGGCGCGCCGCTCGGACGTGCTGGTGGCGCTCAGGATGCAGGACAAACCCCTCACCCACGAACACGGGGGACCGGCACGGCTCTACGTGGCCCCCATGTACTTCTACAAGTCGGCCAAGTGGCTGTCCGGTATCTCGGTCACCGACGAGGTCGTCCCCGGCTACTGGGAGGAGCGCGGATATGCGGTCGACGGCTGGCTCGACGGTGCCGACCGCGGCGGCGCGGTCTGAGGGGACCGACCGGGTCCGCAGGTTCGGCCGGGCCCAGCGCCTGGTCCACCGGGCGACCGGCTGGCTCATGCTGCTCTGCCTGGTCACCGCCGCCTGCCTGTACATCGCACCACTGGCCCAGGCCGTCGGCCGGCGTCACCTGATGGTCACCGTCCACGAGTGGTCGGGCATCTGTCTGCCCGTTCCCCTCCTGCTGGGGCTCTTCTCCCGGGACTTCCGCGCGGACCTGCGCCGCCTGAACCGCTTCGCGGTGTACGACAGGCAGTGGCTCAGGGCGGTGCGCAGACGCCGTGACTGGCCGGAGGCCCGTCCGGCGGGCAAGTTCAACGCCGGGCAGAAGATCTACGCGGGCTGGATCGCGGGTGCCGTGCTGGTGATGATGTTCACCGGTCTGCTCATGTGGTTCCTCGGGCTCCTGCCGTTCATCTCCCGCACCAGCGCGATCTTCGTCCACGACTGCCTCGCCTGGGCGATCGCCGGCGTCCTGCTCGGGCACCTGCGCAAGGCGTACCAGGACCCCGAGGCCAGGCTCGGGATGCGCACGGGATACGTGAGCCGCTCCTGGGCGGCGCGGCACCATTCACGCTGGCTGCGCGACGACCCGCCGGACGCGGCGGGCGAGAGGTCCGAGCGCCGCTGAACGGAGCGGCCCGCCTCGGCGTCGCGCGACTACAGGTTCAGCAGCGCCTGCTCGACGGCCTCCGTGAGGGCCGGGTGGATGTACAGCACGTCCCGCCCGATCCGGTCCACCGTCAGTCCCAGGGACATGGCCTGGATCAGGGGCTGGATGAGCGTCGCGGCCTGGGGCCCGATGATGTGGGCGCCCAGGAGCAGCCGATCGGCCGGACTCGCGAGGAGTTTCACGAAGCTGGTGGTGTCCTCGAGGGCCCATCCGTAGGCGGTGTCGGCGTAGTCGCGGACGCTCACCAGGCAGTCGATGCCGCGCCGCCGGGCCTCCTGCTCCGTGAGGCCGACACTGGCGACCTGAGGGCTGGTGAACACCGCGTGCGGCGCCACCTTGTTCTGCAGCGTCCGCACGTCCTGCGGATGGAGGATGTTGTGCCGCACCACTCGCGACTCGGCGTTCGCCACGTGCTTGAGCTGGAAGTGGTTCACCGCGTCGCCGAGTGCCCACACCCCGGGCACGGACGTGCGGTAGGCGTCGTCGGTGACGATGTGACCGTGTTCGTCCAGCTCCAGCCCGCCGTCGACGGCCCGCAGCCGGTCGGTGTTGGGCCTGCGGCCGACGCACACCAGCAGCATGTCGGCCTCGACGGCATGCTCACCGTCCGGACATGTCACCAGCGCCGCCACACCGTCCCCCTTCGGTTCCACCGAGGTGACCCGGGCACCGAGCAGCACACGGTGCCGCTGCGCGGCGAGCTCGGTGAAGCGCCGCGACACCTGCTCGTCCTCCGCCATGAGCAGGCGTGGCCCGCGCTGCACGATCGTGACGTCCGCGCCGAACGAGGTGAACACGTGGCCGAACTCGGCGGCGATGAAGCCGCCGCCGAGCACCAGCAGGGACGCGGGCAGGGCGTCGATCCGCATGATGGTGTCCGAGGTGTGGAAGGCGACGGTGTCGAGGCCGGGGACGTCCGGCACCACCGGCCGCGACCCGACGGCCACGACGATCGTCTCGGCGGTGATCCGCTCGGCCCCGACCTCCAGGACCTTCGGGGCGACGAAGCGCGCGGGTTCGGTGAACACGTCGACGCCCTGGCCTCTGCGGTACTCCACCGCACTCTCGTGCAGCGGATCGATCCGGCCGAAGACACGGTCCCGGACGGACTTCCAGTCGACGTGCGACACACTCGCGTGGACGCCGAGGCGCTGCGCCGTCCGCGCCCCCTCGGCGGCGTCCGCGGCGACGACGAACATCTTGCTCGGGATGCACCCCCGGTTCAGACAGGTGCCGCCGAAACGGTCCGGTTCGACGATGGCGGTCCGCAGGCGGTCGAACTCCTCGGACAGCAGCATGTTGCCGCTGCCTGCCCCCAGGATGACGAGATCGTAGTGCCGCACGTCTACCACCTTCCGTCGGGCGGGACACCGACCTTGCGGCGCGTGGCTGTGAGAACGCGGTCCCACTGATCACAATTCTGTCCCCGGGCCCCGCTTCACACCACCGCCGGCCACGAGGACGGAACGGCATCCCGGTTCACCGGCAGGCACCTACTGGATGCCGACCCTCGCGACAGCCGATCCGGACACCGCCTGGCGCGCCGCGGCCCTGCTGCACACCATCGTGCGCCTGGAGCCGCTTCCGCACCGCAACAGCCTGTACGCCGCGTTCATCGCCGCCCAGTACATGTGGCACAGGCCGGCGAGGGCATCGACGCTCCCTGTGGCGCCCTGTCCGACCTGGTCCGCAAGGTCCGTGACACCCGGATCAGCGTCCAGGACGTCGCCGAGCAACTGCGGAGCTGGAAGCTGTAGCCCCCCGCTCCCCGCCCGGAGGCGCACCCGGGCCGTAAGGCGCCTCAGCCGGCAGGCCCGGCACCGACCGGGATGCCCAGCCGGTGGGCCACGGTGGTCAGGGCCGGACCCAGGGGGAGCGCGACGCGGGTGAGGGCGTGCGGGTCGCCCCGGGTCGGGTCCTGGTTGACGATCACCACCGGCTTCCCCTCCTGGTGTGCCTGGCGGACGAACCGGAGTCCGGACATCACCGTCAGCGAGGAGCCCAGGACCAGCAGTGAGGACGCGTCACGGACCAGCCCCCGGCAGTGCTCGACGCGCTGCGGCGGAACGGCCTCGCCGAAGAACACCACGTCCGGCTTGAGGACGCCGCCGCAGTCGGCGCAGGGCACCGTGCGGAAATCGCCGACCTGCGCGTCGGTGAGGTCGGCGTCACCATCCGGGTTGATCCCGGCGGCCACCGGGTCGAAGCCCGGGTTCTCCGCCTCCAACCGCCGAGCGAGTACGCGCCGCGGGCTGTAGGCGCCGCAGGAGAGGCAGACGACCCGGTCGAGGCTGCCGTGGAGTTCCACGACACCCTCGCTGCCGGCGGCCTGGTGCAGACCGTCGACGTTCTGGGTGATGACACCCGAGACGTGCGCGTGCCGTGCGAAGGCGGCCACCGCCAGGTGCCCGGCATTGGGGAGGGCGCGGCCGAAGGTGCGCCAGCCGAGGTGGCTGCGCGCCCAGTAGCGGCGCCGCGCGTGCGCGCTGCCGGTGAAGTCCTGGTAGGTCATCGGCGTGTGCCGGCTCAGGCTCCCGTCCTTGCCCCGGTAGTCCGGGATGCCCGACTCCGTGGAGATACCCGCGCCGCTGAGCACCAGTACACCGCCGGCGCTCAGCGCGGCGACGACCGGTTCCAGGTCGGTGGTACCCGGCGGCAGGTCCGCGGCGGGGGTCCAGCTCAGGGTGGGGCGCATGCGCATGCCGCCAGGGTACGGAGTCGGCGGCGTCCCGGGCTCGCCGGCCGGCGGCCTGTTAGGGGTCGGCGGCACAGCCCGCGGCCCCGGTGGCGCTCCGCGCGGGCCCGGCCAGAAGACGCGGGCGCCCGTCGGGGACGGGCCGCGCGGCGCGGAGGCCCTGATCCGGGGGAGTGCAGGCCCTGCCACCGAGGGGCCGGTAGGCGACTCGGATCGCGCACCCTGCCGTGCGTCAGCGTGCCTCACCGCCGCCACCGGCAGGCCGCCGGTCCCGAGGCGTCATGCCTGGCGGGCGTCGCTGATCTGGGTGGGGACGGCGCCGAGCCACCAGGTGGGGTCGGCGGTGCCGTCGGTGGTGCGGCCGTCGTTGTGGACGTAGTGGCGTACGTCGCGGCCGGGCTCGGCGAACTCGCCGTTCAGGGCGCGCTCGACCCACTCCGCGCCGAAGCGGAAGACCTCGGCGGCGGTGCCGCCCAGCGGGTGGAACTCGTTCTCGTAGACGCGCAGCTCCTTGGGCGCGCGGACCCGCTCGTAGCTGGCCAGCGCCTGCTCCAGCGCGGTGAGTTCGTCGAATTCGCCGATGCCGTAGAGGACGGGGCAGGTGATGTCCCGGACCAGGTCGCCCAGCGGCATCCGGGCGGCCAGTTCGGTGTCGAAGGCGTCCTCGTCGGTGTAACCCGCCATGAACATGTAGTTGTTCTTGAAGGTGGGCTGGGCGCGCTCGAAGATGGTGGTGAAATCGCCGGTGACGGCCTCGAAGGCGGCCAGCGCGGCCAGGCGGGGGTCGGTCGCGGCGGCGCGTGAGCCCCAGTAGCCGCTCATCGAGATGCCGAACATGCCGATCCGGGCGGGGTCGACCTCCGGCAGCGAGGCCAGGTGGTCGATGTAACGGCTGATGGCACGCTCGTAGTTGGTGAGGTCGACGGTCAGCCCGTTGGCCCGGCTCTCGCCCTGGCCCGGGCCCTCGATGGACAGGGCGACGATGCCACGGGAGGTGTAGTACCGCTCGGCCGCCTGGATGTAGTCCTCCTTGATCATGTCCATCCCGGGGCCGAGGATCACCGCGGGCGCGTCGCGGACGTCACCGGCCGGCAGGTGGAGGAGGGCGAAGATCTCCTTGCCCTCGAAGTCGAGGACGACGCGGCGCACCCGGTGGTCGCGGAGCGCGCCCAGGCGGTCGACGCAGTGGTTGGTGCGTTCGCGGAAGGCGAGCTTGCGCGGGTCGGCGGCGTCGAAGACCGAGTACTGGGCGCGGCCCCACATCACGGCGGCGCGTACGTACAGGTCGGCCGCGGTCTGCGCGAAGCCGCCCTGCTCGTGGTGGGCGGCGCGCTCCTCGGCCTGTCCGGCGACGGTGGCCCAGGCCTTGGGCAGCATCACGCCGCTCTGTACGAGGTCGAAGACCTTGTCGAAGTCGGTGTGGTCGTGGCCGAGCTGCTCCAGGGTGCCCTTGGCCTGGGGGTGCAGGGCGTCGAAGCCGCCCTGGGCGAGGGCGATGTCCAGGGCCCAGCTCTGACCGGTGGAACGAGCAGTCATGTCGGATGTCCTCACTCGAAGGGTGTGGCAGGCATTCGCCGGGGCAATACCTAAGTACTTATTAAATAAGTACTTAGGTTAAGCTGATTGTCAATCCGCCCACCGATCGGAGAGAGGGAGACCCGGCGATGCCCGAACCTACCCGCGACACGGCCCTCGACCAGCTCGCGCGCGCCGCCTACAGCCTCAGCGCCGCGGACTCCCGCCTGCGCGGACGCGCCACCCGCACCCCCGGCGCGCTCTCGCTCACCCATGCCCGCGCTCTGCGGGTGCTGGCCGAGGAGGGGCCGCTGCCGGTCGGCCGGCTCGCCGCGGCCACCGAGACCACCGGCGCCGCCACCACCCAGCTGGTCAACGGTCTGGCCGCGGCCGGCTACGTCACTCGCGAGCGTCCCGCAGCCGACAAGAGATCCGTCCTGGTCGCCCTCACCGACGCCGGTCGCCGTCGCCACCACGAACGTCAGGTCGGCCTGGCCCGGGCCCTCGACAGCGCGCTCGCCCGCCACGACACCGCTGCCCTGGACACCGCGACCGACGTTCTGCGCCAACTCGCCGCCATCTACGACCAGTTGTGAGGCGGCTCCGGAGCCGGACGCCGATCCGCTTCACGGTTTTCGCCGCTCGCGCATCCGCTCAGTGGCACATCGGACGGCCCGCGTGCCGCTTCCAGAGCAGGTTCACGTGTTCCTTGGCGGCGGTGTGCGCGCGGACGGCGGTCACGGTGACGGACCCACCGGTCTGACCGGGAAGGTCGAAGGCGTAGAGCGCCCGCCTGTGGTCGAGAACGCCCTTCAGCCGCCGGAACGTCAGGGGTGTGCCGTTGCACGTCACCGACCGGACGGTTTCCCGGTCCGCGCCGATCACGAGGTTCTGGCTCGTGCCGATCGCCGCGATGGTGACGAGGGGGACGAGTCCGGGCCGGGAGGAGAAAGCGGTGTCGCCGGGGGAGGAGGTACAGGTCGACACGGTGTATCCGCCGTCGGCCCCAGCAGCGCCCGAGCAGAAACGGCCGTCGGCGGTTGCCCAGACGAACAGGGCACTGCGCCGGCCGACGCTGGCGGTGGCCGTTCCGGCGTGACCCGGAAGGTCCTTGACGGACATCTGCGCCAGCAGGGTGGACCTTGCCGCCTCAATCACCCTGCTAGGGGCGGCGGTTGTGGAGTGGGGTGAAACGGGGCGGGTGGGAGCGGCCGATGTGGCCGGGTTGTGCGACCGCGTCGGGAACGAGTCGCCGCGCTGGCCGCAACTCGCCACGGAGAGCAGGACAACGCCCGTGAGCGCGGACGCCAGGAGCCTGTTCATGATCCCCCCGATATGCCAGGCACTCCCCCCAGCCTAGCGCCGCGTCAGCAGTATCTGCTGGTGAGCCAGAAGCAGGCGCCGGTTCCCAGACCGAACACGAGGTGGGCGCTCAGGTCGTCGGCCAGTGTCCTCGCGCTGTATTTCCAGATCGGCTCGTAGAGCCCGGCCTGCGGGAGGACCAGATAGGCGCTGGCGCACACGGTCGCGCCGAGCGGAATGCCGAGCAACGGATTCGGGCGCCGGGCCGATCCGGCGGCAATTCCGTACAGCGCTCCCCACGCGGAGCCGTACGACCAGTGCATCGCCGTGCTCGTGAACCAAGCCCACCGGTCAGGGATCTCACGCTGTGTGAACCCCTCCAGCACCCGCTTCGCCACCTTGCCCGGATCCGGCGCCTCTTCCCAGTCCTTGACCGGCGCGAACTCCCAGCCCTTGGGACTGTCCGTGCCGCCCGCGCGTCGATAGCGCAGATAGCGCACCGCATCCATGCACACCGTCCCGGCGATGCCGGCGACGACGCCGTTGACGACGGCGGCCAGGGGGGTGAGGGGCCGTCGCGGACGTCCCGTTCTCATGATGCCCATGACGTCAACCACCTCGGGCAACCGCCCGCGCCCAGTGCCGCGCCGTCGCCCCTCGGGTTCCAGGAAGTACAGAATCTCACTGGTCACCGTCGCCCGCACCCCACGCGGTGTCTGGCGCCCACGGCGTGCCGCACGGCCGGGTGGCGTGGGCCGCGGTGGCGGTCCAGGGTGGGTGGTGTCCGGGGCCCCGTCGGCGTCGCCGGGGGGCCGCGCTCGTAGCGGTGAAACACTCAGTGCCCCGCAGGCGGGCGGAGCCTGATCCCGGCGGTTCTGCGACCAAGCCCCCCGCACATGGCCGTGTCAGAGGTCCTCCCAGCTCGGTGGGCCCTCGACGCACTTCCGGTCGGGTCCACCACGTGGACCACGTCTCGGGTGCCCACCGCCCCCTCTGCCCTGCCGGGCTCCGGGTCCGTGAACGGGCAGACCGACTCCGACCACCACGCCGCGCTCTCCGCACGTCTGACGACCGAGCACGAGAGCATCCCGGGCCGACTCGTTGACCACGTGCACCGGCAGTCCGTCAGCGCCGGAACCGCCGCAGGCCCCGCACCCCCGTGACGGAGACGGCAGTGGTGGCCGGCGCGGCCGACTTGCACCGTGCTGCGTCTGCTGGGGTCTGCCTGGTCTCGAAGGCCTCACGCTCGGACTCCCCGGGATCATGGATCGGAGAAGGATCCTCGCAGGTCACAGGCCGTTGAGCCATGTGGTCCTGGACTGTCCGTCGGTTCCGCGGCCGACCGCGTGTCAGAGACGGCCCGGCTGTCTCGTCTCAGGTGGTGAAGGCGGGATCCGGGAGTGCCCGCCTCGACAACAGGGAGCAGACGATGAGGGACGAGAGCACGCACCAGGAGGTCGCTCTGATCACCGGTGCCAACAAGGGGATCGGGCGTGGCGTCGCCGAGCAACTGGCCGCGCTGGGTATGGCGGTCGTGATCGGCGCCAGGGACCCGCTGCGCGGCGAGGAGGCCGCCGCGGCGGTGCGCGCGGCCGGTGGCCGTGCGTACGCCGTCACCTTGGACGTCACCGACCCGGCCACCGTCCAGGAGGCCGCCAGGCGGGTCGAGGATCGCTCCGGTCGTCTCGACGTACTGATCAACAACGCCGGAATCACCGGCTCCGGACAGGTGTCGCCCGCCGACGCCCACGATCAGGTTCCCAGCTCCGTCGATCTGGACATGGTTCGGGCGGTGTTCGAGACCAACGTCTTCGGGGTGATCCAGGTGACCAATGCCATGCTGCCGCTGCTGCGGCGGTCACCGGCGCCACGCGTCGTCAACGTCAGCAGTCACGCCGCGTCGCTGTCTCTCACCAGCGATCCGGACGGCCCCTTCGCCGCGCTGCTGCCGTCCGCCGCGTATGCGCCGTCCAAGACCGCGCTGACGGCGCTGACCGTGCAGTACGCCAACGAGCTGCGGAGGGACGGCATCCCGGTCAACGCGGTCGCCCCCGGCTTCGTCGACACCGACAGCAACAACCACACCGGGTTCCTCACGGTCGCGCAGGGCGCCTCATGCGTGGTGCGCCTGGCCGTGCTAGGCACGGACGGACCGACCGGAGGGCTCTTCGGTGCGGAGGGCCCGGTGCCCTGGTGAGGGTCGGGCGCGTGTGGAGCCGTAGCAGGTCCGTCCACCAGGGTCGTTCAGGATGCACGCGAAGAAGGGGGAACAGGTGTGACGAGGACCGAGGAGTTCCAGGAGCTGCGGCCGCTGCTGTTCTCGATCGCCTACCGGATCCTGGGCAGTGTGAGCGAGGCGGAGGACGCGGTCCAGGAGGCATGGCTGCGCTATGAGGCCGCCCCGGCCCGGCCCGGGTCGCCCAGGGCGTTCCTGTCGACCGTGGTCACCCGGATCTCGATCGACGTACTGCGCTCGGCCCGCGTCCGGAGGGAGGAGTACGTCGGACCGTGGCTCCCCGAACCGCTGCTGACCGACCCGTACGAGGATCCGGTGCGGTCGGCGGAACTGGCGGACTCGGTGTCGATGGCGGCCCTGCTCCTGCTGGAGCGGCTCACTCCGCTGGAGCGTGCGGTCTTCGTGCTGAGGGAGGTGTTCGTCTTCGGCTTCCCGGAGATCGCGTCGGCCGTGGGACGCTCGGAAGCGGCGTGCCACCAGCTCGCGGTGCGGGCACGCCGGCACATGGAGGCGGGCCGGGTCCGGTTCGAGGCGGACCGGAGGGAACGCGACAGGCTCGCCGGACGCTTCTTCGACGCCTTGCGCGCGGGAGACGTCGACGGGCTGACCGAGCTGCTGGCCGCCGACGTTCACATGACCGGCGACAGCGGCGGCAAGGCACCGCAGTTCGAGCCCGTCATCCTCGGCGCCGAGAACGTGCTCCGGGCGCTGGCGTCGTTCGTCCCGCTGCTCGTCAGGAGCGGTGGCGCTGTCGAGCCACGGCAGGTGAACGGCCAGCCGGGCTCGATCTTCCGAGACCGGGACGGCCAGGTCCTCAGCACCTGGGCACTTGACGTGCTCGATGGGCGGATCCAGGCGATCCGCACCGTGAACAACCCCGACAAGCTCGGGCATGTCGGGGTGGTGGCGGACGCCTGGGAGGCCTTCCGCGAGGCGGGGCGGGCGCACCGGCCCGCGGAATGACCGAAGTGCGGACGGCGGCGGCGATGCCGGAACACCGCTCACTGCAGCCAGCCGCGGCGGGCGGCCTGTGCCGCCGCCTGGAAGCGGGTGGCCGCGCCCAGTTCGGTCATCAGGCGGTGGATGCGGCGCTGGGTGGTGCGCTCGCTCCAGCCCTGGGTGCGGGCGATGGCCGCGTCCGTGCAGCCGGACGCGAGCAGGCCCAGAAGGGCACGCGTGTCGGCGTCCGGGCCGTCGTTCCGTGCGGCCGGCGGGCTGGTGTCCCGCAGCGGGGTGGCACGTTCCCACTCGGCCTCGAAGAGTGCTTCCAGCGCGGCGAGAATGGGCGAACGGTGGATGAGGTAGGCCACGGAATGGCCGCCGGCGGCGAGACTGAAGGGGATGATCGCCGACCCGTCGTCGGCGATCACCAGCTTCAGCGGCAACTCCGCCCGCACTCGGGCTTCTTCACCGGCCCGCACGCTCGGCAGGATGTCGTCGCGAAGCCGGCCCGGCCACGCCACGGCGGCCCGGTCGTAGATGACGCGATGGGCGACACCGGTGTGCTGCCGCTGCCGCTGGTTCTCCAGATCGCTGCCCGGGCGGTTGACATAGGGGGGCCGGTCGAAGGCACGTATCCGGTGCTGGGCGCTCCCGGTGAGCCGCTGGAAGGCTGAATTGATGTCCTCGTGACCGGTGAGCAGCTCCACGGCGATGCTCGGGTCGCTGATCCGGTTGGCCTCGCGATGCGTCTCGGCGAGCTGCCGGACCAGCGAGCGGGCCGTGTCGAGCCGGCGCTCGCTCTCCCGGATGAGCTCGGTGACGGCGACGTCCGGAGCGGCGGCCGTGAAACGAGGCGGGCGGCCCGCCGACCTGATCGCGAGGCCGTTCTTCACCAGGGCGGACAGATGACGGCCGGCCACCGCCGCACCCATGCCGCAGGCTTCGGCGATCTCGGAGGCGCTGCCCCGGGGCAGCCCGACCAGGACGGTGTAGACCAGCTGCGATTCGTCGCTGAGGCCGACGACGTCAAGTTCCAATTCCAGCTCCGGTATCCGCTTTCCACCAGCCGCCACCTGCCACGACGCGGCCACCACGCCATCCTCGCGCACGGTCCGTTCCTGCCCGCGTCCGCCCCTGGGCCAAGGGCGGACCGCGTCGCCCCGCGGCTCCCGTGGCCGATCACTGCCAGCTGACGGAAGTCCGCCACGGCCGTCATCTTGTGCCGGCTCCCACGGGTTGACAGATTCCCCACGCGTCGGCGCCGTTCAGACGGCCGACGCCCTCTCTTTCCCCGATCTCCTCAGGCAAGAAGTGGAGTGCCCATGAAACGGCGGAGACGAGCGGTCGCTCGTGGCGTCGGCGCGATAGCCATCGCGGCCCTGCTGCTCGGCACGCCCGTGCAGTACGCGGCCTCGTCCGCAGCGGCTGCCACGGCGTCCGGCACCGGCTCGAAGGACGCGCTCGCCGCGGCCGCCCCGTCAGCCGTGCCGGGTGCCTCCGCACTCGGTCCCGTGGGCTCCTTCCTGAAGCCCGGTCCCGCGCGGACCAGGCCGGCCGGCCCTCACCAGGTCCTCGTGGTGCTGGGGCCCGGCGCCCAGGTGACCGGGGAACGGAAGGGCGCGCGGAGCGACCTCCGGGTCCGCACCCCGCTCACCTCCGACGCCGGGGTGAACACCGCCCTGCGACGCGCCCGCGCCGTCTCCATCCGGCCCCTGGTCCCGGGACTCACCGCCGCGCAGGGCCGCGCACTGCACACGGCCGCCCGGGCGAAACTCGGCGCCGGCGCGGTCGATCTGTCCAAGGTCCAGGTCGTCCAGCTGGCCGGCGGCGACGACGCCGCCGCCGCCCGGACACTGGCCGCCACACCGGGCGTCGTCTACGCGGAACCCGACCAGACCGTCTCGCCGATGAACACCGGCGCCGTACCCCTGCGCGCACCGGGAACCGCGGCCGCAACCGGCGGCGCCGACGGCGACGGACGGGACACGCCGAAGGCGCGGCACAGCGGCACGACCGGCTCCGACGGTGTCCCAGGCAACGCGGCCCTCGCCACCTCGACGCAGAGCTTCCTCGACGCCGGCGGCGTCGACGTCACCGGCGCCTACAGCCTGCTCAAGCGGAAGTTCGGCCAGCTGCCGGGCACCGGAGAGACCATCACCAACGTCTCGATCGGCGACCTCACCGACGAGTCGACGCCGAACCTCGGTTCGACCGGTCCGACGACCGTCCTGCACGACGGCCGCCGGTACCTGGACGTCCCCACCATGCCGCTGATCCCCACCTACACCGCGGACGCCACCGGTGCCCTCGACCCGGCCGGCTCGACCCAGGGACAGGACCCGGCGCTCGGCGAGGTGCTCCTGGACTTCTCCGTGATGGCGCCGCTTCCGCACGAGGCGCAGCGCCCGGGGATGCGGGGCAGCGGGGACTCCGATCTGCTGGGCATCGCGCCGGGCGCCAAGTACCGGCTCGTCGTCCCGCAGGAGCCGACCTTCAGCCAGATCGCCGTCGCCCTGCTGGCCGCGGCCCGGCAGACGCCGCGGCCCGACGTGATCACCGCCAGCCTGGGCTACGGCACCGACGCCTACGGCATGCCCGGCCGCTACCTGGAGGACGACCCCGTCCAGCAGTCCGTGATCGCGTCCATCGTGCGGCAGTACGGCATCACCGTCGTCGTCTCGTCGAACGACGGAACCCGCCTGTACACCAACGCGGCCGTCGGACCGGACGGCGGCAGCACACCGACCGACGTGACACGCAAGCCCGCCGACACCACCCGTATCGACGACGACCAGATGTCGACCACGCCCACCCGGGTCCTCGATTCCGGGGCGATCGCCGCGGGCGGCACGACCACCGACGACACGCTGTCCGTTCCCCCGCAGGACGGCGGCGCGGCCTCGACGGCCGGCACCTGGGCGACCACCAGGCTCAACGGATCCGGTGTCTTCTCCTCGGGATTCGGCACACGTGTCGACGTCTCGGCGCCCAGTGACGGCATACCCGCCTTCGAACACCAGGGGCAGACCGCGCAGTCCGTCGCGGAGGTCCTCAGCGGCGGCACCTCCGCCTCCGCCCCCGAGATCGCGGCGGCCGCCGCGGTCGTACTGCAGACCTCGCGGCTGACCGGCCGGCACCCCTCACCTGACGAGGTGCGCGCACTGCTGGAACGGACCGGCCGCGCCGTGCCCACGCCGCCGCAGGTCGACCGGCCGCTGCACGTGGGCCCGCAGCTCGATGTCACGGCGGCCGTGCAGGCCGTACTGGCCGGGGCACACGGCGGACTCGCCGGTAACGGAGCGGCCAGGATCGTGCGGCTGTCCGTGGCGCATCGCCAGACCATCGGCGGCCTCGGCGGCAGTTACCTGGAGTCCACCGATCCGGGCCGCATCGACCTGGCCGGACCGGGCACGGGGTCCGGTGCCACCGGGGAGGGCCTGGTGGGACCGGTGACGATCGGTGCCGACGTGACCGGCCTGACAGGAGACAAGGGCATCGAGTACGTGCTGCGCATCGGGAAGCGGGAGTTCACCTCCGCCACTCCCGCGGTGCGGCTGACACCCGCACAGATGCTCACCGCGGCGGGTCTGCCCGTCGCCTCCACGACCGACCGCCGGCTCTCCCTCGCCTTCGAGGTGCGCCACGGCCGCCAGGTGCTCGCGGCCGCGCGCCACGAGCTGACCTTCGGCCCCACCGACGGGGGATACGCCGAGGCACTCGCCCCGGTGGTCCAGCCCGTGGTCGCAGCGGGTCACTCGGTACGGGTGCGTTACGACCTCACCGGAGTGCGCAACGTCAGCTCGCCCGAGCTGGTCGTGTCGGGGGTCGGCCACTTCAGTCCGGCGGCGGCTCCCATCTTCTCCGCTTCCTACAGCGTTGCGCTGACCGCACCGAGGGGGACGGTCACCGTCCCGGCCGGCGCCTTCACGGCGGGCGGCGGCATCTACGGGATCGGCGTCGTCCAGAATCCCACCGGCGGCGCCAGGGGCGTGCCGTTGTACGGGGAGTTCGCCTCGGTCCGGGTCGACGGCGGGAGCATCGCGCAGCGCCCCGCGGCACCGGCCCTGGCCGCCGAGCCGTCCGGGGGGCCGTCCGCCGGATCCGGACATCTGCTGGAGATCACCCGGGCCGCGCCCCGGTTCTCCGTGAGCTACGACGTCTCGCGGGTCAAGGGCGCGACCGGCACGCTCCTGGAGTTCTCCGCCCCCGGCCCGAACATGTACGGCTCCTACAACCTGGTCAGCAACCAGAACGGCAGCGTCCGCGACCACGACGGAGTGGACAGCCCGGCCAGGCTGCACCGCTCGCTGACGGGCACGCGGGGCACGGCGAAGCTCGACGCCCGGGCGCTCGGGCTGCCCTCGTCCATCGCCTACGACCTGCGGGTCTTCGCCCTCGACAGGAACGGCGGGATCCTCGGGCAGGCGTCACCGACGTCCTTGCTGGCCTACGACGACGGACCGGCTCCGGACGGCACCAACCTGACCGATTTCGCGATCGTTCCTGGAGGAACCTCCGTCGCGTCGGTCGAGAGCCCGACCGCGGAGGGCTCGGTCTACGACTACGACGCCGCCGACGGAACCTATGGACGCAAGCTCACCGGCGATCCCGCCTACGGCTCGGTCTACGAGGTGTTCGGCGTCGACTCCTCCCACCACGCACTCGTGCTGCACAAGCGGACCACCACCGGCGAGCAGTGGCTGGAGACCTACGACACGAGCACCGGTGACGCCGTCGGACGTCCCGCCCGCGTCGACGACCAGTACGTCGTGACCGGCGCGCGCGTGGACGACGAACGCCGTCGGGCCGCCGTGCTGGCGTCCCGCACCGGGGACGGGGCGGGCTTCGTCCTGCCCGTGGACACGGCGACCGGCACCCTGGGCACACCCCTCCAGCTCGACTCCGCCACGGTGGGCGGCGCCCCCTACGGGCTGCTGGAGCTGGACCGGACGACCGGTGTCTTCACCGCGCAGAAGACCGGCTCCACCGTCAACTGCCTGGCCGGGAGCGGCTCCGGCACGGTGGCGGAGGTCGACCTGGACACGGGTACGGTCACCCAGGGCCCGGGCGGAACCCCGTGCGCCGGAACCCTCGCCTCCGATGAAGAGGGCGACCTCTACGAGACGTGGTACCACTCCATCAGCGTGAACTTCCCCGGCACCGGGTATCTGGCGCGGCTGGGCGGCGGTGACCCGGTCAACGTGGGGACGGCGCAGGCGCCCGTCGCACTCGCGGTCGACGGGCGGCACCACCTGGCGCTCCTCGGCTTCCGCTACCCGGACCTGCAACCCACCGGAGGCTTCCAGCAGTACGGCTTCACCGACAACAACGCCACCGGCCGCATCGCCGTCGTCGACCTGAGGACCGGCAAGACGGTGGGAACGGTCAGCGGCGTGGAGTACCCGCAGTTCGGGGCCTACAACGGACGGCTCGACTCGCATCACGAACGCGCCGTCCAGCTCGACCCGGCAACCCGCACGGGCTGGACGTACGCGGGCGACGGCAGCCAGATCCAGCAGTTCTCCTACTGATCGGGTCCACCGGTCGGCCGTCAGGTTCCGCGGGCGGTTCGAAGCGCCCGCGGAAGCGCCGCGCAGCGGCGAGCGTACGGCTCGCCGCTGTCCGGGTGGGGCGACGGTCAGGGCACGATGTACTGGGCGGCGCGGAACAGTTCGTACCACTCCGCACGGGTCAGGGGGACGTCCGATCCGAGGGCGGCGTCCGCGACGCGCTGCGGGGTGGTCGTGCCGATGACCACCTGCATCCGGGCGGGGTGGCGGGTGATCCAGGCCGTCGCGATGGCCAGGGACGGCACCTCGTACTTCGCCGCCAGGCGGTCGATGACGGCGTTGAGTTCGGGGTGGCGCTCGGAGCCGAGGAAGGGCCCGTCGAAGAAGCCGGCCTGGAACGGCGACCAGGCCTGCACGGTGATGTCGTGCAGTCGGCAGTAGTCCAGGAGCCCGTCGTCACGGCTGACCGACTGGTCCAGGCCCTGCATGTTGGCCGCGACGCCCTGCGCGACGAGCGGGGCGTGCGTGATCGACAGCTGGAGCTGGTTCGCCACCAGCGGCTGACTGACATGGCGGCGCAGCAGGTCGATCTGGCGAGGGGTGTGGTTCGAGACGCCGAAGGCCCGCACCTTGCCCGCCGCGGCCAGGTCGTCGAAGGCACGCGCGACCTCTTCGGGTTCGACCAGGGCGTCGGGACGGTGCAGCAGCAGGATGTCGAGGTAGTCGGTGCCGAGAGCCTTGAGCGAACCGTCCACCGACTCGACGAGGTGCTCATAGGAGAAGTCGAAGTACGGGCCTTCGCCGACGATGCCCGCCTTCGACTGGATGATCAGCTTTTCGCGCTGCGAGGGGCTCAGCCGCATCGCCTCGGCGAAACGCCGCTCGCAGCCGTGCAGTTCGCTGCCGTACACGTCGGCGTGGTCGAGGAACGTGATGCCGGCGTCCATCGCGGTCGCGAGGAGTTCGCGGACCTCGGCGTCGCTCTTGTCCTGGATGCGCATCAGGCCGAGCACGATGTTCGGGACGACCATGTCGGTGCCGGGCAGTGTGAACGTCTTCACGATCGGGTCCTTCTCCATCAGTGGGTGGGCGGTGCGGTGCCGGGCACCTCAGGCCGCCGACAGGCGGGAAATCTGCTCCGCGGTCAGCTCGACGTCGGTGGCGGCCGCCGAGTCACGGATGCTTTCGGGGCGGGAGGCCCCGGGAATCGGGACCACCACGGGCGCCAGGGCGAGCTCCCAGGCCAGGGTCACCCGGTAGACGCTGACGCCCACCTCGTTTGCGACCTCGCGGAAGGCGGCCTGCTGCGCCGGGAGTTCGGGCGCGTTCGCGATGCCGCCCAGTGGGCTCCAGGGCAGGAACGCGATCCCGAGTCCGGCGCAGTGCTCCAGCTCGCGCAGACTGGAGCGGAACCGGGGCGAGAACTGGTTCTGGACCGAGGCGAGGCGACCGCCCAGGATCTGGTTCGCCTCGTCGATCTGGTCCACGGTCGCGTTCGAGATGCCCGCCATGCGGATCACGCCCTCGTCGAGCAGGTCACGGATCGCGCCGATCGAATCGGCGTACGGGACGCGCGGGTCGGGGCGGTGGAACTGGTAGAGGCCGATCGCCTCGACGCCGAGGCGCTTGGCCGACTCCTTGGCGGCCCGCTTGAGATGGGCCGGATCACCGTTCACGGTCCAGCTGCCGTCGCCGGGCCGCAGGTGGCCCCCCTTCGTCGCGACCAGCACGTCGTCCGCTCCCCGGCCGTACGTGCGCAGGGCCCCGGCGATGAGCTCCTCGTTGTGGCCGACCTCGGCGGCGTCGCGGTGGTACGCGTCCGCCGTGTCGACGAACGTGACACCGGCGTCCAGCGCGGCGTGGATCGTCGCGATCGATCTGCCGGCTTCGGGGCGGCCCTCGATGGACATCGGCATGCCGCCGAGCCCGATCGCCGAAACCGTCCGTCCGCCGATCGTGCGTTGCTTCATCGGATGTCTCCTCCGGGTGTGGAAGACAGGTGGTCGAGGTCTTCCCGTGCGGAAGGCCTGCTCGGCCGAGCCTAGGAATCGATGATTCAGAGGTCCAACAGTTGTTGGTCATGGCATTGAGAAGGGGAATCGATGAGTGTGTCCGGCGCGTACATCTCGCCGCCCCGGCCGGACGCCGGGACGGTGCGTGCGGCGCCGTCACGACGCACGGGTACGGTTCGTCGCGTGGACGCTGACGTGGAGCTGGACGCGGACGGATGGGAGTCGCGGCACCGGGCCGCGTACGGGTGCGGTGCCTGGGAGCGGGCCTGTCGTCAGGGGGGCCTGATGACCGCCTGGCACCAGGAGCAGGATCTCCTCTTCGGCGCGCCCGCGTCCCGGCGGCACGCCGCTGAGCCGGGCGCACGCGTGAAGTGGCCGTGGGGGAGCGGCCCGCACACCCTTGGTCTCCTGCTGTGGCGGACCGCCTACGACGCCGGAATCCTCGTCGACGAAGTCCCCCTGGCCGATGTCCTGCGCTACTGCGACCCCGCGGCCGCTCCGCCGGCGGCGGGCCCGATGCCCGACGCGGCCCGCGACGGTGGGATCGGGGTCGGCGGAGTCGAGGCGGTGGCCAGGGTCAGACCCGTACTGCTCGCCCATCTCGCCCCCGAACTCCCGCGTGCGGCCCTGGCCGGGGCGCGGCCGGCGGCGACGGTCGGCTACCGCGTCCGGGAGATCCTGGCGACACCCGACTGGGACCGCGGCGACTGGCCGGCGGTGATCGCGCTGGCCCGGCAGGCGATGCGGCGGGCCGACGTTCTCCGGGAACAGGGGAGCTGGCGGCCCGGCGCCCGGGAACGGTCCCTGTACGGCCGCATGTCCCTGGACCGCGAACCGGCCGACGTCACCGGCGCGCGGGGTGGCCGGGCCCCGGGCTGGCTGGCCCGCGCAACGTACCTGGTCGGCCTCGCCGACGTGCTCTCCGGGGCCGTCGAGGCGATGCCGCGCGACGACGGAGGAACCCCGGAGCCGCTGGCGCAGGCCCTGGAGGCCACGGCTCGTGCCTGCGCCGGGCTGCGGTCCAGCACCGAGGAGGTACGGCTCCTGTGGGCGGCCGAGCCGCAGGAGCCGCGGGATGCGGCCGACTGGGAGCTGTCCCGCGTACCGGAGACCCTGCGGGTCCAGACGGAGGAGACACGGGAGCTGGTACGGACGCTCTCCGCCTTCCTGTGGGCGCTGGCGTGCGCGTGACCGGCCGGTGCGCGTCACAAGTGGGCGGGGCCGGCGCTGCCCGGGCCGCACCGCTCAGATGAAGTCGCCCCGTCGCTCCACGGGGTTGACGGCGTCGCGTCGCTGCTGCGCCGCGCGGGCCGTCCGCGTCGCCGCCTCCTCGCGCAGGTGTGCCTGGCTCTGCAGGGCCATCATCGACCCGAGCGGATGGCGGCCGGTCATCGGGTTGTCCACGCAGGACCGGTAGAGGGCGGCGGCGCGCCCGGTGTCCTGGTAGAGGGTGCGGTAGAGCTCGGCGGCACGGTACTGGGCGTAGGGGTGGCCGCGCTCGGCGGCCGCCAGGAAGTGCTCCAGCGCGTGTTCCGCGGGCGTGCGGGTCAGCGGCAGCAGCCGCTCCAGGTACAGCTCGCCCAGGGCCAGCATGGCTTCGGGTTCGCCCAGCCGGGCCGCGGCCCGGTAGTGGCGGGCCGCTTCGTCGAGTGACTGGGCCATACCCGCCTCGGGGCAGCCCTGGTGGTACAGCGCGCCGAGGTAGTAGGCCGCCCGCGGCGAACCGGTGCTCTGCCGCAGCAGCGGCACCGCGATCGCGTAGTGGCCCTGCAGATAGGCGATGTGCCCCAGGAGTTCCACGGCGGCGTCGTGACCGGCGGAGGCGGCGGTCTCCAGGAAATAGGGGGCCGCGGCGCGGTGTTGCGCGCTGTTCCAGCAGTGCAGACCGATCTGGTAGTGGTCCTCGGCACTGGTCGGCTCGCGGCCGTCCACGGTGAAGTCGGTTCCCTGCCAGTGCGCCACGTCGCCGCCCCCTTCGCCCCGGCCCGCCGCGGCGGGCACCCATGGGTCATTGTGCCTCGCGCGCAGGCACCCCGGGAGTCCGGTGCCTGCGCGCGTGGTCGTGGGCCGGTCAGCTGTTGGCGTTGAGGACGGGGTAGAAGCCGGAAGCGTGGCCGGTGGCGGTGGGGTGGTAGGACTCCCAGGTCGGCGAGATGACGATGGAGTGCAGCCAGTCGTCTCCGGAGCACAGTTCGTGCCCGTTGAACGTGGTGCGGACGTCGCCGAAGACGAAGCCGTGCGCGGCGGCCCTGCCCTGGATGACGCTGTCGAGGACGTCCGAGGCCTCGTCGATCTTGCGGTGCTTGGTGTCGCTGAGCCCGATGCAGAAGACGTTGAGGGTGTACAGGTGCGGGTAACCCAGCACGACCACCTTGGCGTTGGGCGCCTTGGCGCGGATCGCGGCGTAGGTGGCGTCGAGGCGGCCGGGCAGGGTGTTCCGCGCGTACGTCTCGGCCTGGTTGACCCTGTTGACGCAGTCGGAGTCCGAATCCGTGGCGCAGGCCGTCATGACGTCGGCGAAGCCCGCGTCGTTCCCGCCGATGGTGACGGAGACCAGCGTGGTGGCGGAGTTGAGGGGGCCCAGCTGGGAGTTCGTCACGTCGGTGGTGACCGCGCCGGAGCAGGCCGTGTCCGCGAAGGAAGACGGGGCGTGCGCGTTCTTCCAGAGGTAGGGGTAGGAGCTGAGGCTGCGGTGGCAGCTGCCGCTCGCGCTGTCGTAGTTGCCCGCGCCGTTGCCGGCGGAGTACGAGTCGCCCAGCGCGACGTACACCGGCCCGGCGGCCTCGGCCGGAGCGGCCAGACCCAGACTGATGAGGACTGCGGCGCCCAGAGCTGCGAGCAGGGACAGCGACTTGGTCGATCTCACGGGACCTCCAGAAGTGGAATGTCGGATTCCATCGGGTGGTGCACGAAAGGAGCGTGAGGTTGATGTGGGCATGACAGGTCACCCTCTTGTGGCGCTCCTCGTTCGCGCCCTGGCCTCGCGGGAACGGGGTCAGGGCGCTGGTGAACGGGGAGGGCCGCCGCGAGAGGGCGGTGAGACACCCCCGGCGGACCGGTGGGGGTGGTGTGCGGACCGCGAGGACGCGGCCGGCCGGCCGTCAGTGCATGCCGGTGCCGTACGAGTTCGCCATCCCGGTCACGGGACCGGCGGCGGGGGCCGAGGCGCGCGCGCCGTGGTGGCAGTACCTGCGTAGCCGGGCGCGGCGGTGGAGGGCTGGTGGCCTGGGTGAGGTGCTCCTGCCGCGTCGGGGCCGTACGGGGGCTCCGCTCCTGTGTGCTGCGGCGGCCGCGTCGTCGCGGGGGGTCGGGCTGTTCCTCGGCGGGGACCCGTCTGTGCGGGTGGCGGTGAGAGTCGTCGGGGTGGTTGCCGTCGTCGGGCCGGGCGCTGTGGCGATCGGTTCCGTGCGTCTCGCGGTGCTGGGCTTCTTGATCCGCATGCGTTCCTCCTGTGGGGGGATGCGGGTCAGAGGGGCGAGTGGGTACGGCACACGGGCCCGCCGGATGGGCAGGCTGGACGTGCTCCTGACAATTTCAATTCTGAAGTATCGTGAGTCCAGGCGCTGTCGGCAAGCCATCGGGCGCAGAATTTACGCGCGTAACACCTGGCCCTCCGGCGCGCCACGAACTGCGTTCCGAGCGATCGCCCCCGAACCACCGCGCTCCGTCACACGCATGTGTGACGGAGCGCATTCAAGGAGGCCGTGCGGCCCCGTCAGGCCGGCAGGTGGAACTGCTGGTTGGTACCGCCGGCGCAGGTCCAGATCTGCAGTCGGGCGCCGTTGGCGGTCGACTTGTCGGTGACGTCGAGGCACTTGCCGGACGCGGGGTTCACCAGGGTGTCGCCGCTGCCCCGCTGCCAGACCTGGGCGCCGGTGCCGTTGCAGTCGTACAACTGGACCTTCGTGCCGTTGGCGGTGCCGGCGGAGGTGAGGTCCATGCACTTGCCGAGACTGCGGACGGTGCCGTCGGACCCCACGGTCCACTGCTGGGCGCCGGTGCCGTTGCAGTCATACATCTGAACGGCCGTGCCGTTGGCGCTGCTTGCCGCCGCGACGTCCACGCACTTGCCGCCGAGCCCGGTGATCTGGCCGGTGGACCCGGTGGGCGGCGGGGTCGTCGTACCGCCGGTCACGGTGTTGAAGGTGCTGGAGAACTGCCAGGCGCTCTGCGGAGTCCCGCTGCAGGTGTCGGAGAGCTGGCCGTTGGTGGCGCACGCCTTGTCGCGGCCGAGTGCCCAGAAGGCGAGTTCCTGGATGCCCTTGGACTTGGCGAAGTCGGCGAGGGCGGTGGCGTTGCCGGTGGTGAAGATCTCGCTGGTGTCGTCGTTGACCCCGATCATCGGGGTGTTGCCCTCCATCGCCCACAGCTCGGCGTCGGACTTCTCCGGCCAGATGGCGCCGAGCTGACTGCGCAGGGCGGTGGCGGCGTCGGTGGCCGCCTTGCCCATGTCCCGGGTCCCGTCGTAGTAGTCCATCGTCATGATGTTGACGAGATTGACGGTGAGCCCGTTGCTCTTGGCGTTGGACAGCAGCTTCGTGCCGTTGCCGTCCAGGCCGTTCGGCATGGAGGGCAGGGTGTACTGGACGTCCAGCTTGCGTCCGGCGGCGGCGTACTCCTGCTGGAGCTGGACGAGGGCCTTGTTCCGGCGGTCGTTGGCCGCGGTGTCGGCGATCGCACTGCCCTCGATGTCGAAGTCGACCCGGGTGAGGTTGAGGGTGTCGATGACCTTCTTGTACTGGGCCTTGAGCGAGGCCACGGTGGTACAGGCCTGTGCCTCCTCGGTGCCGGAGGCGCCGCCGAAGGAGGCGATGACGTCGCCGCCCGCGCCGCGCAGGGAGTTGATCGCCGAAGTCCAGCCGGCATCGGTGACGGGGGTGTCACCGTTGAACATGGCGTTGCAGCCGCCGCCGTCGATGACGAAGGCGAGCGTGAAGTACTTCAGGCCCGTGGCGGTGCGGGCGTTGGTCATGGCCGAGGGCGAGTTCCACGTCTCGACATACGGCGCGGCGTAGTGGGCGGGGAAGCCAGGGCCGGGGTTGGCGGCGGCGCTCGCGGAGCCGCCGGCGGCGAGGAGGGCGGCGGCGGCCGTCGCGAGGACTGCGGGAAGGGCGGTGAGGGCTCTGGCGGTCGATCTGATCACAGGACGGCTCCTGTCATGAACGCGTGACGCGCGAGGTGGGGGTGCCGAGACAGAGCATGCGGGAGCTGCAGCGGTATGTTCACATAACTGAATGATGGTTCCACTGCTGAACCATCGATGGTTGAAGACGGTATGGACTAGACCAGCTGCGCGTCAATACCCCGTACATCGACCGCACTTCAGGCGCCCGGGCCCGCCGGCGGCCCAGCGCGCCGAGCACGGGCGGTCGCCGGCGGGCCGGATGCGCCGCGCCAGGTGCCGTCGAAGCCGAGCCGTTCCCCGTCCTCCAGGAGCTGAAGGGTCTCCGCACAGACCGGGGCAGGGGACGTCGTCCGCGAGGTCACCGGGTCAGGAAGGCGAGTGAGGCGACGGCCGTAGTGCTCAGGGGTGCCGGTCTTCAGTTCGTGGTGGTTTCGGCGGCGGGGGCGGGGGACCGGCCGCCCGGGATCGCCGCCAGCAGCTCCCGGGTGTACTCGTGGCGGGGCTCGGCGAACAGGTCCTCCGGCGGGCCCGTCTCGACGACGCGCCCGGCCCGCATGACGGCGACCTGGTGCGCGATCTGCCGTACGACCGCCAGGTCGTGCGAGACGAACAGATACGCCACGCCGGTGTCCGCCTGCAACTCGGCCAGCAGGTCCAGGACTTGGGCCTGCACGGAGACGTCGAGCGCGGAGACGGGTTCGTCACACACCACCAGGTCGGGGGAGAGCGCCAGGGCCCGCGCGATGGCCACCCGCTGGCGTTGTCCGCCCGACAGCTCCGCCGCTCGCCGCTCGAGCGTCGCGGCGGGCAGCGCGACCCGGTCGAGGAGCTCGCGGGCGCGGTCGAGCCGGGCGGTGCGGTCGCCGACCCTGAACGCCCGCAGCGGCTCGGTGACCACCTCGCCGATGGACAGGCGCGGGTCGAGCGAGGCGTAGGGGTTCTGGTAGACGAGCTGGGCGCGCCGGCGCAGCTGTCTGACCTCGGCGCCCCTGGCGGTGGTGACGTCGGCTCCGTCGAACAGCACCTGCCCGGAGGTCGCCTCGGCCAGGCGCAGGATCAGCCGGGCGGTGGTGGACTTGCCCGAGCCCGACTCCCCGACCAGGGCGAGGGTCTGCCCGCGCCGCAGGGTGAGGCTGACGTCGTCCACCGCGCGCAGGGCGTGGGCCGGGCCACCGGCCCGCGGCAGCCTGAACTCCTTGACCAGGTGGCGTGCCTCGACCAGTGGAACCGTCGTGTCGGCGGGGGCGGCGGCGACCGGGGTGCGGGGACGGGCCGTGGTCAGGCTCGGGGCCGCGGCCAACAGCCGCCGGGTGTAGTCGTGCTGAGGGTCGGCGAGGACGGCGCGGGTCTCGCCTGCCTCGACCACCCTGCCCTGGGACATGACCACCAGGCGCTGGGCCCGGTCGGCGGCCACCCCGAGGTCATGGGTGACCAGCAGGATCGCGGTGCCCGACGCCTCCGTGAGGTGCTGGAGACGGTCGAGGATCAGCCGCTGCACGGTCACGTCGAGCGCGCTGGTCGGCTCGTCGGCGATGATCAGCCGCGGCTTGGCGGCGATCGCGACGGCGATCAGAGCCCGTTGCCGCATGCCGCCGGACAGTTCGTGCGGGTACTGCCGGGCCCGGACGGCCGCGTCGGGCAGCCCGGCCCGGTCGAGCACGGCGACCGCCTCGGCCGCCGCCGTCCGGCGGGTCGCCAGGCCGTGGATGCGCAGCACCTCGGCGACCTGGTCGCCGATCCGTTCGACCGGGTTGAGCGAGACCGTCGGGTCCTGGGGGACCAGCCCTATCTGTGCGCCCCGCACGGTACGCAGCTCCGCCTCCGACAGTGTCGCCAGATCGTGCCGGCCGAAGCGGACCGTGCCCGTGTCGACGCTGCCGTTCGCCGCCAGCAGGCGGGTGACGGCATGCGCGGTGGTGCTCTTGCCCGAGCCGGACTCACCCACCACGGCGGTCACCTGCCCCGGCCATACGTCGAGGTCCACGCCCCGTACGGCCGGGACCGTGCCGCCCCGGGTGCGGTACGACACGGACAGGCCGCGGATCTCCAGGAGTGGTGCGGTCACGTTCCCACCGTTCTCGCGTGCGTCATCGTTCACGTGTGCGTCGTCGGTCATCGCTGCCGCGCCCATTCGCCGTCCAGCGCCCGGGCGACGCGGTTGGTGGCCAGCACGGTCGCGGCGATCGCCAGGCCGGGCAGGGCGGTCAGCCACCAGGCGTTGGCCAGGTAGTTGCGGCCGTCGGAGATCAACGTCCCCCACTCCGGGGCGGGCGGCGGCGCGCCGTAGCCGAGGAAGCTCAGCGCCGACACGGCCAGGATCGAGGAGCCGAAGTCCAGAGTGGCCAGGACGATCACCGGCCCCGCGGCGTTGGGCAGGACGTGCCGGCCCAGCACCGAGTACCAGCGGGTCCCGCAGGACCGGGACGCCTCGACGAACACCGCCTGCCGCACCCGCAGCACCTCGGCCCGCGCCACCCGGGCGAAGGAGGCGACGCTGGCGATGCCGACCGCGACCGCCACCTTCACCGTCCCGTACCCGAGGGCGGTGACCAGGGCCAGCGAGAGGAACAGCGCGGGGATGGCGAGGAGTACGTCGACGAGGCGCATCAGCGCGTCGTCCACCCAGCGGCCCACGAACCCGGCGACCACGCCGAGCAGACCGCCGACCACGAAGGCGACCAGGACCGCGATCAGCGTGGCCTTCAGGGAGAGCTGGGCGCCGTGCACCACGCGGGAGAAGACGTCGCGGCCCAGTTCGTCCGTGCCGAACCAGTGACTGCCGCTCGGACCCCGGAAGTTCTCGGACGGCACCCCCTGCAACGGATCCTGCGAGGTGAACAGTTCCGGCCAGAAAGCGGCGAGCACCACCAGCACGAGGACGACGGCGGACACCAGCAGGCCCGGACGGCGCAGCAGGAAGCGGACCACCCGGCGCCGGTCGGCGAACCGGCCGGGCCGCGCGGGAGGTCCGGGCTCGACCGGCCGGGCGAGGCCGAGTGCGGCCTCCGCCCGGTCGTCGACGAGGCTCTGGCTCATGCGAAGCTCGCCCTTCTGTCCGAGGTCACCACGATGCGCGGGTCCAGCAGCGGATAGACGAGGTCGACGAGCAGGTTCGTCGCCACGAAGATCAGCGCGCCGAACACCACCACCCCCTGGACCAGCGGGATGTCCTGGGTGGTGACCGCCCCGGCGGTCACCCGGCCCAGACCGTCGCGGGAGAACACCGTCTCGACCACCACCGAACCGGCGATCAGCTGCCCGACCAGCAGGCCCACGACCGTCAGCGCCGGCAGCGAGGCGTTGCGCAGCGCGTGCCGCAGATGCACCCGCCACCGGCCGGCGCCCTTGGCCCGCGCGGTCTCCACATAGGCCTGGTCCAGCGCGGTCAACAGGCTCTTGGCCAGTACCTGCGCGACCAGCGCGCCGGTCGGGACCGCCAGTGTCAGGGCCGGCAGCACCAGGCCGCGCAGCCCGTCGTCGCCGAACGCCGGGAACCAGCGCAGCCGGAACGAGAACGCCTCGACCAGCAGCAGACCCACCCAGAACGTCGGGACCGACACGCCGAGCGGCGGCAGCGACAGCAGCAGTTGCCGCAGCCACCGCCGCGAGGTGTACGTCGCCACCACCGCGAGGCCGCCGCCGAGCACCACCGCCAGCAGCAGTGCCGCCCCCGTCAGCTGGAGCGTCCGCGGCAGCGCGTCGGCCAGGGTGGAGGTCACCGGGCGGCCGGTGGAGACCGCGTCGCCGAAGTCCCCGCGCACCGCCCGGCCCAGATACTCCGCGTACTGCGCCGGCACGGGCTTGTCGAACCCGTACTCGTGCCGCAGCCTGGCCAGCCGGGCCGGGTCGACCTGCCCGGAGTCCATGCCGGCCCCGGCCATGGCGGAGACCGGGTCACCGGGCAGGAAGTCCAGCACCAGGAACGACACCGTGTAGGCCGCCCACAGCACTCCGACCGCCTGCGTCAGCCGTTTGATCACATAGCGCCGCATCCGCTAGCCGATCCAGGTGTCGTGCAGCTGGACGCGGCTTCCGGAGTCGAACTCCAGGCCGTGCACCTTGTCGGAGACGCCCAGCTGGGTCTGGAGCTCCACCACCGGCACGTTGTACGCGTTCTGCACGATCAGTTTCTGCGCCTGCGACACCAGCTGCCCGCGCTTCGCCGGGTCCGTGGTCGCGGCCTGCGCGGACAGTGCCGTGTCCAGCGAACTGGCGGGCAGGTGGTAGAAGTTGCCCAGCCGGGAGGAGAAGGAGCCGCGCAGGATGTCGGGGTCGGCGCGGGTCACGTTGCCCCACACCACGTCGAAGTCACCCGACTGGAGCGTGGTGGCGAACTGTGTGACCGGGAGCTGTTTGAGCACCACGTCGATCCCGACGGCCTTGAGCTGCTGCTGGACCAGCTCCAGCGCCGGCTGGTTGGTGGCCGCGTTCGGGAACCAGGTGACGGTCAGACTCAGCCTCTTGCCGTCCTTGGTGCGTACGCCGTCGCCGCCGGCCTTCCAGCCAGCCGCGTCCAACAGCGACTTGGCCCTGGCCGTGTCGAAGGCGAGGCCGGTGGACAGGTCCGTGTAGTCGGGCGTGGTGTGCGCCAGGACGCTGGTCGCCGGCCGGGTGCCGGTCGGGAAGACGGTGTCGGCGATCTGCTTCCGGTCGACGGCGGCCAGGATCGCCCGGCGCACCTTCGTGTCCTTGAGCAGGGGCCGCGAGTTGTCGAGTCCCAGGCCGAACACCACACCGGGGTTGGCCCGGCTGCGGAGGACGACCCGGCCGCCCTTGAGCGCCGCCTCGTCGGCCTTGCCGACGCTGCTGATCACGTCCACCTGACCGGACTGGAGACTGCCGGCCCGCACCCCCGCCTCGGGCACGACCTTGTACACCAGCCTGTCCAGGTAGGCCTCGCCCTTCTTCGACCACAGCGCGGACCCCCAGTCGTACCCGGTCCGCCTGGCCAGGGTCACCGACTGGTTCTGCACGTACTGCTTCAGCACGAACGGTCCGGAGCCGATCACGCCGTCACTGCACTTCCGCTGGGGGGACCTCCGCACGCTCGCCGACGACTCGATGCCCAGCGAGTGGGTCGAAGTCGCCTGCAGGAACTGCGCGTTGGGCTGCTCGAAGGTCACCTTGACGGTGAGCGGGTCGACCACGGTGGTGCTCTTGACGCCGCTCAGATAGCCCTCGGCGAGGGTGCCCAGGGCGCCGAGGGCAGGTACCGCGTCGAAGTTGTCCTTGACCACCTGCGCGGTCAGCCTCGAGCCGTCGCTGAAGGTGACACCCGACCGCAGACGGAACGTGAACGTCGTCGCGTCGGCGCTGACGTCCCAGCTCTTGGCGAGCCATGGCACGATCTTGCCGGTCTTCGGGTCCTGGTCGGTCAGGGAGTCCACGATCTGGCGTACCGAGTAGATGGTGTCGTTGCTGCCGGCCTGCTGCGGATCCACGCAGCCGGCGTCGGATCCCACCGCGAAGGTCAGGGTGCCGCCGGACTTCGCCCGGCCGCTTCCGCCGCCCGAGCCGTCGTCGCCCGAACCGCAGGCGGTCAGCAGGACGCTGGTGGTCAGGAGCGCGGCCAGGGGCGCCCATCGGGAAGGTCTGAGAACCGCGAGTGCAGTCACGGAGGGGTTTCTCCTACTCGTGTCACCCCGCACGGGGTGCCGGGCTTCGGGGCGCGAGGCACGGCCGTGCAGGGACGTGCGGCCGGGCGGGATCGGCGCCGGCCGGGGGAGCGCTGTGCAGACGGGCGCGGAAGGAGGGCATGTCGGACGCCACCGGGACCGGTGGCGGAGGGAAGGGCGGCGCGAGAATGCCGTGGCCGGTGACGGAGGTCAGCCGGCGACAGGCAGGCCGGTCAGACCCGACAGAGGCAGCTGGTCGAGCGCTTCAGATCGATGTGGCGCCGGCGCGAGAGCCGGGAGTACGCCGTGGCGTCGGCGGGGGAGGCAGCCGGGTGATCGCTGTGTCGCATACCGGTCCCTCCTCGTCTCCGGCCCCGGTCGCGGAGCCACGCGCTTGCGGGAGTCGTCGATGACCCCGCCGGGCCTTCACCTGGAGCACCCCGCCGCGTGGGAGGGTTGCCGGTCAGCGAGCCAGGGCTTGACGCTGACACTCAATGCCGCCTGTGATCGTACGGAGCGGTTTTGTCGTACGTCAATGGCACCACCGGACGCCCTGGTCGAGAGGACGGGACCTCTCACATGCCGGGAAGAGAGGCGCCGCGCGCTGGAGGTGCCCGCCGGGACCTTCGCCGGCAGGCGGAACGGTGACGCGCCGGCTGGCTCAGACTGCGAACCCGTCCCGCTGTGGGAGCGTGCCAGGGGCGCCACGTCGCCGACGTCACCCTGTGAGCAAGCCGAAGGAGAGCCGGTCATGACCACATTCCCCACCGCGCGGGCCGTGCGGACCACCCCCGAGGGCCTCCTGTGGGAGCCGAGCGAGCGCTGGGTGCGCGGCCGCAAGGGCGAGGTCACGGTCGTCGACAGCCGCCACCCCGTCCTCGTCTGGGAGCCGGGGGTGCCCGTACCGCTGTACGCCTTCCCGCGCACGGAGGTCCGGCAGGATCTGCTCCGCCCCGCGAGGAACCCCCCGACGGGCACGCACACCGGGTCGCGGATCTTCTACGACCTGGACGCCGACGGCGAGCCGGTGGAGAACGCCGCCTGGACCTTCCCGGCCGCCGACCTGGCCGGTCACATCGCCTTCGAGTGGTCCAGCCGCGTCGGACGGGGGCTCGACCACTGGTACGAGGAGGAGGAAGAGATCTTCATCCATCCCCGTGACCCGCACAAGCGGGTGGACGCCATCCCCAGCAGCCGGCACCTGGTGGTCGAGATCGACGGCACGGTCGTCGCGGACACCCGCCGGCCGGTCCTGCTCTTCGAGACCGGCCTGCCCACGCGCTACTACGTCCCGCGTGAGGACGTGCGCCTCGACCTGCTCGAAGCCACCGACCACCACACCGGCTGCCCCTACAAGGGCACGGCCGCGTACTGGTCGTGGCGCGGTGCCGCCGACGTCCCGCCCCACCTGGTCTGGAGCTATCCGGACCCGCTCCCCGCGGTCGGCGCCGTCCAGGGGCTGCTCGCCTTCTACAACGAGGCCGTCGACATCACCCTCGACGGTGAACGGCTGGAGCGCCCCGTCACCCACTTCACCAGGACGCTGACGGAACCGCCGCGCCCCTGACGGCGGCCGCGCCTCCCGTCAGGGCTGTCCACCGCGCTCCACCGGGATCTTCTCGCCCGTCTCGATCGCGACCGGCAGCCGGTTCTCGGCCGGTGGCAGCGGGCAGGTGGCCAGGTCCGTGTAGGCGCAGGGCAGGTTGGCGGCGCGGTTGAAGTCGATCGTCACCCTCCCCTCGGCGTCGGGGGCGGGGACCTTCAGGGAGCGGTTGGCCGCGTACGTGGTCACCCCGGAGGTCTTGTCGGTGAACAGCACCATCAGGGCGCCGGGCGTCCCGCCGTTGAACGCGGTGAGCCGGTGCACGGCGCCGTCCAGTTCGAACTCGACCTGGCCGGGTGAGTCGTACACGTGCTCCAGGCCCTCGACGGCGGCGCCGACGGTCACCGGGCGCGGGGTGCCGAAGGGCAGGAAGCGGCCGGCGAGCACCCAGCGCGGGTCGGGCTCGTAGGCAGGTGTCCCCGTGAACGCCGTCCGCAGCGCGCTGTCCGGGTGGCGTGGGCGCACGATGTCGTGTCCGCCGCGCTTGGCGACCTCGACCACCGCGTCACCCCAGCCGGCGTACACACTGGCGCGTTCGGCGAGGACACCGAAGTCGTGGCGGCCTCGTATGGCCTGCCCGTCGACGGTCAGCTCCTCGCCCTCGTCCAGCTCGACGACCACACCGTGGGCCGTGGCCGACCAGGCGCCGGGCGCGTCGTCGAACCGGGTCGGCTCGTCGCTGAGCCAGTGCAGACCGGTGATCGCGAGGAACCCGTGCGGGCCGGCCAGCACCGCCTCCTTCTGCCGGTGCCACTCCTGCCACTCCTGTACGAAGCTCACCCGGTCGACGTCCTGAACGGTCATGTCGGCTCCCTCTGGCTGCGCATCCTGTTCTCTTCAACAGCCGCGGCCGCGCGCGTTCATCCCGCCGGGAGATGTTTCACGTTCCCGCAATGTGAGGGCTGTGACCGCACGGCAGGCCGCGATGTCGTCGAGCCCGTCGGGGACGAGGTCCGGCGTGACGTTGAAGCCGTCGACCGCGCCGTGCCGCGCGAACCGCCGCGACGCCGAGGGCCGTGGCGGGGGTGACCTGCTGGAGCCGGATCCAGCGCTTCTTCCCCTGGGCCTCCTCCTCGCCGGCTCACTCGGCCACCCGGCGCGGGGTCGGCGACCGGTCGGGTGCGTGGGCGGCGGCGCCGGGCCGCGGGGTGCCGTCGCCGCCGATCTCGACGGCGACAGGGCCCGGCAGGACCGGGCATGAGGTCCGGCGGACGGACCGGCAGCGCCCAGAGACCTGCTGCGGGCCGGACGGCGGAGCAGGTGCGGCGGTGGTCGACATGTCGACGGACGTTCGGCCGCACGCCGGAGCACACACCCCGCGGTGTGCCACCGGATGCGCGCATCGGCCGCCCCCGAAGTGGTCGAGGGCGGTCGGCGCGTGCGTGGGCGTGCGCTGCTGCCGGTCAGTGCTTGCGGGCCCGCAGGCGGCGCAGCATGCGGGGGTCCTCGAAGCCGACGGCGCGGGCAGCGGCATCGACGGTGGCGCCGTGACCGATGAGGTGGTCGGCGCGTTCGAGGCGGAGGGTCTGCTGATAGCGGAGCGGGGTGAGGCCGCCGGTGGCGCGGGCGAAGAGGCGGGTGAGGGTACGTTCGCTCACTCCCACCGCGGTGGCCAGGCTGGACAGCGGCAGTGGGTGGTCGAAGCGGGCGTCGATCAGGTCCTGGGCGCGGTGCACGGTGTCGTCGAGGTGGGATCGGTGTCGGAGCATGGCGCTGGCCTGCGGGTCGTGGCCGTTGCGCCGTGCGTAGACGACCATGTCGCGGGCCACCTGTGCGGCGAGGGCCGGGCCGTGCCGGGTGGCGATCAGGTGCAGGGCCAGGTCGATACCGCTGGCGATGCCGGCCGAGGTGACCACCCGGTCGTCGGCGGTGTACAGGACATCGCGGACGACCGTCGTCCTCGGGTAGCGGCGGGCGAGCTCGTCCTGCACATCGTGATGGGTGGTGCAGCGGCGGCCGTCGAGCAGGCCGGCCCGCCCGAGTGCCTCGGCTCCGGCGCAGACACTGGCGACGGTGCCGCCGGCGGCGTGGTGGTCCCGGAGAGCCCGCAGGCAGGCCGCGCCGACGGCGGGGCTGCCGGCCAGGGTGGGCGCCCGCCAGCCGGGCACCACGATCAGGTCCTCGGGGCCGAGTCCGGGCCAGTCGAGCCGGGCCGCCAGGGGCAGGCCCTGAGCGGTGGGGACCAGCGGCTGCTCGGCGACGTAGCTGAGCGTCCAGGGGTGCCCGAAGTCGGCGGCCGTGGAGAAGACCTGTGCCGGGCCTGCCAGGTCCAGCAGGTGGAGTCCTGGCAGCAGGAGGAAGGCGACGTGGCTCACGATCCGGTCATCATGCCCGAGAACCGGCGGCGGCCTCCAGCTGTCCGACGGTGGCGATGGTGGCGAAGCGCCCGGCAAGGGCGTACTCGGTGCGCCTGATGACCTCTTCGGCGCTCAGGGTGCGGGGGTCCGAGAGCAGCTCGGCGACGCTCTGTTCGGCGGGAGCGTCACGGTGCGGGATGGGGTTGGTCGCGGTGGCGTCGG
Source organism: Streptomyces sp. NPDC059224 (assembly GCF_042754285.1). Classification (NCBI taxonomy): domain Bacteria; kingdom Bacillati; phylum Actinomycetota; class Actinomycetes; order Kitasatosporales; family Streptomycetaceae; genus Streptomyces; species Streptomyces sp. NPDC059224. Next base: position 171,228 of record NZ_JBHZAN010000022.1, read on the forward strand.
TGACGAAGGTGACGAGATAGCCGTAGTCGCCGGCGACGCGGGTGGTGGTCTCCACGCACTGTTCGGTTCGGATGCCGCAGACGGTGAGCTCGCGGACGCCGCGCTCGGTGAGGAGTTGTTGCAGGTTGGTGGTGGTGAACGCGTTGTGCGAGGTCTTGTGGATCAGGGGTTCCGTGTCCAGTCGCTGCAACTCCTCCATCACCCGGACATGGCCGAGGGCGGGGTCGAAGACATCGCCGCTGCCGGGCTCGGCATGCAGTACCCACACCACCAGGTCGCCGGCCTGGCGGGCGAGCCGTACCAGGCGGTCCACCTGGTGGGCGATCTTCGGGTTGGAGATGGTCTCCCACAGCGGGCGGGCGCGGAAGGACTCCTGGACGTCGATGACGATCAGTGCGCGGGTCATGTTTCCCAGCCTGACCGACGGCACCGGAGTGACGACAGGCCCCATCGGGTCCGGGTGCGGACCGATCCGGTCACGGGGTGGAGCCGGGCGGCGCCTACTTGCCCGCGGTCTTTCGGGAGATGCGCAGTGGTGAGAAAGCGGCGCGGAGCTCGTCCGTGAAGATGTCCGGGACCTCCCAGGCCGCGAAGTGGCCGCCACTGCGGGCCTTGTGGTAGTAGATGAGGTCGTGGTAGGCGCGTGACGTCCAGCTGCGCGGGGCCTGGTAGATCTCGCCGGGGAACACCGTGACGGCGGCCGGGACGGACACGGACACGGCGTTGAAGTTGTTGGCGTTGTTCTCCCAGTAGAGACGTGACGAGGAGACCGCGGTGTTCGTCACCCAGTAGAGGGTGATGTCGTTGAGCATCTCGTCCTTGGTGAGCACGCGCTCGGGGTGACCCCCGCTGTAGGTCCACGCCGCGAACTTGTCGTACATCCAGGCGGCCAGTCCGGCGGGCGAGTCCGTCAGCCCGTATCCCTCGGTCTGCGGGCGGGTGACCATCATGGCCGAGTAGCCGGAACCCGTCTTGTAGAAGGCGGCCAGCTGGTTGTAGGCGGCCTTCTCGTCCGGATCGAGGCCGGCCGGTACCGGGTCACCGCAGGCGAGTTTCTTCGCGATGTCCGGCGGCACCGTGGCCGGGAAGTTGACATGGATTCCGAGCAGCCCGGGGGGTTTCTGCACAGCCATCTTGTCGGAGATCACGGCGCCCCAGTCCCCGCCCTGGGAGACGTAGTGCCGGTATCCCAGACGTTCCATCAGCACGGCCCAGGCACGCGCGATGCGGTCGGGATTCCAGCCGGTGGTCGCCGGCCGTTCCGAGAAGCCGTAGCCGGGCATCGACGGGATGACGAGGTGAAAGGCGTCCTCGGCACGCCCCCCGTGGGCGGTGGGGTCGCTCAGCGGCCCGATGACCTTCAGGAACTCCAGAATGGAGCCCGGCCAGCCATGGGTCAGGATGACCGGGAGGGCGTTCGCGTGGCGGGAACGGACATGGACGAACTGGATGTCCAGTCCGTCTATCTCCGTCACGTACATCGGCAGGGAGTTGAGTGTCTCCTCGATGTTCCGCCAGTTGTACGTCGTTCCCCAGTACCGGGTGAGCTCCTTCATCGTGGCCAGCTGGACGCCCTGGGACTGGTCGCGGACGGTTTCGCGGTCGGGCCATCGTGTCGCCCTGATGCGCCGACGGAGATCGGCCAGGTCCTGTTCCGGGACATGCACGCGAAAGGGGCGGATGCTCTGTCTCTCGCTCATTGACTCGGGCTTTGCGGAATCGCCCCAGGCCCGTAGGCCGAACACCCCCGTCGCGACGGTCGCCGCGCTCGCCGAGGTGGAGATGAATGTCCTGCGGGAGCACGAACGGAGAAATTCGGGCATGGGAGATCTCCTTGGGCAATTCCGGAATCCGGAGTCGCGAAGCGCGCGAAGGGGCGCTGTCTCGATGAGTCGACTCGTCGGCCCGGAAAGGAAGGGTGCGTACCGGATACCGCACCGCAGGCCAGCCGTGTGTCACTTTCTGTAACGATATCTGCCTGTCCGTGACCGTGCAACTCGAACGAGTGAATGCACCGACGTCGGCCATGCGGCCGACCCGGTTCACACGAGCTGTTCAGGGGTGGCGGTCTCCAACGGCAGGCCCAGGCGGTCGGCGAGTTCGCGTACGCCGACGCCGAAGGTCTGCCGCACCCGGACCCCGCCCGGCGTGAGGTCGAAGACGGCCAGATCCGTGTAGACGCGGTCCACGCAGGCCAGGCCGGTCAGCGGATAGCCGCACTCGGCGACCAGCTTGGGTTCTCCGTCCCGCGTGAAGAGGTTCATCATCACGAACACCTTCTTCGCCCCGATGGCCAGATCCATGGCTCCGCCGACCGCCGGAATGGCGTCGGGTGCGCCGGTGTGCCAGTTGGCCAGGTCGCCGTGTGCCGAGACCTGGAACGCACCGAGGACACAGATGTCCAGATGGCCGCCGCGCATCATCGCGAAGGAGTCCGCGTGGTGGAAGTAGGCGGCACCCGGGAGTTCGGTGACGGGAACCTTGCCCGCGTTGGTCAGGTCCGGATCGATCTGGTCCTCCGCGGCGGCCGGCCCCATGTTGAGCATGCCGTTCTCGGTGTGCAGGACCACGCCGGAACCGGGGGAGAGGTGGTCGGCCACGAGGGTCGGCTGGCCGATCCCCAGGTTGACGAAGGATCCGTGCGGGATGTCGCGGGCGATCAGGGCGGCGATGTCGTGCTTGCCCAGCGGGCCCTTGCCGCCGGCCGTCGCGGATGTCCGGGTCATGAGTGATCAGCCACCTGTACTACTCGGTCGACGAAGATACTGGGCGTCACGACGGTCTCGGGATCGATCTCGCCGGTCTCGACGACCTCGCGGACCTGGGCGACCACGGTGGTGGCCGCGGTGGCCATGACGGGACCGAAGTTGCGCGCGGTCTTGCGGTAGACGAGGTTGCCCATCCGGTCCGCGCGATGAGCGCCGATCAGCGCGACGTCTCCGGCGATGGGGTACTCCAGCACATGGAGGCGGCCGCCGATCTCACGCATCTCCTTGCCTTCGGCGAGCAGCGTGCCGGCACCGGTGGGGCAGAAGAAGGCACCGATACCCGCTCCCGCCGCCCGCAGCCGTTCGGCCAGCGTGCCCTGGGGGACGACTTCGAGCTCGATCCGGCCCGCCCGGTAGAGGCCGTCGAACACCCAGGAGTCCGCCTGCCGGGGGAAGGAACAGATCACCTTGCGGACCCGTCCCTTGGCCAGCAGCGCCGCCAGACCGGTGTCGCCGTTGCCGGCGTTGTTGGAGACGACCGTGAGGCCGGTCGCTCCCTGCCGGATCAGCGCGTCGATCAGCGCCACCGGCATGCCCGCCATGCCGAAGCCTCCGACGAGCACCGTGGCGCCGTCCTGGACACCGGCGACCGCCTCGTCCGCGTGAGCACACAGCTTCGTGGTCACCTGGCGCCCCCGGCGACGTTCTCCAGGACCACGGCGAGGGCCTGGCCGACACCGATACAGATCGCCGCGACGCCCCACCGCGTGCCGGACTCCTGCAGCCGGCGGCCGAGGGTGCCCAGCAGCCGGCCGCCCGACGCACCGAGAGGATGGCCGAGCGCGATGGCCCCGCCCTTGGTGTTGACGATCTCCGGGTCGACATCCCACGCGTCCACGCACGCCAGCGCCTGCACGGCGAACGCCTCGTTCAGTTCGACGGCGTCGACGTCGGCCCAGGAGATGCCCGCACGCTTGAGCGCCCTGTTCGCGGCCTCGACGGGCGCGTATCCGAACATCTGCGGATCCAGCGCGGCCACGCCGCGGCCCGCGACGCGGGCGAGCGGATCCACGCCGATACGGTCGGCGGCCGCGCCCGAACCGAGCAGCACCGCGGAGGCGCCGTCGTTCAGCGGCGAGGCGTTTCCGGCCGTGATGAGGCCGTCGGGGCGGTAGGCGGGCCTGAGCGTGGCGAGCTTCTCCATGGTGGACCCGGGGCGGATGCCCTCGTCGCGTTCCAGAACGGTCCGCTCGCCGTCCGACACGGGGACGATCAGGTCGTCGTAGAAGCCCGCGTTCCAGGCGTCGTCGGCGAGACGGTGGGAGCGGAGCGCGAACGCGTCCTGGCGCTCACGGGAGATGGCGAAGCGGTCGACGAGCTGCTCGTTCGCCTCGCCCAGGGAGACCGTCCACTCCTTGGGCATGCGCTCGTTGACCAGGCGCCAGCCGAGCGTGGTGGACACGGCGGTGACGTCCCCGACGGGGAAGCCGCGCCCGGGCTTGGGCAGCACCCACGGGGCGCGGGTCATCGACTCGACTCCGCCGGTGAGGACGATGTCCGCGTCGCCGCTCTCGATGGCGCGCGAGGCGATCAGGGCGGCGTCGAGGGACGATCCGCACAGGCGGTTGACGGTGGTCGCGGGCACCGAGGTGGGCAGCCCCGCCAGCAGGACGGCCATCCTGCCGACGTTGCGGTTGTCCTCGCCGGCGCCGTTGGCGTTGCCCCAGACGACGTCGTCGATGCGTCCGGGATCCAGTGCGGGGGTCTTGGCGAGGACCCCGCCGATGACCTGTGCCGCGAGGTCGTCGGGCCGGACCTCGGAGAGGGCGCCCCTGAAGCGGCCGAAGGGGGTTCGCGCCGCCGAGTAGAGATAGCTGTCGGTCATACCGTCACGGTAGGAGCACGGACTTCGACCCGTCCAAGACCCAATCCGTATGGATTGATAAGCCGGTCTTATAGAATCGGGGGTATGGAACTGCGGCAGATCCGGTACTTCCTGGCGCTGGCCGAGGAATGTCACTTCGGGCGCGCGGCCACCCGCCTGCACGTGGCTCAACCGGCCCTCTCCCAGCAGATCAAACAGCTGGAGAAGGAGCTCAGGACCACACTGTTCACCCGCTCCACCCGGCACGTCGCCCTGACCGAGGCCGGCCACCACCTCCTGGAGCACGCCCGCACCCTGGTCGCGGAGGAGGAGCGCGCCCGCCGGCACATGACGGAGCTGGCCGGCGGCCAGGCCGGACGGGTCTCGACCGGCTTCATCGGCACCGCCACCTACGACCTGCTGCCGCAGGTCGCACGCACCGTACGAGCCCGGCTGCCCGGGATCACCATGGACCTGCGCGGCGAACTCCTCACCCCCGACCTGGTCGACGGACTGCTCTCCGGCGCCTACGACCTGGCCGTCCTGCGCGGCCCCGCCGACCACGAGGACATCCGCACCACCCCCCTGCGCACCGAGTCCCTGGTGGCCGTACTGCCCTCGCACCACCCCCTCGCGGCCCGCCGACGCGTCTCGCTCAAGGCGCTGGCCGACGAGACCTTCGTCGTCCACTCCTCGCGCTCCTCCATGTACGGCCGGGTCCTGGCCGCATGCCGGCGCGCCGGATTCCAGCCCACCTCGCTGATGGAGGTCGGGGAGACGGCCACACTGGTCGTCTTCGTGGCCGCCGGACACGGCGTCGCCCTCGTGCCCTCACCGGTCCAGAGCCTCCGTCTCGCCAGCGTCGCCTACGTGCCCCTCACCCAGACGGAATCCGTCGACCTGGTCCTCGCGCGCCATGCCCGGCGCGCCACGCCCGCCACCGAACAGGTCGCCTCGGTGATCGAAGAATGTGTGGACGGTCCCGAACACCGGCAGGCCCCGCCCTCTACGCTGGAGGAATGACGAGCGGCACAACAAGTGCACCGGTGCGCTTCAGTACGACCGGTCTTCCCGAGGCGGAACGCATCGCCCTGTGGGAAGAGCACAACGCAGAGGCCCTGATCGGGCTGCGCTGCCGTTCCCTGCACGACACCGCCCTCGACGCGACGGAGATCAACCTCCAGCTGCCACGGGCTCATCTCGCCCGGGTCCTCGGCAGCCCCCACGTCGTCGAACGGCCCGACGCCGAGATCCGCCGCGTGCCCTCGGACGCCGTGGCCTGCTATCTGACCCTGGCCGGGGACGCTTTCTTCTACTACGACGACGGCGTACGGCTGCTGCGTCCGGGCCAGCTGCTGGTCTGCGACGCCGACCAGCCCTTCATCCGGGGCTTCTCGCACGGCCTGGAGGAACTCGCGGTCAAGATCCCCCACCAGGTGTGGCGTGACCTCGGCGGGCCGGCCTCCCTGCCCCAGCCACTGGTGATCGACGCCGGCGCCGTCCACACCCGGACGCTGGCCGCCGTCGTCGCCGGGGCGCTGCCACCGGAGTCCTCCGCGGCGGGGAACGTCGACGAGGACGCCGTGCTCGACCTGCTCGTGTCCGCCGCGAGCGGCCGCGTCCCCTCCCTGTCCACCGTCCACCTGACCGTCGCGAAGACCTACATCGACGAGCACCTGTCCGACACGGGACTCTCGGCGGCCCGCATCGCCCGCGGCATCGGGATCAGCGAGCGCCATCTGTCCCGGGTCTTCGCCGCCGGCGACACGAGCGTGCCGCGGTATCTGCTGCACCGCCGCCTCGAACGCGCCCGCGCACTGCTGGGCACCGGGGGAGAGGCGACCGTGGCCGAGGTGGCCACGCGCTGCGGGTTCGCCTCGTCCGCCCATTTCTCCCACCGGTTCAAGGAGCGCTACGGCCTGCGTGCCACCGACGTCCTGCGCGAGGCGCGGGTCCGGCCGTAGCGGGTCGCGGGTTCACGCGCCGTCGGGTGCCAGCACGATGTCGAAGCGGACCCGGGACCAGGACCGTTCGCCGAGATCCCGCCCGTCCGGCGTGGGCGTACCCGCCGGCTGGGTGACGAAGTCCTTCACCAGCGACTCCTTGACCCCGAACACGGAGTCCCGGTCCAGCAGTTCGTCACCGCGGACGAAGATGTGCGTGACCAGCGTGCGCCGCGCCGGAGCGCTCACCATGAAGTGCAGGTGGGACGCCCGCATCGGGGACCGGCCGGTCGCCGCCAGCAACCCGCCCACCGGCCCGTCGTGCGGAATGGGGTACGGCGTCGGCGTGAGCCCCCAGAACCGGTAGCGGCCCTCGGAATCGCTGAACAGGTGCGCCCGCGCCGCCATCCGGTCGTCCCCGTACTGCGTGTCGTAGAAGCCGTCCTCGTCGGCCTCCCACACCTCGATCCGCGCTCCGGCCACGGGCTCCCCCGCGTCGTCGGTGACGGTGCCCTCCACCCAGCAGGGTTGTCCGGCGGCCCCGAAGGCGAGATCGCCGCCCTGGGCTATCTCGGGGCTGTTGTCGACGAAGAACGGGCCGAAGACCGTGGCCTCGGTGGCGTCGCCGTACGCTTCGTTGTTCACGGCGACCGTCTGCATGGAGGCTCCGAGCACGTCCGACAGCAGGATGAACTCCTGGCGGCGCTCGTCGGTGATGTGTCCGGTACGCGTGAGGAACTCGATCCCCTCGGTCCACTCCTCCTCGGTGAGCCGGACCTCTCGGACGAACGCGTGCAGGTGGTGGACCAGCGACTGCATTATCTCGCGCAGCCGGGGGTCGGCGCAGTCGTCGAAGGACGCCAGCACCTGCCGGGTGATCCGCTCCTCACGCTCCTGCTGCCCGGCCGGGACGGCCCTGCGCGGGGTACGGGTGTCGTTCATCGGGCCTCCCAGGCGTTCCGGACGAGATCGGTGATCCCGTCGAGGGTGACGGGCCGCGGATTGCCCGCGGGCGCGGCGGCCACGACGGCCTCGGCCACGGCCGCCACACCGTCCCGGGGCATCCCGAGGTCGCGCAGCGAGCGCGGCGCGCCGAGCCGGTCACGGAGGCCGACCAGCCCCTCCACGGCCGTCGGGGAGCCGAAGGCGGCGGCCAGACGTCGCTCGGCGTCCGGGGCGAAGGGCACGTTGAAGGCGAGGACATGGGGAAGGACCACCGCGTGGGTCTGGGCGTGCGGAAGGTTGAACATCCCGCCCAGCACATGGCACACCTTGTGGTGCAGTCCCGACCCCGCGGAGGCGAACGCCGCGGCGGACAGGTAGGCGCCGTACAGAGCCTGTTCCCGCCCGTCCAGCGCCTGCGGGTCCTTGACGACCAGCGGCAGCCCGCTCCGCAGTGCCCGCACGCCCTCGGCGGCGAGGGCCTGGTTGATCGGATCGGTCCGCGGGGCCCACATCGAGTCCACGCAGTGGGCCAGCGCGTTGAGACCCGAGGCGACACTCAGCCCGACCGGAAGGGAGAGCGTGAGCGAGGCGTCGTAGACGACGGCACGCGGCAGGACCCTGGCGTCCGTACCGGTGGTCTTCACGGAGTTCTCGGTCAGCCCCCACACGGCGGTGGCCTCCGAGCCGGCGTAGGTGGTCGGGACGGCGACGATCGGCAGCCCCGTGGTCAGCGCGACCGCCTTGGCCAGTCCCGTGGTGGAGCCGCCGCCGACACTGACCAGGGCGTCGACCTCCCGTTCCACGGCCGCCGTACGAGCCCGTACGGCGACCTCGACGGGAACGTGCATGACGACGTCGTCGTGCCGGTGGACCACCGGCAGGCCGGCGGTGACGCGATCGGCGAACTCCCGCTCGGTCGCTCCCGCGACCACCATCACCCGCCGGGCACCGAGCGCGGCGACCTCCGCGGCCAGGCCCTCCGCGGCCGCGCCGGAGGCGAACCGCACCCGCTGCGGCAGCGTGTCGTGGACGAATCGCACGGTCTAGTCCCTTCCCAGGACGGAGAGCAGAGCGGCACGCAGCCGGTCCTCGGGGTCGTCGGGCAGCTCCATGGCCCGCCACGCGATGTGCTTGTCGGGCCGCACCAGCAGCACACCGCTCTCCTCGGTCCCGCGCAGCTTGGCCCAGTCGTAGTAGAGGTCGGTCACTTCCCGGCCCGGGCCGATGACGACGGTGGCGAGCGGCACGCCCAGTTCCTCGCCGACCTTCCGGGCCGCCCGCTCCCACGCCTCGCCCGCGATGCCGGTCAGCAGCGTCCAGCGGTCGTACGGCGCCAGGTCCATCAGCGCGTGACGATGTGCGCTGTCCCCGACCCAGGCGTGGGGCAGATGCGCGCCGGGGACGGTCGACATCTCGTAGTACAGATCCGCGTCCCGTGCGGGCACGGGCAGTCGGCTGCCGTCGGAGACGACGGCAGCCGAGGCGTAGTGCTGGCCCAGCTCCACACCGTGCGCGTTGAACTCGTAGTTCTTCAGCTCCATCGCCCGCACCAGCGCGGCCCTCTTGGCGGCTCCGGCAGGGGTGTTGGCCTTGCGCTCCTCGATCGCGGCCGTCATCGCGGCCTCGTCCGGAGCCCCGAGGACGCCCAGTGCCTCGAAGATGTCGACGAACTCGCGGCTGGACTTGTTGGCACGCTTGACGATGCGCTCGGCGACGGGCGCCCGCTCTGCCGTGTAGGTCTCCAACAGCCCTGGTCCGGCATGCCCCTTGAGCACGGCCGCGATCTTCCAGGCGAGGTTGTAGGCGTCCTGGACGGAGGTGTTGGAGCCCAGACCGTTGCTCGGCGGGTGCCGGTGCACGGCGTCGCCCGCACAGAACACGCGGCCCTGGTGCAGCCGGGTCGCGTACATCTCGTTGTTGCCCCACAGGCTGGTGCCGGTGATCTCCACTTCCAGGTCGGGTGCCCCGAGGAGGTTGCGGACGATCTGTACGGCGGCGGCCTCGTCGACGACCGGGGGTTCCCCGGCGATGTCGTAACCCCACACGATCAGCCACTCGTTCCACGGACGCACCATGCGCACCAGCCCGGCGCCGATGCCGCCCACGTTCGAGCCGGGCTGGACGACCCAGTACAGGACGGACGGCCGGTGGGCGACGTAGCGGCTGATGTCGGCCTTGAACGTGATGTTCATCGAGCCGGCGATGTCCATCGCGCCCTCGAAGGGCAGACCGATGTCCGCGGCGACCTTGGAGCGGGCGCCGTCCGCGCCGATCAGGTACTTCGCGCGGATGCTGTACTCGTGCCCGGTGAGCCGGTCCAGCACCCGCACGGTGACTCCGTCCGCGTCCTGGGTGTGGGACAGGTACTCGCTGGAGAACCGGGTCTGCGCGCCGCGCTGTGTCGCGTTGCGGACCAGGATCGGTTCGAGATAGGTCTGCGGGATGTCCACGGTCAGGCAGGGGGACGCCAGCCGGTAGTCCGCCTCGCGGTCCGGCCGGGTCCCCCAGGTGTGGATACGGCCGATCTCCTCCCCGGTGATGCTGGTGCAGAACACCGTGTCGCCGACGAGGGAGTGGTCCGTCGCGTCGGCCAGCACCTGTGCCTCGATGCCCAGATCGCGGAAGACCTCCATCGAGCGCTGGTTGGTGATGTGCGCGCGGGGGGTGTTCGCCGTCCACCGGTACTTCGTGATCATGATGGTGTCGACGCCCAGCGTCGCCAGCAGCAGAGCCGAGGAGGCGCCGGCGGGGCCGGAACCGACGACCACGACGTCGGTCGTGACGGCCGAGTCCGCGGGCGGCTCGGTCTCGGACATCCCGTCGTTGAACATGGGCATCGTGCCGACCTTTCATCCATGCGGGGGCGTTGCGCCAGTGTGGGACCGACATGGACGGCGCGGAACGGCTCGGCGGCGAGGTCGGCGGATCCACCAAGACATGGCGGATCCACGAAGGCCCGTGGGTTCAGGCGAGGGCGGCGGCCAGCAGGGTGAAGGCGGCGACGATGACGGCGACGCGGAGGTAGTGGAAGCGGTCCCAGCGGTTCATCTGCTCCTTCCAGTCCTCGGGCCGGTTCTCGGCGGTCCACGTCCTGCCCCGGTTGTTGATCGGGACCAGCAGCAGGACCGACATGACCACGCTGACGATCAGCAGCGCGCCGGCGCTCGCGACGAGTCCGGCACCGTGGTGGTGCCGTCCGGCGCCGGCCCAGACCCCGACGAGGACGAGCGAGGTGAGGTACCAGAGGGGCATCACGCCGCCGAGCAGCCGGGCGCCGTGGCTGCGGCCGTGCTGAGCGCTGTCACCGGGGAGGCCGTCGAGGATCGGATTGACGAAGAAGGCGACGGAGAACTCCACCCCCACCATCACGCCTACGGCGACGGTGGTGAAGACCTCCAGTGCATGGAGCATGACGACCCCTCCTGGAACCTAGCGTTGCTAGATGACGGGTCGACGCTATCTCTACTGTCGCTCGATTGTCTAGCGGTGCTAGAGTCGAGCCATGTCGGTACAGGAACGCAAGGAGCGTGAGCGGGCGGGCCGTGAACGCCTCATCTTGGCCACGGCCCGCGAACTCGCCGAGCAGCAGGGCTGGGACGCGGTGACCACCCGCCGCCTCGCCGAGCGCATCGAGTACAGCCAGCCCGTCCTCTACAGCCACTTTCGCGGCAAGCGCGAGATCATCGGCGCCGTCGCCCTGGAGGGCGCCGCCGAGATGGCCGCGGCGCTGCGGTCCGCGGCCTCGGCCGCGGACGGCCCGCGCGACCGGGTCACCGCCCTCGCCCGCGCCTACCTCGGCTTCGCCGAACGCAACCCGGCGGTCTACGACGCCATGTTCCAGCTCGACGGCGGCCTGGCGTTCGCGAGGGAGGACACCCCGGAGCCGCTGAAGGACGCCTTCGCCGCCCTGCTGGAGAGCCTCGCCGAGGTCGCCGGTGACGGTGTCCACCCAGGGCTGTTCACCGAGGTGTTCTGGGCGGCACTGCACGGGTTGGCGACCCTGACCCGGGCGGGACGGCTTCCGCCCGGGGACGCCGAACGGAGGGTCGAACTGCTCGTGGACCGGCTCGCCGTGGTCTGAGCGGTCGTCAGGGCCTGCCCGGCCCGCACCCGGCGCGGTCCGCGCAGCCGGGCGGAGCTTCGGAAACCCGCGTTCACCTTGACGTTCATCTGGTCGTTCATCTCCATGAGGTCCAGACCCCTATCGTCGCGCCCCATGAACGACCACCAGCACAACGGCGTAGCGGGGCTCTCACGCCGCGGGCTCATCGTCGGCGCGGTGGCCGCGGGCCTCGCGGCCACCGGCGGCACCGCGACCTCCTCCGCGAGCCCGCGGACCGGACCCGGGCGGCCCGGCAGCGTGCCCGGCACCCCGGCCGCCGCGCCCTCGCGCTTCCCCGCCTTCCCCGTGCCTCAGTACCAGCTCACCGTGGACGGCGAGTCGGTCGTCGCGGGCCGGGTGGACCGTCCGGTGGCGCCCGGGATCGTGCTCACCTCCTTCGACACCTTCGGCCGTACCGGCTGGACCCGGGTGCACGTCCTCAACGCCGACCTGGGCAACGAGTCCGTCGGCGTCGACCTGATCGCCGACAAGGTGAGCGAGGCACGCCCCCTCACGCGGACCACGGACACCCAGCACGCCGTCGCCGCCGTGAACGGCGACTACTTCGACATCACCGAGACCTTCGCGGCCGAGGGCCCGGAGATCCAGGGCGGGCACCTGCGCAAGGGCACCGACCAGCACGCGACGGTCGCGGCCATCGGCGCCGACCGGATCGCGCGCCTCGCCGACCTCGTCCTCGCCGGCTCGGTCACCGTCGCCGGCACCGAGCGGCCGCTCGCCGCCCTCAACTCCGCCTCCGTGCCCGCCGACGGCATCGCCGTTCACACCCCGCTCTGGGGCACTGCGGACCGCACGCTCATCCAGGACGCCGGGCCGTTCACCGAACTCGTCGTCAGGGGCGGCACGGTGGCCACGGTCAGCAACCGGATCACCGCCACCCCGGTGCCAGATGACGGCCTGATCGTCCTGGGCCGGGGCGCCGCCGCCGCCCAACTGGCCTCCGCCAAGCCCGGCGACACCGTCTCCGTGGCGTTCGCCCCGCAGACCGACGCGCCCACCGCCCTCACCATGGCGCTCGGCAGCGGCGCCGTGCTCGTCAAGAGCGGCGCGGCCGTCGACTTCCCGCCCGACACGGGCAACGACGCCCCCAAGCCCCGGACCGCCATCGCCTGGCTGGACGGCGGACACCGGCTGCTGCTGGTCGCCGTCGACGGATCGGCCAACTTCTCCGCCGGCCTCGGCTTCGACGACATGGCCGAACTCCTGGTGCGCCTCGGCGCCACCGAGGCGTTCATGCTCGACGGCGGCGGCTCGACCGAGATCGTCGCCCGGCACCCGGGTGACGCCGCCGTCAGCGTCGTCAACACCCCCTCCGACGGCAACGAGCGGCCGGTGCCCAACGGCGTCGGCCTGTTCGGCCCCGAGGGATCGGGCCGGCTGCGCGGCATCGACGTACGCCCGCAGGCCGACCGGGTGATCACCGGGCTCACGCTCGACCTCGCGGCCGCCGGCTACGACGAGACCTGGGCGCCCGTCCCCCTGCACCACGACTCGGTCAGGTGGAGCACCCACCCCGGCCCGCTGGGCAAGGTGCGCGACGGAATCTTCCGCGCCGGCCGTCCCGGCGCGGGCACGCTGCGCGCCCGCAGCGGTTCCAGCGAGGGCCGCTACGAGGTGCGTGTGCTGGGCGACCTGCACCGGCTCGCGTTCACCCAGCGCGCGGTCACCATCGACCCCGGGGCCACCGCGCACGTCCACCTCACCGGCTACGACGCCGACGGGTTCGACGCCCCGGTCGCGCCGCGCGACGTCGAACTCGACTACGACGAGACCCTGCTCACCGTGAAGGCCGGCGCCGACGGCAGCCTGCAGATCACCGGCGACGCGGACGCCGGCGGACGGGCCGCGAACATCACCGCCACCGTGCAGGGAGTGATGGCCAGGCTCCCGGTGACGGTCGGCCTGCTCGACGTGTCCCTGGCCGAGTTCGAGCCGGACGAGAAGTGGACGGCCCTGGCCGCCAAGGGCACCGCGTCCGTCGGGTTCGTCCCCGCCGCGGACCGCCCCGGCGCCGCCGCGGACAACCACGCCCTGCGGCTCACCTACGACTTCACCGGTCAGACCAGCACCTCCGCGGCCTACGCGGTGGCAGGCGCCGGCCCGGTCACGCTGCCCGCCGGAACCCGGCGGCTGGCCCTGTGGGTCAACGGCGACGGACGCAACCACTGGCTGCGCGCCATGATCTCCTCGCAGGGCACCACGAACGTGCCGTTCACGTTCACCACGGTCGTGGACTGGACCGGCTGGCGCCGCGTCGTCGGCGACATACCCGCCGGCTACTCCGAGCCGCTGACCCTGCTGCGCGTCTACATCGCCGAGACCTCGCAGACCAACAAGAACGCCGGTCAGCTCGACTTCGACGGACTCGCCGCGCAGGTCGGACAGCAGCCGGACAACTCCGAGCGGCCGACGGCCGACCCGTACGTGGTCGGACCGGGCGGGCTGCCCGACCACCGCTGGACCTTCGCGGTCCTGTCCGACCTGCACGTCAGCGCCGCCGCGGGCCTGAACTCCTTCTCCGGACGGCAGGCCGCGATCGCGCTGAAGCAGGCGGTCGACAGCAGGCCCGACTTCATCCTCGTCAACGGCGACTTCGTCGACAACAACAACCCCGCCGACTTCGACCTGGCCAACGGCCTCCTGCACGACCACGTACCGGCCGGCCTGCCGGTGTACTGGACGCCGGGCAACCACGAGGCGGGCCTGTCGGCGACCGGCGGACTCGACGCGTTCCTCGCCGCGACCGGCCGCCCCAACAAGCAGATCCTCGACCACAAGGGCACCCGCTTCATCCTGCTCGACTCCCACACCGGCGACATGCGCACCTCGGACTGGGACCAGGTGCCGCTCCTGCAGGCCGAGTTGGAGAAGGCGGCCACCGACCGCACGGTGACGGGCGTCGTGCTCTCCTTCCACCACCCGCTGCACGACCCGACCGGAACCGGCGCCTCGCAGCTCTCCGACCAGTTGGAGGCCGCGCTGCTCCAGCGCTGGCTCGCCGATTTCCGCGAGAAGTCCGGCAAGCCGATCGCCCTGTTCAACGGCCACGCGCACATGGCGGCCGTCACGCGCACCGACGGCGTGCTGGAGGTCAACACCCCGGCCGTCGGCAAGACCCCCTACAGCTCGCCCGACCAAGGCGGCTTCTTCGGGTGGATGCACGTCGCCGTCGACCCGCGGCCGGCCCGGGTCAGGGCCGGTGAGCCCAGCCCGCAGACCCGGCAGTGGCTCCAGGCCGAGAGCGTGCCGCTGATCGACGGCATCGAACTGTCGGCACCGCCGCGGATCGCCGTGGGCGCCAAGGGCGGCCTCGCCGCGACGGGTATCACCGGCGAGTTCGGACTGCGGTTCCCGCTGCGGTTCCCGGCGAGCGTCACCTGGGAGGGCAGCGGCGGCGTCGCCGTCGTGCGGTCGCCGTCCGAGGCGAAGGACCTCGGCCGGAGCTCGCACACCCGCGCCCTGCTCGACCCCGAGGCCGGAACACTCACGGCGGTCCGCGCCGGCGAGGTCACCGTCAAGGTGACCGCCGGCGGACTGACCGCCTCGGCGACCGTCACCCTCGGCTGACCGCCAGGCCGGGAGACGACCGCACCGGCCGTCTCCCGGCCACGCGGCACGCCAACTCGACCGGCGGTTCAGAGCACCGGTGGACCGGCCTCGACCCGGTGCAGCACCGGAGGGAGGCGGTGCAGGTCCGGGCCGGTCTGGACCTGTCGTTCGTCCCACCAGGTGGCACCGGCGTCGTGCAGGGGACCGACCACGTCCCTCGCCTTCGCCGGGTCCGGGGGAGTGGCTCCGCCGAGCACGATCTCGAAGGGGCGCTCGGCCCCGGTCGTACGGTGCTTGCGCACGTAGCCGACCAGATCGCGTACTTCCGCCGTGTCCGGGACGTGACCGTGCCGGGCTGTCTCGAAGAGCGGTACCGCGCCGTCCCACCGCGCTGCTCGTCGCATCGGTGCGCGACGCGGCCAGAACCCCCCGATCCACACCGGCGGCGCGGGCCGTTGCACGGTGGCGGGCAGCAGTGTCACGTCCCGGACCTCGTAGTGCCGGCCGTGGTGGTTCACCGCCTCGCCGGACCAGAAGCGGTCGAGCAGGTCGAGTCCCTCGTCCAGCCGTTCGCCGAGCAGACGTGGTTCGGCGGTGTCGCCGAAGCTGCGGTACTCGTCCTCGATCGGGCCGCCCAGACCGGCGGCGAAGATCACCCGGCCGCCGCTGAGGTGGTCCAGGGTGGCTACCTGGCGGGCCAGTTGCTGAAGCCGGTAGCGGGGGACCGGTGTCAGCAGGGTGCCGAGCCGGATGCGGGAGGTGGCCAGCGCGGCCGCGGTCAGCAGCATCCAGGGGTCCGCGAAGGGACGCCCCTGGTGGTGTCGGTGCAGCACGTGGTCCCAGACGAAGAGCCCGTCCCAGCCCGCCTGTTCGGCGACGGCCGCGAGGGTCGCGACGTTACGGGGGTCGGCGAAGTCACCGAAGTTCGGGATGTTGACGGAGAAGCGCATCCCAGCAGAATGCGCACCCGGCCACGGAGCGGCAACCGGATTCAACCGGGAGCCGTTGAGCGAGAGGAGGAGCAGGGCATGGCCCCGACCGGGACGGCCCAGGCCATTCGCGAGCCTGCTTCCGGCTCGGCCGGCACGCTGGCGTTCATGGCCGCATCCCCCACCCCCGACAACAACTCGCCGTAGTTCAGCGCTGCTCAGCCCTGAGCGGCGAGGACCTCGCAGCTGCGATTCACCCGGTGCTCGTTCGCGGAGGCCGACCTGCGCCACGCCGACTTGGACGGCCGCTGGTTCAAGTTCTGCGATCTGATCCGTGCTGACCTGCGCGGAGCCTCACTGCGGGGAGCGCACCTCGCCGGCTGCGATATCCGCGACGCGGATCCGCGCGGTGCGGATCTCACGGGCGCTGTCCTCGGCCGAGTCGCCACCGGCACGCCACCACACGGCCTCACCGGCCTCACCGGAGCCCGTCTCGAGGGAGCGGTCCTGTGCGACCCCCAACGCGTCGACGTCATCGGTTGGCAGCCTGCCGACGGCGTTCGGCCGATCAGGGGACAGCGGGCGGAATGCGACAGGCCGGTGCCCGATAGCCCAGTCGTGTGAACGTATACCCGGACGTGGCCGTGCCCGTGGCGGGCTACCAGATCAGGCACCAGTAGTCGCCGTAGTGCCCGATGCCGATACGCCGGCCCTGCGGCACCAGGTTCGGGTTCGGCTGGCCCACGGCCGACAGCGAACAGACCGGGTCACCGACCGTCTGGGCAGCCGCCATCCGCTTGGCGGCGGCCACCGCCTCCGACGACGTGATCCAGGTGGTCGTTCCCGGCGCATTGCCGGTGGTCGTCGGGGCCGGGGTCCTGGGCACGACGGGTGTCCGCGAGGGCCGCGAGGTGACCGGAGGCGGGCTGGGCCGCGCCGTCGTGGGCGGCAGCGAAGGCAGCCCCGTCGTGGGCGGCAGCGAAGGCAGCGCCGTCGTGGGGAGCAGCGAGGGCCGGGGCGCGGTCGGGAGGGGCGCGGTCGGGCGAGGCGCGGTCGGGAGGGGTGCGGTCGGGCGAGGCGCGGTCGGGAGGGGCGGAGTCGGCCGGGGTGGGGTCGCCGAGGGTGGAGTCGGCGGGGGTGAGGTCGGCTGGGGTGAGGTGGGTCCGGGTGGGGTCACCGGCGGTCTGGGCGTCGTCGTGTGGGGAGGCGCCGGCTTCGTCGGCGGCGTGTGTACCGGCGGCGGGGGAGCCGGGACCGTTCGGTGGGGCGCCGGCCGGGTGACGCTCGGCACCGGCGGTACGGTCCGGGTCGGCCTGGGCGCCGGGGGGTGTGCCGGCCTCGGCGTCGCCGAGGCCGGTGAACTCGGGGCCGACGGCCGCGGCGAAGGAGACGGGGACGGACTCGGCGTCGACGGCGGCACCGGCACCGATATGGACGCCGTCACCGAGGGTGACGACGTCGCGTGGGGGGTGCTGCCACCGTTGTCGGACGACACCAGCGCCCAGGTCGCCAAACCGGCCCCCACGGCGACCACGGCCGCTCCGCCCGCGATCCACGGAGCGCGCCGCGATGGTTGTCGGTGCCGGTTCATGGTTCTTACTGTCTATTCGATCGCCGACGGTCTCAAGCCGGGGCCGGGCCGCCGCAAGCCCTGGCTGTGGCCGTCGGTGCCGGCCTCCTGACCTGGCACGGCACGCGCGGAGACGACCGTGAACCCCCCTCGTGGCCGCCGCGCGCGGTGCGGGGCGCCGGTGCCACACGCACCGCGACCCCACCCGGCCACCGCACGACGGCCGCCTTCGAGGCCGACGGGTACGAGATCGACCGGCGGGCCCGTCCGGCCCCGGACAGCTGTACCTTCCGTTCCCGCCAGCACCCGGCGCTGTCGTCCGTTCCCGCCAGGCACCCGGCACTGTCGTCCGCACCGGCCGTCAGCAGAGCCGTCCCGCGCGTTCGGAGAGGAAATCAGGCCAGCCGAACCGGAGTTGACTCGCCGGCGCCGGACTGCCCCGATCCCGCGCAACCTCTGGACACGGCCCCCGGTCCGTGCTCTCATGCCCGTTGGTTCTCTGCTTTCCAACGTTGAAATGCCCCAGGCGCCCCGGTGCTGAACGCGCGGGCCCTGGTCCCCTCACGTCCCGGACCGTGCCAGGAGGCTCCCCCATGCCCCTGAACCGCAGACACTTCGTCGCCAGCGCGCTCACCGCGGCCGGGGCGAGCGGACTCCCGCTCTCCATGGCCGGCCCCGCGCAGGCGGCGAGCGGCACTCGCAGCGCAGACGCCACGACATCGTCATGCGTGGCACCCGCGTCCGGCGGGCTCTACTCGCCCAACGCCGCGCCGCTCTCCCCCACCGCCTTCCTGCGGCTGCCGCCCGGCGCGGTCACCGCGCGCGGCTGGCTCGACGCCCGGCTGCGTCAGCAACTCGCCGGACTGTGCGGCCAGTACGCCGCGATCTCGCACTTCCTGGTGATGTCCGAATCCGGCTGGGTGCACCCCGAGCGCACCGGCTGGGAGGAAGTCCCGTACTGGCTGCGCGGTTACGTGGACCTGGCGATCCTCACCAAGGACCCCACCGCGCTGGCCGCCGTCCGCCAGTGGATCGACGCGATCGTGGCCACCCGCCGGTCCGACGGCTGGTTCGGTCCGACAGCCCTGCGCACCTCGCTCGGCGGAGGCCCGGACTTCTGGCCTTTCCTGCCGCTCACCTGGGCGCTGCGCAACTGGCAGGAGTACAGCGGGGACAGCCGGATCGTCCCCCTGCTCACCGGCTTCTTCCGCTTCATGAACGCGCAGGGCCCCTCCGCGTTCAACCAGAGCTGGGTGTCGGTGCGCTGGGGCGACGGACTGGACAGCGTCTTCTGGCTCTACAACCGCACCGGCGACTCGTTCCTGCTCTCCCTCGCCGACAAGATCCACACCAACGGAGCCGACTGGGTCGACAACCTCCCGTCGCTGCACAACGTCAACATCGCGCAGGGATTCCGCGAGCCCGCCCAGTACGCGCTGCGCTCGCCGTCCACCGCGCTCACCCAGGCCGCGTACCAGAACTACACCTCGGTCATGACCTCCTACGGCCAGTTCCCGGGCGGGGGGTTCGCCGGCGACGAGAACGCGCGGCCCGGATTCCGTGACCCCCGGCAGGGCTTCGAGACCTGCGGCATCGTGGAGTTCATGGCCAGCCACCAGCTGCTGACCCGGATCACCGGCGACCCGGTCTGGGGGGACCGCTGCGAGGACCTCGCCTTCAACTCGCTGCCCGCGGCACTCGATCCGTCCGGAAAGAGCATCCACTACATCACCGGCGCCAACAGCGTCGACCTCGACGACACCGCCAAGACCCAGGGGCAGTTCCAGAACAACTTCGCCATGCAGGCGTTCATGCCCGGCGTCGACCAGTACCGCTGCTGCCCGCACAACTACGGAATGGGCTGGCCCTACTTCACCGAGGAGCTGTGGCTCGCCACCCCCGACAAGGGACTGGCGGCAGCGATGTACGCACCCGGCCAGGTCACCGCGAAGGTGGCCGACGGCACCACGGTGACCATCACCGAGACCACCGACTACCCGTTCGGCGAGACGGTCACCCTGACCGTCTCCACGCCGGAACCGCTCGCCTTCCCGCTGTACCTCCGCATCCCCGGCTGGTGCGGATCCCCGCAGCTCACCGTCGCCGGCGCCGCCGCCTCCGCGTCGGCAGGCCCGTCCTGGAGCGTGGTCCGGCGCACCTGGAACAGCGGCGACACCGTGACACTGCGCTTCCCGCAGTCGACGGTGCTGCGCACCTGGACCGGCAACCACGGAGTCACCGCGGTCGACCGGGGACCGCTCACCTACTCGCTGAGCATCGGCGAGAACTACGTCCAGTACGGCGGCACCTCCCAGTTCCCCGAGTACGAGGTGCACGCGACCACGGCGTGGAACTACGGCCTCGCCCCGGACGACGGGACCTGGACGTTCAGTCGCAGCGGCGGCCCGCTGCCCGCCGACCCCTTCAGCCGTGACACGACGCCGGTACGGATCACCGCACCCGCACGGAAGATCGGCGAATGGCAGGCGGACGGCCAGCACGTGGTCGCCCCGGTGCAGGACTCGCCGGCGCGCAGCACCGCCGCCGTCGAGACCGTGACGCTGATTCCGATGGGCGCCGCCCGGCTGCGGATCTCCGCGTTCCCCACCGCCTCACCGACCGGCCACCCGTGGCAGCCGGTCGCCGAGTACCGGCTGATCCGCAACAAGAACTCCGGGAAGGTCCTCGGCGTCGACCTGATGTCGACCGCGAACAGTGCGCACGTGGTGCAGTTCGACGACAACGGCACCGCGGACCATCTCTGGCAGTTGGTGGACAACGGTGACGGCTGGTACCGCATCCGTAACAAGAACTCCGGGAAGGTCATGGGCGTCGATCTGATGTCGACCGCGAACAGTGCGCACGTGGTGCAG
>NZ_JBHZAN010000023.1:0-189405 GCF_042754285.1 Streptomyces sp. NPDC059224
GGCCGCACACATGTGTGCGGCCCCCGTCTCCCGATCCGCGACCGAACCCCGGGGTCAGTAACCGCGCGCCGGATCCACGACGTTGCGCAGCGGCCGGCCCGCGCCGAACCGGGCCAGGTTGTCCAGCAGGAGCTCCAGGCACCGCTGGTCCGTCTCGGCCGTGGCGTCCGCGCTGTGCGGCGTGACCAGCACTCCGGGCTCCGACCACAGCGGAGACGACGCGGGCAGCGGCTCGGTGGCGAAGACGTCCAGTGCCGCGCCGGCCAGCCTCCCGGTGCGCAGCGCGGACACCAGCGCGGCCTCGTCCACCACCGGGCCCCTGCCGACGTTGACGAGCACGGCTCCCGGCCGCAGCAGTGCCAGTTCGGCGTCGCCGACGAGCCCGGCGGTCTCCTCGGTAAGCGGCACGGCCACGACGAGGACGTCGAGGCCGGTCAGGAACTCATCGATCCGCTCGCGCCCGTACACCGCGGACACCCCCGGGACGTGGAAGCCGGAACCGGGACTGCCGCTTGCACCGCGCCGACAGCCCCTCACCCGTGCTCCGAACGCGTCGAGGAGGCGGGCCGTCCGGCGGCCGATGTCCCCGAGTCCCAGGACTCCGGTCCGCCGACCGCGCAGCTCCGCGGCGACCGGCACCTTCCAGTCCCGCTCCCGCTGCGCCGCGAGTGTCTGCGGGAGGCCCTTGAAGTGGGCCAGCAGCAGCGCCAGGACGTGCTCCGCCACCGCGCTGCCGTGCGTCCCGGCGCCGTTGGTGACGGTGAGATCGGTCGCGTCCGCGTGCCGCAGCACCGCGTGCGGCACGCCCACGGCCGTGGTGTGCAGCCAACGGCACTCCGGGTGCGCGCCCAGGAACGCGGCCACCTCGGCGTCGTCGCCCTGCCACACGAGTGCGGCGGCGCAGGGGCCGGACGTCCCGCGGCCATCCGGTCCCGCCAGCGGGCCCGGCCACAGTGCGGCGACCCGCTCGCCCGCCCGCGGCGGCAGCCCGAACAGCCGCAGCCCGTCGCGCTGTCGCGCGGCCACCTAGCCGTGCGCCTCGGCGCGCTCCCGCACGCTGCGCGGACGCAGGTCGGTCCACACCATGTCGATGTGCGACAGGCACTCCTCGCGCGTGCCGGTGCGCCCCTCCTTCCGCCAGCCCTCCGGCAGCACACCGTCGGCGCGCCATATCGAGTACTGCTCCTCGTCGTTGACGACCACTGCGAAATACTCGGCGTTTTCCTGTGTTTCCATCACGATGATTCCTTCTCTCACTTCATGCGGTGAGCGGAGACAAGAAAAAGGGGGAACTCATCAGGAGTCTATCTCCTGGATTTGCGCAGTCGACAGCGGTGCGGACGTGATGCTCTCAGCGGATTGTTGAGGCGTTTCCGCGAATCTCTGACCGTAGTTGCTCCGGCCGTTCATTGCCTCTCGACTCCAGGCATTCCTAGGGTTTACGCAAGCGGCCAAGTGACGAGCAGAGAGTCTGGGTCAACCGAATGGATCGCACCAAGCACGGTTTGGACACCTGCGTGGTCGGACTCCACCGCCATCCCGCGGTGCGTGAGGCCGTAGGCGCCATGCACAGTGACGGCGAGCCGGTCGTGTACGTCCTCGTCGAGGACGGCCACGCCTTCGACGCGGCGGAACTGCGCCGGCACCTGGAGCAAGAGGCTCATTCCGTGCCCGACGGGATCGCTCTCGTCCCTGTGCCGGAGCTCCCGCGCGCCGAGGACGGCTCCGTGGACCACGCGGAGCTCCCCGCGTTCGGCGTCCTCAGCGGTCTGCTGCCCCTGTGGCGGGAGGCGTTCGAGGACGACGGCATCGGTGCGGACGACGACTTCTTCGCACTGGGCGGCTACTCGATGCTGGCCGTGCGGCTCGTTGGCAAGATCGCCGACCGCTATGACGTCGACCTGCCGCTGGCCGACTTCTTCGACCTGCCGACCGTGCTGGAAGTGGCGTACCGGCTGATCGAGCTCGGCGCGCGGCCCTTGGCACCGGAGGTGTTCCCGCACCCGGCGGACGAACCGAGCCTCAACGACCTCCTCGCCGACATCGACCGTCTCTCCGAGGAGCAGGCACTCACCCTGCTGGGGCTGGAGGGCCCCTCGGCCGACGACGCCGCACACGGATGACCACCGGCACCCACAGGCACCGGACCTTCCCACGGAGCTGAGCATGTACCGGATCGACTTGACCGACGCCGACCGCGCACCGATCGACACCCTCGTCGAGGAGCTGCTCGCAGAGGAGCCGGCGACCGACGAGCAGCTCCTCGACGCCGTGGCCCTGCGCGCCCAGGAGATGCCGCGACCGCTGCGGGCCCGGCTGAACGACTTCCGTCTCAATGAACCCTCCGGTGGCTGCGTGATCAGCGGTTTCCGGGTGGACGACGCAGGGATCGGAGCGACGCCCGTGCAGTGGGGCGAAGCCGACGACGACGGTCGTACCCGGCGCGAGGACATGTTCCTGCTGATGTGCGCCTCGCTGCTGGGCGACCCCATGGCCTGGGCCACCCAGCAGGACGGGCGGCTCCTGCACGACGTGGTGCCGATCAAGGGCCATGAACACGCCCAGCTCAACTCCTCCACGGCCGAGCCGCTGACCTGGCACACCGAGGACGCGTTCCACCCCTATCGCGCCGAGTACGTCGGTCTCATGTGCCTGCGCAACCCGGACGCGGTGCAGACCACCTACGCGCTCTTCGACGACCTGGAGCTGGACGCGGAGACCAGGCGGGCGCTAGCCGGCCCGCGCTACGTCATCCGCCCGGACAACTCCCACCAGCCGGAGAACCGCACCGGACGCAGCCGGCTCCAGGCACCGGCGGACGTCATCGAACGCAGCATCCGCAGGATCGACCAGCTCAACGCTGCTCCCGAGAAGGTGCCGGTTCTCTTCGGCGACCCGCGGACGCCCTACGGCCGGCTCGATCCCTACTTCATGGACCGGACGGCCGACGACCCGGAGGCGGCGACCGCGTTCGAAGCCCTCGTCGAGCAGATCGACGCCAAGCTGACCGGCATCGCCCTGCGACCGGGCGAGGTGCTCTTCCTCGACAACTACAAGGCCGTCCACGGCAGGAACCCCTACCGGGCCCGCTACGACGGACGCGATCGCTGGCTGCGGCGGGTCAACGTCACGCGCGACCTGCGCAAGTCGCGGGACGCCCGGGTGAGCGCCGGCTCCCGCGTCATCTTCTGAGCCCGTTCCGCCTCCCCCCGCCAGGCCACCGAAAGGCATGACCGTTTCATGAGGAAATACCGGCTGATGGTCCCAGGCCCCACACCGACCCCGCCCGAGGTCGCCGCCGCCGCGTTGCTCCCTGTCGAGGACGAGCGCACCCGGGCCTTCGCCGGCGTGTTCGCCAGAGTCCTCGAGAACCTGCGACGGACCCTGTGCACCCGTAACGACGTCCTGCTGTTCACCTCCAGCATGACCGGCGCGTTCGAGGGCACCCTGCAGAACCTGTTCGCGCCGGGCGATGCCGTCCTGGTCGCCAGCAACGGCGCCTTCGGGGAGCGCTGGAGCCAGATGGCCGCCACGTTCGGGCTAGAGGTCACCGAGGTGCGGCATGCATGGGGCGAACCACTGGACATGGCCCGGATCTCCGCGGCGGCTGCGACCCCGGGCCTCAGGGCCGCGATCGCCGTGCACTGCGAGACGTCGACCGCCATGGTCAACGACATCCGCGGGTTCGTGTCCGCATGCGCGCCTCTACTCACCGTGGTGGACTCCGCGTCCGGAGTCGGCGCCTGCGAACTGCGCACCGACGACTGGGGCATCGACGTTGTCGTAGGCGGCTGCCAGAAGGCGCTGATGACTCCGCCCGGCCTGGCCTTCGCCAGTGTCAGCGAACGGGCATGGGAGCAGCACCGGCGCGCCGGCCTGCCGCGTTTCTACTTCGACTGGGACGAGACACGCGAGGCGCTGCGCGTGGAGATCCCCCGCACACCGTGGACCCCGGCGATCTCCCTGATCAGCCAACTCGACGTGGCTCTGCGGCAGATCCACGCCGAAGGGCTGGACAACGTCCTGGCCCGGCACGTGCGGCTCGGCCGGATCGCCCGGGCGGGCGTTCGCGGTCTCGGCCTGCGGCTGTTCTCACCGGACGAGGACCGCCACAGCGCGGTCACCGCCGCCGAGCTGCCGCCGGGCGTGGACGCGACCGCCCTGGTCGACCGGTTGCTGGACCGCTACGCCCTGCAACTCGCCGGGGCGCAGCCCCCGTTGGACGGCCGTGTCCTGCGGATCGGGCACTGCGGCTTCATGGACGAGTTCGACGTACTGACCGCACTGTCCGCCATCGAACTGGGCCTGGCCGATCTCGGGCATCCCGTCCGGCCCGGCAGCGGCGTCACCGGCGCGCTCGAAGTCCTGCACGGCCTGCACAGCCCGTCTCTCGCGGCGGCCCGCACCGCGCGGGACAGGCAGCCGGTGCCCTGAGCCGCGCAGGCAGTCGCCCCACCCGCTCACCCGTCACTCGCGAAGGCCCGCCGGGACCGCGCCCCACTCACGAATCAGGAGCACGCCATGCATCTGCCGCACGCCGCACTGGAGGACTGGATGCGTGACTTCTACTTCGACACCTCCATCGACCTGGGCAGCAGCGGCGTGCAGTGCTGGTCGCTCGCCGAACTGCGGCGGCTTCTCGGCATCACCGTCGAAGAACTGGACGAGATCGCGCTGGACGACAGTCCCTCCTACGGCGGCCCGAACCTGCGCCGGGCCGTCGCCGACCGCTTCGCCGCCGGCGACACGGACCGTGTGATGGCCACCCACGGGTCCACCGAGGCGATCTTCGTCGTCATGAACGCCCTGCTGTCCGCCGGCGACGAGGTGGTCGTCCCGGACCCCGCCTACCACTCGCTGACCTCCGTCGCCGAGGCCATCGGCTGCGGGCTGGTGCGCTGGCGGCTCCGCCCCGAGACAGGCTTCACGCCCGACCTCGACGAACTCCGTGCGCTGGTGACCCCACGCACCCGCATGATCGTCCTCAACTTCCCGCACAACCCCACCGGCGCCCACCTCACCCGCGGGCAGTTCGACGACCTGCTGGGTCTGGTAGACGGCCACGACCTGCACCTTGTGTGGGACGCCGCGTTCGCCGAACTCGTCCACGGTCAGGAACCGTTGCCGGATCCGTCGACGCTGCACGACCGCTGCATCGGCCTGGGCACCATGTCCAAGGCGTACGGGCTGCCCGGCACCCGCGTCGGCTGGTGTCTGGCCGCGCCGGAGATCCTGGCCCGCCTGGTACCGCTGCGTGACGCCCTGACGATCTGCCTGTCACCGCTCACCGAGTACCTCGCCGCACGCGCCCTGACCGACGCCGACCTCATTCTCGCGATCCGCCGCGCCCAGGCGACCCGTAATCTCGACCGGCTCGCCGCCTGGGCCGAGGACAATGCCGACCTGGTGTCCTGGACTCGTCCCTCGGGCGGTGTCACGGCCTTCCCGGCCGTCGTGGGTGTCGCCGACACCGAGGAGCTCTGCCGCGAGCTCGGCCGCCGTCACGATCTACTGCTCGTCCCCGGTTCCGGCTTCGGGCATCCCGACCGCGTCCGGCTCGGCTTCGGCGGGGCCGAGGACGCCTTCGGGGAGGGGTTGTCCCGCCTTCACAAGGCGCTGGTGGAACGGCGGGGGACGCTCTGATGGACGTCGCCGACCTCCTCGCCCGGCTCCATGAACTGCCTCCGTCGCAACGCGCCCTGGTGGAACGGGCGCTGCGCGAGCGCGGCGTACCGCAGACCTGCGAGACCTCCGTCACCCAGCAGGGCTTGTGGCTCATCGACCAGATCACCCCCGACGACCGGCTCTACACGGTCGGCTGGCGCCTGCGGCTCAGCGGCCGGCTGGACACCGGCGCGCTCACCGGGGCGGTGGACGCGCTGGTCGCCCGGCACGCTGCCCTGCGCACCACGTTCACCGTCGAGGACGGCCGTCCGCTCCAGGTCGTACACCCCCAGCTCCGCACACCCGTCCCGGTCGACGACCTGCGCGAGCTGGACGGCCCCGCCCGCGAACAGCGGACGGCGGACCTGTGCGCCGCGGAGGTCGCCTGCGCCTTCGATCTGGAGAAGGGCCCGCTGGCCCGCTTCCGGCTGATCCGTGTGGCCGACGAGGAACACGTCCTCACGATCGTCGTCCACCACATCGTCTTCGACGCCGTCTCGGTGGACGTGGCCCTGCGCGACCTCTCCCAGGTCTACAACGCTCTCGTCGCCAGCGGCACGCCCCCGCACACCGCGCCCCCGCCCCAGTACCCGCAGTTCGCCCGCTGGCAGCGCCGCCACCTCACCGGTCCGCGGCTGGAGCAGCTGATCGGCTACTGGCGCCGACAGCTCACCGGCGCACCGGGCCTGCTGGCCCTGCCGACGCTACGGCCGCGCCCGGCCGAACAGTCGCACGCCGGAGCGGAGTACACCGCCGTTTTCCCGGCCCAACTCAGCGAGCGACTGCGCGCGTTGGCCCGCGGCGAGCGCAGCACCCTGTACACGGTCCTGCTGGCCGGCTTCCAGGTCCTTTTGTCCCGCTACAGCGGACAACGCGACATCAGCGTGGGGACCGTGGCCCACGGCCGGGTCCGCAGCGAGTTCGAGCAGATGATCGGCTACTTCGTCAACACCCTGGTGGTGCGCGGCGATCTGACCGGTGATCCGAGCTTTCGGGAGCACCTGCGCCGCACCCGGACCACGTTCCTGTCCGCCTACGACCACCAGGCGCTCTCCTTCGACCGCCTGGTGGAGGAACTGGCCCCGCACCGCGGCCTCAGCCACAACCCGCTCGTCCAGGTCGTGTTCGAGTCCCACGACGAGGACGAATGGCAACAGCGGACCCGCTTCACCGGCTTGGAGATGGGACAGCTCCTGCCCATCGAGCTCGGCCGCTCGAAGTTCGACCTGAACGTGTCGGCCGTCGAGCACGACGGCACCATCGACGTGACCGTGGAATACGCCACCGATCTGTTCGACGAGCCAGGCGTCACGCGCATGGTCGCGCACTACCGGCAGCTCCTGGAGAGCATCGTGGCACAGCCGGACACGCCCATCGGCGCCCTGGAGATGCTCCTCCCGGAGGAGCGGCTCCTGCTCGCCGCACAGCCGGCACCACCGGCGCTCTCCGCCTGCCTGCACGACCTCGTTCAGCGGTACGCGATCGCCACACCCCGGGAACCGGCCGTCTCGGACGGCGAACGCACCCTCTCCTACGGCGACCTCGACGCCGGCGCGGCCCGGCTCGCCCAGTGGCTGACCACACACGGCGTCACCCCGGAGACGGTCGTGGCCGTGGCGCTGCCCCCGTCGCCGGACCACGTCCTGGTCACCCTGGCGGTCCTCAAGGCGGGTGCCGTGTGTCTGCCCGTCGACCTCCAGGCGCCGGCGGACAGGCTGCGCACCGTCCTGGCCGATGCCCGCCCGGCTCTGGTGATCACCGACAAGGCGGCACTCCGCGAGCCACTGGACGCCAGAACCGTCCTCCTCCTCGACGACGAAGCCCTCACCGCCGCACCCACCGGCACCTCCCGGCCGACCCGCGTCCTGCCCGGCCAGGCCGCCTTCCTGCTGTACACCGGCGCGGACGACGCGCAGCCGCACGGAGTGCTGCTCACCCATCACGGCCTCGCGAACGCGTTGCACCACACGGCCGCGACCCTGGCGGTGACGCCGGGGAGCTCGGTCCGTCCGCACGGCGCCCCGGGAACCGACCGCGCTCTCTGGGAGACCTTCACGGCGCTGACCAACGGCGCCCACCTGGTTCTCGCCTCCGCCGACGAGCCGTCGTCCCACCACGTCACCATCGTCGGCCCCGGACCCGGCGACCGCTCGGCTCGCGTGCCGGGCCTCGCTCTCACGGACGAGGGCCCGGTGACCCGGGACGCCTGGCCGGACGGCGAACCCGCGCCGGCCATCGGTTACGGACAGACCGAGACCTCAGTCCTCGCCCTCACCGCCGACCTCCGGCCGACCCCGTCCGGACTGCTCCCGCTCGCCCCGGCCGCCGGGGTCCGCGCCCGGGTGCTCGACGCGGACCTGCGCAGGCTTCCTCCGGGCGTGAACGGAGAGTTGTACATCGGCGGCGCGGGTCTGGCACAGGGATACCACGGACGTCCGGCTCGCACTGCGGCACGGTTCCTCCCCGACCCCTACGGACCGCCCGGGGCACGGATGTTCCGTACCGGCGATCTCGCCCGCCTGGACGACCGGGGGCGGGTCGTCGTCCTCGGACGCGCCGCCCATCGAGTCCTCGTGCACGGCATGCCCGTGGAGCCCGGCGCCGTCGAGGCCGCGCTGCGGAGCCACCCGGAGGTGGAGCGGGCGGTCGTGTCGATGGCCGACCACACCGACGGCCCGCGCCCGATCGCCCACGTGGTGGCGGCATCGGGCACGACCGTCGAACCGCAACAGCTGCGCCGGCACGTCGCGGGCCTGCTCGCGGCCCACATGGTGCCCGCGGCCGTCCTGGTGACCGACGCGCTGCCCACCGCGCCCAACGGGCGGCTGGACCGGGCTGCCCTTCCCGCACCCGAGCCCGTCCGCGCACCGGTCGACCGGGAGCCGGGTACACCCCTTGAGGCCGTGCTGCGCGAACTGTTCGCCGACGTACTCGACCTGCCCTCGGTCGGACTCGACGACGACTTCTTCGACATCGGCGGTCACTCCATGCTCGCGTCCCGGCTGATCGCCAGGGTGAGTGACGTGCTCGACGTCGAGATGGGGCTGCGGACGCTGTTCGAGGCGCCGACGGTGGCGGAACTCGCCCTCACGCTCCAGCACACGGACGTACGGCCGGAAGCGGTCCAGGGCGACCTCGACGTCATGCTGCCCCCACGGATCCCCAGTGACCCGACGAGCGAGCCCGGTCCGTCCGTGTCCGCCGACACCGACCCGATCGCGTTGCGGGCCGGTCTCGCCGTGCCCGCGCCCGTGCCCGCGTCCACGGCCCAACGCGCCCTGTGGTTCCTGGACCGGGTCATGGAGCCGGGCGACCGGGCTGCCTACAACCTGGGCCAGGCGATGACCTTGCGCGGCCCGCTCGACCCGGACCTGCTGGAGCGATGCCTGACGGAGATCGTCCGCAGGCACCAGGTGCTGCGGACCACCTTCACCGCGCAGGACGGCGTCCCCCTGCAGGTGGTGCACGACGCCGGCCCGGTCCGGCTGCCGGTGCGCGACGTCAGCGCGCTCCCACCGGCGGAGCGGACCGAGGCGGTGCGTCTGCTGGCCGAGGGCGAGCTGTCCCGCCCGTTCGATCTGGCCGCGGAGCCGCTCTTCCATGCGCTGCTGGTGCGCTCGGCCCCGGCCGAGCACACCCTGGTGCTGGTCTTCCACCACGCGGTCTTCGACGGTTGGTCGTTCGGCGTCCTCTTCGACGAACTGGCCGCGTTGTACGCCGCGTTCGGGGCGGGGCGCCGCTCGCCGCTCGCCGAACCGGCGTTGCAGTACACCGACTACTCGGTGTGGCAGCAGACCCGGTTCGACCAGGGCGCCCTGACCGAAGGGCTGGCCTACTGGCGGCGTGCCCTGGCCGGTGCCCCCGGCCTGCTGGCCCTGCCGACGGACCGGCCGCGTCCGGCCGCGGCTTCGTACACCGGTGCGCAGTTCGCCTTCGTTCTGCCTCCGGACCTGACGGCCGCCGTCCGCTCCCGGGCGCGCGCGGAGGGCTGCACCCTCTACATGGTGCTGCTCGCCGCCTACCAGGTACTGCTGGCCCGGCTGTCGGGGCAGCGGGAGGTTCTCGTGGGATCCCACGTCGCCTGTCGGCCGCGCACCGAACTGGAGGGGCTGCTCGGATTCTTCGTCAACACCGTGGTGCTGCGCGGAGAGGTCGCGGACGAGCTCACGTTCCGGGCGTACCTGCGGCGGACGCGGCAGACGGTGCTCGATGCGCTGGAGCACCAGGACGTGCCCTTCGAGCTGGTCGTCGAGGAGCTCAGGCCGGAGCGGACCTTGAGCCACAACCCGCTGTTCCAGGCCATGTTCACCCTCCAGAACACCGGCGCCGAGGACCCTGTGCGGCTTCCCGGCATCGAGGCCGTCCCCTGCGCGGTGACCACCAGCGACGCCAAGTTCGACCTGAGCCTGGACGTGGTGGAGGACGGCGACACGCTGCGCTGCGAGATCGGCTACCGCACCGACCTGTTCGAGCCGGAGACCGCGCAGCGGCTGAGCCGGCGCTACGCGGAGCTCCTCGCCCAGTTCCTTGCCGAACCGGAGCGGACTCTGGGAAGCGTGGACCTGCTGCTGCCCGAGGAGGCGTCGGGGCTGCTGCGGCAGGGACGGGGAGCGGCCGTACCTGGCGCGTCCGCCACGCTGCACGGCCTGATCGAGGAGCAGGTGCGCCGCACACCGGACGCCCCGGCCGTGCTCTGCGACGGCGCCGACGCGCAGGTGCCGCCTTCGGCGGAGGCCGTGGTCGCTTCCGAGAGGGAGGAACTGTCGTACACCGGCCTGAACGAGCGGGCGAACCGTGTCGCGAGGGCCCTGGTCCGGCAAGGCGTCGGCCCGGAGTCCCTGGTCGCGGTCGCGCTGCCCAGATCGGCTGACCTGATCGTCGCCCTGCTGGCCGTGCTCAAGGCCGGCGGAGCATACGTACCGATCGACCTCGACCACCCGGCGGCCCGCATCGCCCACATGCTCGACGACGCCCGGCCCGTCACCGTCATCACGGAGACCTCTGTCGAGGAAACAGGCGTGCTGTCCGAGCGGCACGGTGCCGCGGTCCTGTTCCTCGACACCCCGGAGACGGTGTCGCTCCTGGCAGACCTGGACGGTACGGACCTCACCGACGCGGACCGCGACGGACCCCTGTCGCCGGAGCACCCGGCCTATGTCATCTACACCTCCGGCTCCACCGGCCGGCCCAAGGGTGTGACCGTCTCCCACGCCGGCGTGGTCAACCAATTCGCGTGGATGCAGCGCGAGTACGAGCTCACCGCGGCCGACCGCGTTCTGCACAAGACGCCGGTGGGATTCGACGTATCGGTGTGGGAGCTGTTCTGGCCTTTGACGTCGGGGGCCACGATAGTGGTGGCCCGGCCGGGCGGTCACCGGGACGCCCGTTACCTTGCCGGGCTCATCCAGGACGAGCGGGTGACAGTCGTTCAGTTCGTCCCCTCGATGCTCCAGCTGTTCCTCGACGACCGCACGGCCCGCGAATGCGTCGGCCTGCGCCTGGTGATCTGCATCGGTGAGGCGCTGCCGTCCGAACTGCATCGCGCGTTCGACGCTCTGTTCGACATCCCCTTGCACAACCTCTACGGACCGACCGAAGCCACCGTCGCAGTGACCGCATGGACCGGTCGGCCCATGGGCCCCGACGGCGGTCCGACGCCGATCGGCCGGCCCACCGACAACACACAGGTCTACGTCCTGGACGCCTCCCTCCAGCTCGTTCCCACCGGTGTCACCGGAGAGCTGTATCTGTCCGGTGTACAGCTGGCCAGGGGGTACTTCGGGCAGCCCGCGCTGTCGGCGGAACGGTTCCTGCCCAACCCCTTCGGCACTCCGGGCGAGCGGATGTACCGTACCGGCGACCTCGTCAGATGGAACGCCGACGGAACACTCGCCTACCTCGGCCGCACGGACGACCAGGTCAAGGTCCGCGGCTTCCGCATCGAACTCGGCGAGATCGAGTCCGCGCTCCTGACGCATCCAGCCGTACGGCAGGCCGCCGCCATGGTTCGCGAGGACGTTCCGGGTGACAGACGGATCGTCGCGTACGTGGTGCCGACGACGGGCGCCGCCCCTGAATCCGCCCTCCTGCGGGCGCATGCGGCGGCGGTGCTGCCGGAGTACATGGTGCCTGCGGCCGTGGTGGTGCTGCAGGCGCTGACGCTCACGGCGAACGGCAAGCTCGACCGGGCGAGCCTGCCGGCGCCGACGGTCGACCGGCCGGCGAGGGAAGCCTCCGAACTGCCACGCTCCCCGCACGAGCGCCTGGTCGCGGACGCCTGGGCAGAAGTCCTGC
Source organism: Streptomyces sp. NPDC059224 (assembly GCF_042754285.1). Taxonomy (NCBI): domain Bacteria; kingdom Bacillati; phylum Actinomycetota; class Actinomycetes; order Kitasatosporales; family Streptomycetaceae; genus Streptomyces; species Streptomyces sp. NPDC059224. The sequence goes on from NZ_JBHZAN010000023.1 coordinate 11,959, forward strand.
ACCGGGACGACATCGGCCTGCACGACAACTTCTTCGACCTCGGCGGCAACTCCCTCTCCGCCATGCGGATGGTGGCCCGCATCGAACAGACGGGCGGCCGGGCTGTCCGGCCCGCCGCCGTCTTCCAGGCACCCACGGTGGGGCAGTTGGCCGCACTGCTGAGCGAAGAGGACGCCACGGGCGACGCGTCACCCCTGGTGACGTTGCGCGGCGGCGGTGCCGGGGCGCCCGTCCTCCTCGTCCACCCCATCGGCGGCAACGTCCTGTGCTACGCCGGGCTGTGCGACGAACTGGGCTCGGACCGGCCCGTCCACGGGCTGGTCGCGCGTGGCCTCGGCGGCGACGGGGTGCCACGCGACCGCATCGAGGCCATGGCGGCCTCCTACCTGGCCGCCCTGCCGAAAGCCACCACCGACCGGCCTTTCCTCCTCGCGGGCTGGTCGATGGGAGGTGCCGTCGCCCTTGAGATGGCCCGGCAGTTCCTCCGGTCGACGGGCCGGCCCCTCCCGGTGGTGATGCTGGACAGCTACCCGGCGCACCCGCACGGTGCCACCGGCGGTGAGCAGGACGAGGCCGCGCTGCTGGCCGACTTCGCCGCGGACTGGGGAGGCAACCTGGACCTCGACTTCGGCCTGTCCTGCAGCGACCTCGCGGAGATCGGGGTGCGCGCCGGCCTCGAGCGGTTGCTGGCACGTGCCAAGGCCGCCGGTGTGCTCTCCCTCGACGACGACCTGGTCCTGCTGGACCGCCTGTTCCGGACGTACGCGGCACACGCCGTCGCGCTGGACCACTATCGGCCCGCCACCCCCTACCCGGGACCGGTGACCCTGCTCGCCGCAGGCTCCGGGCGGCTGGGCGACGCGGTGGACCACGGTTGGTCCCACCACGTGACCGGGCCACTCAGCGTCGTGGAGGTGCCGGGAGACCACTACAGCATCCTGCGCGAACCCCAACTCCCGCACACCGCCGCTGTCTTCCGGGCGCAACTGAAGGCGAGCGACCCCTCATGAGATATCCGCACGCGCCACTCGCAGACCGGATGCGCGACCTCCACCGCGACACGAAGACCGACCTGGGCGGCGGCGTGCCGGCGCCTCCTTCCGGCGAGCAGGCAGCGGCCGACCTCCAGCGGGAGACGGCCGACCGCGGTGTCGCCGAAGACCCGCGGTCCCGACTCGCGCATGTCTGCACGGCCGTCTCCCGCGGGACCTGCCGGCACGTACCGGAACGCCGGTGCGCCTCGCCGCCGCCGACCGGCGCGACGGCGGAGCCCTCCTCCAGGACCTGCGGCTGCCGTACGCCGGCGGAGAACCGGTGCGGCACACGGCGGACCGGACCATCGAGCAGACGGCCTGGCCGGCGGCACACCTCGACCAGGCGGACCACTTCAGCGGAGCGGACCCGGTGATCCGGGCGGACGACAACAGCGATCGGAGACAGCGGCCGTGGCAGGCAAACCCCATGTTGTGATCAGCGGTGACCCGGACACGGCCTCGTTGCGCGTCCTGTTGGTCCCGCACTCGGGAGCCGGAGCGGCGAACGCGCGCGTCCTGGTGCCCCACCTGCCGCCGGACTGGCAGCTGTCGGCCGTCAGGCTCCCCGGCCGCGAGTCCCGCGTCCGCGAGCCGGTCGGAGACCTGCCCGGTCTGGCCGCCGACGTGGCGGCAACGGCGCGCGCTCTCGCCGGTACGGCACCCCTGCTGGTGGTCGGCGTCTGTGCGGGCGCCGTCATCGCCCTGGAAGCGGTACGGACGCTCCAGGACTCCGATCCGGGGCTGGTGGCGGGGCTCGTCACCGTCTCCTACTGGTCGGTGGACCACGCGCCGGACGCCACGAGACTTCTGCCCGACGGTGACGACACCGAGGAGCTGATGGCCGCGGTGCGCGGCTTCGGCTACGTCCCGCAGCACGTCGCCGACGACGACATGGCGCGCATCTACCTGCCGCTCATCGTCGCCGACATGCGGGCCGTCCAGGACTACCGGAGCGAGCCCGAACCCGTACTCACCTCTCCCCTCCTGGTGATCTCCGGCGAGGACGATCCGCTGTGCCCTCCGGAGCGCGTCGCCCGCTGGGCGCCGTTCGCCGAGCGGTCCCGGCAGGCCCGGATCCCGGGCGGACACATGCTGCTGGTCGAGCGCCCGGCGGAACTGGTGGGAGCGATCGCGGCGAACCTGGACCACTTCCGATGAGCCCCGACCACGCGGGCCCCCGCCACGACACGACCCCACACGACGAGAAAGGTGCGCGGTGATGGAAGCGACCGAGACAGCGGCCGAGCGGCGGCTCGACCTCCTCCTTCTCCGGCAGTGGGAGCGCGAGCCGGACCTGCTGGCCCTCATCCGCGGCGACAGCGTTGTCACCGCGGGCGAACTCAAGAGCCGGGTGCTGGCCCTGGCCGCAGTCCTCCGCGACCAGGGCGTGGTCGACGGCGACCGGGTGGCGGTCTACCAGCCCCGCTCCATCGAGTTCGTGGTTTCCCTGCTGGCCGTCGTGTTCGCCGGCGCGGCCCACGTCGCCTTCGACGTCGGCGACCCGCCCGAGCGGACCCGGCACGAGATCGAGGACTGCACGGCCCGCCTGGTCCTCACTACCCGGGAAGGAGCGGCCCGCCTCGACCCGCCTGCGCCGGTCCTACTGGTCGACGGCCACCGGCAGCCGGCTCCCGACCGGCTCGCGCCACCTCGCACCACGCCCGACGCGCCCGCCGTCGTCCTCTTCACGTCCGGCTCCACCGGCCGCCCCAAGGCCTCCGTCATCAGCCACGCCGCGGTTGCCTCCCGGATGGCGGCCTTCCAGAGCGGCCACCCCATGGGCCCCGGCGACCGCGTCCTGCACCACACCACCTGCACCTTCGATCTCTACCTCGCCGAGCTGTACTGGCCGCTGCTGGTCGGCGCGGCAGTGGTGATTGCCGAGCCGGGACGGCAGCGCGACGCAGCCCATCTCGAGCGGCTCATCCGCAGCACACACGTCACGACGTTCTGCTGTGTTCCCTCACTGCTGGAACTGTTCCTCCTCGACCGCGACGGCGCCGAACGCTACGACGGGCTAAAGTACGTCATCGCCGGTGGTGAAGCCCTCAGCGCCGACCTGGTCCGGCGCTTCCACGCTCGCTCCACCGCCTCGCTGACCAACATCTACGGGCCCAGTGAGTGCACCGTTTTCGCCACCGCCTGGACCTGCCCGCGCGACCCGGATCCGGAGCTGGTGCTCATCGGCCCGCCGATACCCGACACGACTGTGCACCTCCTCGACGAGAACCGCCGGCCGGTCCCCGACGGGCAGCCGGGCGAGATCCACATCGGAGGCGTGGGCGTGGCTGACGGATACCTGGGCCGTCCGGAGCTGACGGCGCAGCGGTTCGTCACGGGAGTCCCCGGCACCGAGGGCCGCCTGTACCGCACCGGGGACCTGGCCCGCCGTCACGCGGACGGTGCACTGGAGTTCCTGGGGCGGATCGACCACCAGGTGAAGATCCGTGGGGTGCGGGTGGAGACCGGGGAGATCGAGGCGACGGCGCTGCGCTGTCCCGGGGTGCGCCAGGCCGCCGTGGTCGCCGCGGGTGACGGCAGCGACAAACGGCTCTACGCCTACGTCGTACCGGAGCCGGACGCGGATCGTGCGGCGCTGCCCGGCGAACTGCGTGCCCGGCTGGGGGAGTGGCTCCCGCAGGCCATGCTGCCCTCCGCCATCGCCGTCCTCGATGCGCTGCCCCTTACCCAGAACGGCAAGCTGGACCGTCGGCTGCTGTCGGAACGTGCCCTGGCCGTACGCCCGGCGCCGCCCACGCCGCTCCCGGCGGCCACCGACCTCTCCACCCCCGACCGCATGGAGGATCTGGTGTCCGGGATCTGGCGGGCGGTGCTGGGTGTGCCCCGGCTTGCCCGTGACGAGGACTTCTTCGACATCGGCGGGGACTCCTTCCGCGCGGTACAGGTCATGGGCGCCGTCCAGGACGCGCTCGGCCGCAAGGTTCCGCTCGACGTCCTGCTGCGCCGGCCGACCGTGCAGCTGTTCTCGACCGAGTTGCTGGCGCTGACCAGGAACGAAGAGCCCTCGCACTGACCCCCTTCCGCCTCGCCGTCCGCCCTCCCGAAGAGACCGGAGCTCAGTCATGGCCCCCACCTCAGACCTGGACTGCCTGATCATCGGCTACAACGACGTACCGTTCTCGCAGCAGTGGAACCGGGTCAGCAACCGCGGCGCGCGGGATCCCGAGCGCCTGATGTTCATGCGCGACCACCTGCTGTTCGACGGCGAACGGCTGCCGTACATGGACGTGATGAACAAAGTCCTGCACCGTGCCGGAAAGATGGACGAGAACGTCTACATCCACGGCGGCGAGACCCCCAACCTCGCCGCCCACTACCTGGCCAACTACCTGCTCAGGCACGGTTTCTCCGCGGAGTGCACCAGTCTCTTCGGCTGCGAGCAGGACCGTATCCGCGACATCCTCCAGACCCGGCGCCCCCGCGTCGTGGCGATCACCACGACGTACTACATCATCCCGAACCCGGTCGTGGAGATCACCCGCTTCATCCGTGAGGTGCTGCCCGGGACGACGATAGTGGTGGGCGGCCCGCTGGTCGGCAACCTGCTCAAGGACCTGGAGAAGGACGAACTCTCCGAGGTCCTGACGTGGATGGACGCCGACGTCTACATCAACGAGTCGCAAGGAGAGTGGACCCTCACCCAGGTCGCCGCGGCGCTGCGCGAAGGCAGCGACCTGAAGGACGTACCGAACCTGTTGCTGCCCACCGGTGCCGGCGACTTCAAACTCACCCGGATCAAGGCCGAGGCCAACGTGCTGGACGAGTGCGCCATCGACTGGTCCACGTTCGGCGACAGCCTCGGCCCGACCGTGCACACCCGCACCGCGCGCAGCTGCGCCTTCAAGTGCAGCTTCTGCGACTACCCGATACGTGCCGGCGCGTTGACGCTGGCCAGCGTGGAGACCGTGGAACGGGAACTGCGACAGCTCGACCGGATGGGCGTCAAGCAGATGGTGTTCATCGACGACACCTTCAATGTGCCCGGACCCCGGTTCAAGGAGCTGTGCCGGATGATGGCGCGCAACGACTTCGGATTCCAGTGGTACTCCTTCTTCCGCGCGGGCACGGCCCGCGACGAGGAGACCTACAACTTGATGGCGGAGAGCAAGTGCCGCGCGGTCTTCCTCGGCATCGAGGCCGGCGACGACGGGATCCTGCGCAACATGTCGAAGGTGGCCACGCTCGACCGCTACCGGGTCGGCATCGAGCGCCTGCACACGCGGGGCATCGACACCTTCGCCTCGTTCATCTCCGGGTTCCCCGGTGAGACCGAGAAGACCGTCCAGAACACCATCGACTTCATCAACGAGGTCGGGCCGACCTTCTGGCGCACCGAACCCTGGTGGTACAACCACCGCGCGCCGGTGCAGAAGCAGGCGGCCGAGTTCGGGCTCACCGGACGGGAGTACAGCTGGCGGCACAACACCATGGACATCAACGGTGCGGTGGACGCCTGCCACGCCCTGTTCGACCAGGTGACCAACTCACTGTGGATGCCGGGATACAACTTCGACTTCTGGGCGCTTCCCTACCTCATGGGCAAGGGCCTCGACATGCCGGACATCGTCGAGTTCCACCGGCTGGCCCGGCAGATCATGGACTACAACGACCGCCCGGGCGCCGGTCCGGCACCGGAGATCGTCGACCGGATGTACCACGTCTTCGACAACGCGCCGCGTATCACTGGAAAGTACCGTCCGCCGGCGGGCCGGGAGGCCGTGCCCGCCGCGGCGGCCTGAGCGACGCGACCGCGCGCGCAGTGCCCCTTTCCCGCCTTTCCGCAGCGCCAGACCACGAGGATGGAACCGCATGATCGCGCCCCAAGACCTGCTCAACCCGGGACTGTCCCCGGGAACGTCGTGCGACACCGCCGGCGTGCACGACGTCTTCGCCCGGCGTGCCCGGGAGTTTCCCGGCATGACCGCCGTCGCCTCGGTGGCGGGTCCCGACACCGCCTGGGCCGACACCGAGCGGCTCACGTTCGCCGAACTCGACGCGCTCGCCGACCGGTTGGCGCACCGGCTGACCGCTCTGGGCGTCGGCATCGAGTCCCGGGTGGGCATCTGCGTCGAGCCGTCCGTGGGGCTCGCGGTGGCCATGCTCGGCATCATGAAGGCGGGCGCGGCCTTCGTGCCGCTCGACCCCGACTATCCGGCCGCCCGGCTGAGCCACCTGCTGGAGCACTCCGGCGCCGCCGTGGTCGTCGCGCAGCCGGAGACGGCGGCACGGCTCCCGCACGGCGGCGCCGAACTCCTGCTGCTGGACGCCGGATTCACGGAACTCGCCGGTGAGCCCGCGCCTCCCCAGCGGGTGGAGGTGGGCCCGGACAGCACGGCTTGCGTCATCTACACCTCCGGATCCACCGGTGCGCCCAAGGGTGTGCTGATCACCCACCGCGGTCTCACCAACCTCGCGCAGGCCGCGGCCGGCACCTTCGGTCTCGGGCCCGGACAGCGGTTCCTCCAGCTCGCCTCCGTCAGCTTCTCCGCCGCCCTGGAGGAGATCTTCCCCGCCCTGCTCAGCGGTGCGACGCTGCTCATGGCCGGCTATCAGCGGGCGCTGCCGACGGTCCGCCACTTCCTGCGGATCCTGGAGCGGTACGAGGTCACCGGCTTCGAGATCACCACCGCTTACTGGCACCAACTGGCCGACGAACTGGCCGAGTCCGGCCGACGCCTGCCCGACACGGTCCGATGGGTGGTGATGGGCGGCGACCGGGTGCGCCCCGACCGGGTGCTGGCCTGGCGCGAGTCCGGGATCCCGCTGATCCACGTCTACGGCCCCACCGAGTCGACCGCCACCGCCACCTACCACCACTCGGGCCGCACCGCGCCTCGCTCGGACGGACTGCTGCCGATCGGCACCGCCATCGACAACACGGACGTACGGCTCCTGGACGGCGACCTGCTTCCCGTGGCCAGGGGCGACGCCGGCGAGGTGTTCGTCGCGGGCCGAGCCCTGGCCCGCGGCTACCACCGGGCGCCGGGCGAGACCGCGGCTCGCTTCCTGCCCGACCCGTACGGACCCGCCGGCACCCGGATGTACCGCACCGGCGACCTGGCGCGGCTGCTCCCGGACGGCCAGCTGGAGTTCCTGGGCCGCACGGACAACCAGGTGAAGATCCGCGGGTTCCGGGTCGAGCCCGGTGAGATCGAGGCGGTACTCCAGCAGCATCCCGCCGTACGACAGGCCCTGGTCACCGTGGAACGGCGGGAGGACGGCAGCGAGAGCGCGGTCCTGCTGGCCCACGTCACACTGGCCCCGGGAGAACTCCCGGCCCAGCCGGACGACCCGCGCGCCGCGCAACTGCACGACTACCTCGCCGGGTTGCTCCCGGCCTACATGGTGCCGGCCACCGTCACCGTCCTGGACGCGATTCCGCTCACCGCGCACGGCAAGGTCGACTTCGCGGCGCTGTCGTCCACGGCACCGGGCGGGTCGGACGGCGCCGCGGCCGGCCGGCGGGCCCGGCCGGGCACGGAGGCGGACCTGGCCGCGATCTGGCGGTCGGTGCTCAAGCTTGACCACGTCGCCGCGGACGACGAGTTCCTCGCCCTCGGTGGCAACTCGCTGCAGGCGGTGAAGATCGCGGCACGGCTGCACCGCGAACTCGGCATCGACATCCTGCCCAACGACCTGCTGGCGTCCCGGACCGTCGCCCAGCTCGCCGCACTCATCGACGGCAGACGACCGGACGGGCAACCGACCCCGCAGGCCGCGCAGGCGGCCAAAGAGGTCGAGATCCGCGAGATGGCCCAATGGGCCCGCAAACGCGCCGCCATCGAGGCCTCCCTCGCCCGGTACGCCGACGGTCGTCGCGCCGCACCGATCTCACCGGCCCAGCAGGGCCTGTACATGCTCAGCCAACTCGCCCGGGACATCCCGCTGTACAACGAGGCCTGGCAGTGCCGGCTGACCGGACCGCTGGACCGCAGCGCGTTCGACCGCGCCATCGAGGAGATCGCCCGACGACACGAGTCGCTGCGCACCTCCTTCGGTCTTCTCGGCGGCAGCCCGGTCCAGTTCGTCGCCCCGGACACGGACATCCCCGTACGGTACGTCGACGTGTCGACCCGGCCGCACGACGTGCCGGCACTGCGCGAAGCGGAGATACGTGAACCGATCGACCTGGCCGAGCCCCCGCTGCTGCGGGTCCTCGTCCTGTCCCTGTCACCGACCGAGCACATCGCCGTGTTCACCGCGCACCACCTCATCATCGACTTCGTGTCCGTGGACGTCTTCATGGACGAACTCGCCGCCTGCTACGCGGCCTTCCGCACCGACCGCGACCCGGACCTGCCGGCGCCCCCGCTCCAGTACGGCGCCTACGCACTGTGGCAGCGCAACCACCTGCGGGGAGAGAACCTCGACCGGCTGGTCGACTACTGGCGCGGCCGGCTCGCGGATCCGGAGCCCGAGCCGCTGGACCTCGGCTTCGACCGTCCCGCACCGGAGACCGCCGACTACCGCGGCCGACGTCTGGCGGTGGACCTGCCCGCCGCCCTGCGGGAAGCCGTTCACACGCTGGCCAGGCGCGAGGGCGTCACCCCGTTCATGGTGCTGCTCACCTGCTTCTACTCCCTGCTGCACGCCCGCTCGGGCAGCGACGACCTCTGTGTGGGCACGCCGGTCGCCAACCGGGGCGGTCCGCTCACCGACCGGCTGATCGGCTGCGTCAGCAACACCGTCGTCCTGCGCCAGAAGGTGCCCACGGGCGTCCGCTTCCGCGACCTTCTGGCCGCGGTGCGCGACAACTGCCTCGGCACCTACGCACACCAGGCGCTGCCGTTCGACCAGTTGGTGGAGAAGCTGGGTCCGCGCCGGCACCCCGGCCGTAGTCCGTACTTCCAGGTGCTGCTCGCGCTGGAGGACGCGAAGGCGCTGGAGCGCTCCTTCTCCGGACTGACGCTCGACCAGAACGTCATCCTGCCGACCGGATACGCGAAGTTCGAACTGGTCTGCGTGGTCGAGGACCACGGCGACCGGCTGGAAGTGGGCCTGACCTACCGCACGAGCCTGTTCGACGAGGCCACGGCGCGCGACCTCGCCTCAGCATACGAACGGCTGCTCACCCAGTACACCACCGACCCGGACCAGCCCGTCTCGGCCGGAACGGACGCCGCGTACACCGGCGGCCGACGCACCCCTCTCGGCAATACCGTGGAGAATCAATGACGACCGACGCAACCGACGCGCCGGAACGGCCGGCTCCGGACCGGCCCCTGGCCGAGCTGATCAGGAACGCGGCGTACTGGCGGTGGGTGGCCGCCACCATGCTGTACCGGCTCCCTCCCATCATGGCCCCGTTCGCCCTGGTCCTGGCCAGCACCCACTACACCGGCAGCCCGGCCGTGGGCGGCATGCTGGTCGGCTTCACGACGGTGCCCTGCATCCTGGTCGCGCCGCTGTTCAGCCGGCTGCTGGAGCGGCTGGGCCGCGAACGGTGGACTCCGCGCGTCCTGGCCGCGGGTGGCGTCGGGCGGCTCGGAGTGGCCAGCGGCTTCGCCATGCACGCCCCGCTGTGGATCCTGTTCGTCCTGTCCCTCATCGGCAACATGGGCACCTTCGGGGTCGGCGGCGCCATCAGGACCCTGCTGCGCACCACGGTGCCGCAGCGACTCATCGGCTCCGCGTTGTCGCTCGACGCGGTTCTCGTCGAACTCATCGTCATCGGAGCACCCTTCGTGGTCTTCGTCTGCGCCCTCTTCGGTCCTGCGTACGCGCTGGCCGTCATGGGTGCCGCCATGCTGGCCGACGCGCTGCTGCTGTGGCCGAAGCGGTCCGGCGCGGCCGTTCTCCAGGAGGTGAACGAGGCCATCGGCAAGCCGGAGAAGAAGGACGACGGAATCGCACCCGGCCTCCCGGACTCGGTCGGCGTCTGGCGCAACCCGGCCTTCCTGTTCTGGGCGCTGGTGACCATGGCCTTCGGACACTTCCTGGGCACCGCCGAAGTGGGCGCGCTGCCCCGGGTGACCCTCGACGGCGGCGGCGCCTCCGAGGCCGCCGTCCTCACGGCGGTGCTCGGCGGGGCCAGCGCGCTGGCCGGGCTCGTCTATGCCTGGTACGCGACCCGGATCGGCGTCGGGTTCACGGTGCGTGCCGTCGTCCTACTGCTCACGATGACTGCGGCCACACTGGTCATCGCCACCGTCTCGGGCTGGTGGGGACTGGTCGCGGGCTTCGCACTCCTCGGTCTGTGCGCCGCTCCGCTGAACTCGGTGATGACGGAGGCACCCGGGTACCTGGTCCCGCAGTCCCGGATGTCGGAGGCCTTCACCGTGCTCGTCGCCACGCAGAGCATCGGATACGCGTTCGCCGGTGTACTCCTCGCCGGTGTCAGCGTCCATCACATGCTGCTGCTCGGCCCGGCGACAGCGGTCGTGGCGCTGGCCGCCGCCGTCGTGCTGCGGCCCGATCGGGCGGGGGCCGCCCTGGCCGCCGTCGCACGCTAGCTCTCCTGCTGAACGAACCGGTGGCCCGTCCCCTGGGGACGGGCCACCGGTTCGTCATCGCCGTGCGTGCTCAGCTCGGCGGCCGCTGAGTCGGACGCCTGTTCGCGTAGCTGTGGCCCAGCAGTACCGCCTCGGTACGGGTGCGCAGGTTGAGCTTGGTGAGGATGTGGTAGACGTGGCTGCGGACCGTAGCCTCCTGGACATGCAGCCGATGGGCGATGGCGGTATTGGTGATGCCGTGACCCAGGGCTTCCAGCACCTCCAGCTCCCGCTCGGTCAACACATCCTCGACCTGGGGCAGCGACAGGTGCTCGCGCCGGATGCCGTCCGCCATCCAGGCCACCAGGACCTCGGCGATGGAGGCGGACAGATAGGTGCGTCCGCCGTGTGCCTCCAGCACGGCGGTGCCGAGATCATGCTGGCTGGTGTTGCGGTCCACGAAGCCGCGGACCGCGTACTTCACCGCCTTGCGCAGCGTGACGGCGTCGTCCGGCTGCATCAAGGTCACCACGGCCGGTCTCCGACCGGTCGTGACCTGATCGTGCAGCGCCGTTCCTGCCCTGTCCTTGAGATAGTCGCCACCGACGAGCAGCACGTCGGTCCGTGTCTGCAGGGCACGGCTGGATGCCAGTCTCGCCGAACCGAAATCGGCAACGATCTCGATCTGCGCGTAGGAGTCGAGGATCGCCCGGATACCGGCCCGCAGAATCGGGTCTTCGTCCAGGATGACCAGGCGGACAGGCTGGTCCGTCGCGCGGGGCGCGAAGTCGGCGCGTGGAGGTGCGGTCTGACCCTCCGTCGAGGTCACGGTGGTGGGCTCCTTGGGACTCATGGCGGCGGTCACGTCGTACTCGAGGCGAGCAGAGTTCCAGGTCAGAGCGATTTGACAACGTTATCCTGGGCCGGAGCGGACTGCGCGGACCGACCGGAGTCGTGCAGGGCCGAGACCAGCCCTACGGAGTCCCAGCCGATGCCGTCCCCCACCAGGGCGACGGAGGCTGCCCTTCCGACGGCGGAGAGGGAAGCGACGGCGAGGATGGCAGCGGCCACGAGGCCCGCGATCTTGTACATGAGAAGTACTCCTCATTCACGATGCGGCATGGGATCCAGATAAGTCCCGAGAAGGACGATCCCTTACTTACGGTGAGTCAGGAATCAATCCGTCTGGTGCGGCGGTCACCGACGATCAGCAGTCTTGCCGATGGGCCAGTGCCGATGGAATACCCACCTGGTGGCACCTCCGTGCCGAGGCACCTTAGTGCCACATCCCTGGTCAGCCCACTTCAGGTCAACTCTTGTGTGGTTGAAGCGAGTCCGACCGGGGCACAATCAGCGCGTTGCGTGCGAGACGGGGGAGGGAAGAAGACAGGAGAAAACGCCTGGTGACGATGCTAGCTGTTCTGGGCCTCAGCTCGACGGCCGAAGCCGTATACATGACTCTGGCGGACCGGCCGCAGTCACGGTCCGTAGAACTCGAAGAAGCACTCGGCCTCAAGGAAGACGAAATATCCACCGCACTCGCAGAATTAGCCGCCTTGTCTCTCGTCCGCCCGTCAAGAGAAGATCCCGCGAGCATCCGTGCGGTGAGTATCCCGGTCGCCCTCACCAAGCTGATACGCAACCAGGAAGTCAAACTGGCCCGGCAGGTGGAGGAGTTGGCCGCCATGAGAGAGGCAGTGGCGGAAGCCCGGGCGCCCCTCAGCGTCGTATACGACTGCACGGAACGACTGATCGGTATCGACGCCATCGAGATGAAACTTGAGATCCTCGCCCAAGAGGTCGAGGACGATTGTCTCGCGGTGCTCCCCGGCGGCGCCCAGTCCCAGGCGAGCCTCAACGCCTCCCGCCCTCTCGACGAGGAAGCGCTGAGGCGAGGAATCACCCTGCGCAACCTCTATCAGGACACCATGCGCCACGACGGGCCGACGCGTACCTACGCGGAGTGGCTGGCCGAACAGGGGGGACAGGTGCGCATCGCCACCGTGCTGCCGCCCCGCATGCTGATCTTCGATCGGAAGGTCGCGGTCGTGCCGATAAATCCGGACAACTCCCGCGCCGGCGCGCTCATCACGCGCGAGCCCGGCATCGTCGCCACTCTGGTCGCGACGTACGAGCTGGCATGGACCGCCGCCGTCCCGTACAGCAGAGATCAGAGCACGCATCCGGACCACGGCCTGACGGAGACCCAGCATAAATTGCTGACCCTGCTGGCCCAGGGCATGACGGACCAGGTTGCTGCCAAACGACTGGGAATCGGACTGCGCACGGTACGTCGGCAGATGTCCGCCATCATGGAGCGCCTCGGCGCACAGAGCCGGTTCGAAGCAGGAATGAAGGCGGCGCAGAACAGTTGGCTGTGACGTCTACGCCTCACCCCGCACATCCCGCGGTCGTCAACTGCCCAAGCCCACACCGCTCCTTTCTCAACGCAGTCCACTGGTCCCGGCGCCCACCGGCGCGGACGGGATCGATAAGGACAGTAGGGACGGACAAGGCCGGAGACAACCACGATTCTGCTGAGTCGGCATCAATGGAACGCTGATGACGAACTCTTCGACACCAGAGAAGAAACGTGCCTGCTTAGCCCTCGATCCACCGCCCGATGTCTGTGGACGATGCTTGGGAAAATGAAGAAGTGCCTTTGACCTGCGATGATGGGAGTTCTTCACGCTTCTGGCACGCACAATCAGCAAGGTATTTCCGAGATGCAAATTTCCCGCACGCCGGCGACGGTCTCCGCTGCGTTCGATGCCCCGAATCTGATCGCGCAGGCCGGGCCGTCCCGGTGATGCGGCTGGCAGAGCGGTGTGGTCTGCTGCGACTGGTGACGTAAAAGGTCAAGTTGATCGGGGCGACGAAGGACGCGGGTACGGTGGCGGACGCGAAGGTCACCAGCATCGTGGGCGGCATGGCCGCAGGCACAGACAGTATCGACGACCTCGACGCCCTGCGGCACGGTGCGATGCCGGCCATGTTCGCAGGTACCCGTGCCCCCCTCCACGCTCGGCACTTTCCTGCGCGCGTTCACCCACGGCCATGCCCTCCAACTTCCCGCCGTGTACAGGAGGTTCCTGGGTGCGCCGGCCGCGCGTACCCCACTGGTGCCCGGGGCCGACCAGATGGCGTTCATCGATGTCGACCCCACCCACAAACGCGTCTACGGCCGGACCAAGCAAAGCGCCGAGTACGGTCGGTTCAACGGCATCCGCACCCTCCACCTGCTTGCTGGCCACGGTCTGCACTCCACAGTCCTGGCCGGATATCGCCGGGGTCCGGATGTGCGGCGGCTACTCCTGCACTGAAAGGTCTTCCGGTGGAACTCCCTGCATCACGCCAGCTCGACCGCAGGTTGAAAAGACCTCCGTGTCTGCTTATGGCCGGCTGCTTGAACGATCAGTTCTGTCTGTTCCGTCCGAGAGGGGTGGCCGGAGGCGCCGGATTGCGGCTCGAATCTCTCTGGGAACAGGCAGGACCGCATCAGCACTAACCCGGAACGGTTCACTGGTCATCGTGCGGATGCTCCACCACGTAGGTACACATGTCGTAACGGTGGCTGCATCTCACCGCCCGCCCGCCCGCCCGCCTGGTCCCCGGCCCGTTTCGCCGGCTCCCCGCCCGGCCAGGCAGTACCCGGCGACAACGGAGCTGTCCTCTCCCTGGGCGGCCGGGTGCGGAAGCGGAGGTGCTTCTCCGTTCAGATAGGCTAGGGCAGTCGAGGGAGGTCGGACGTGGGCGAGCCGGAAGAGCCCGGGCAGTCGGTGCGGCCCCGGCGCAGGGATGCCGCGCGCAACCGGGAGGCGCTGATTGCCGCCGGGCGGGAGTTGTTCGACGCGGGGGGCCTCAGCCCGACCCTTGACGATGTCGCGCTGCGGGCCGGTGTCGGTGTGGGCACCGCCTATCGGCACTTCGCCAACAAGTACGAACTGGCTGACGCCGTCCTCGCCGAGTCGTTCGATGCCATGTTGGCGGAGGCCGAGCGGGCGGCGGCGCATAAGGACGGCTTGGCCGGGCTGGCGGCGTTCTTCGAGGCGGTCCTGCGGCCGCAGGCCGCCAAGCGCGCGCTCCTGGATTTCCTGCGCAGTGCCCCCGAGGGCCCGATGCTGCCGGATGTCCGTACCCGGGTCGAGTCGTGCATCGAGCAGTTGCTGGAGCGCGGACAGGCCCAGGGCACGATCCGTGCCGAGATTACGTCGACGGACGTCGGCGTGCTGATGTCCCTGCTGACGACGCTCATCGATACCTACGGCAGGGCGTCCCCCGACCTGTGGCGCCGGTTCGTCCCCCTCCTGCTCGACGGCCTGCGTTCCGACGCTCCCACTCCGCTGCCCGTCCCGCCCCTGGGCCGCGGGGAGTTCCTCGCCCTGGTCAAGGGCGAAGGGGACTGACCCGTGGGAGCGCACTGCCGGCGGGGGTGCAGGCCGTGCAGGGGGCCGCTCACTGGAAGGCCGGTGCCGCGGGCTGGGGGCCGGACGGCTCGGCGGCTACGGCCAGAGACGTCTTCGGCCTGATCAGCGCGGTGCACAGTGCGGCGGTGAACGCGAAGGCAGCGGCGCCCCACCAGAAGCCCGTCGCGTACCCGTGAACGGCAGCGCGGGCGAGCATCGACGGGCCCGCCGGACGGTGGGAGTGCAAGTAGCCGCTGGTCGCCGACGCGACAAACGTGCTGATGACAGCCACCCCTAGCGCTGTGCCGATCTGCTGGCCGACATTGTTCATGCTGCCGGCGGTGCCTGCGTCGCGCGGGTCGTCCGGAACGCTGCCGATGGTCACGGCGATGACGAAGTAGACGCCGACACCGACGCCGACCAGCACGAGTCCGGGAAGAACGCGGGACGCGTACGCGGCCTGAACGCCCACCCTTGTGAGCAGTGCGGCCCCGAGCGCCGACAGGACCAGTCCTGAGGCGACGATGGTCCGGGCGGTGAAGCGCGGAAGCAGGGCACTTTGGGCGATGGTGGCGCCGACCGCGATCCCGACGGGCAGGGGAAGGAAGGCGAGGCCGGTTCTGATGGGGGTGTAGCCGAGGATTCCCTGGAAGTAATAGGTCAGGAAGAGGAACAGCGCGAACAGCGCGGCACTGCCCAGCAGCAGGCTCAGATAGGCCGCGCCGCGGTTCCGGTCGATCACCACCCGCAGGGGGACGAGGGGATTGACCGCGCGGCGTTCGACGGCGACGAACCCGGCGAGGAGAATCGCGCCGCCGACGAGGGAGCCGATCGTGAGTGCGGAGCCCCAGCCGTCCTTCTCGGCCTGGGCGCTGCCGAACACGAGCAGGAACAGACCGCCCGACGCCAGCAGCACACCGGGAAGATCTAGGCGCGGCCGGTCCGGGTCGGCGGAGTTCGTCATCAAGGTCAGCGCGCCGACAAGGGCGACAGCGGCGAAGGCGATGTTGACGAACATCGTCCACCGCCAGTCCAGGTAGCTGGTGAGCAGCCCTCCCAGCAGCAGGCCGAGGGCTCCGGAGCCGCCGCCGACCGCGCCGAACACAGCGAACGCCTTGTTGCGTTCGGCGTGGTCGGTGAAGGTGACGGTGATCAGGGAGACCGCGGTGGGCGCCAGTGCGGCGGCGAACACTCCCTGCAAAGTGCGCGCGATCAGTAGCACGGCCGTGTCAGGGGCGGCGCCGGCGAGGGCGGAGAACACGCCGAAGCCCACGAGGCCCACGATGAAGACCCGTTTGCGTCCGACCAGGTCGGCCAGCCGTCCTCCGAGCGGGAGCAGGCTGCCGAAGGCGAGGACGTAGGCCGTCACCACCCACTGCCGGGTCGCGTCGGAGAAGTGCAGCCCCGCCTGGGCCGAGGGGAGCGCCACATTGATGACGGTGGCGTCGATCAGGATCATCACCTGGGAGATCAGGACGACCAGCAGGATCAGCCATCGGTGTGCGTGGTGCGGATCGGCGGTTGTTGCCGGAGTTCCGGCGGGTTCTTCGGATCGGTTCATGCCTGCACCATAGAGATGCGTGCGCTCGCACGCAAGTGCACACGCATCTTTGTTATCATGGTCGTCATGAGACCGCCCTCCACCAGGCACGCGATCATCTCCCAGCCGCAGGAGGACGCCTGGTTCGCTCTCCTCTACACGCACGCGGCGCTGACCGCGCGGATCGAGGCCGTGCTGATGGAGCGGCACAAGATCTCGTTCAGCGCCTTCGAGATCCTGTGCCGTCTGCAGGATCTGGAGCCACAGCCCGTGCGGGCGCTGGCCGGCGAACTCGTCAGCGTGAGCCCCACCCGCGCGTCCCGGCTGGTGCAGGAACTGATCGACCGAGGCCACCTGCACCGCAGCGCCGACCAGGGCGACGGCCGGATCTCCCTGATCGGCTTCACCGAAGCGGGCCGCAGGTACGCCGATACGGTGGCCGAGACCTTCGAAGCGGCCGTACAGCAGTACTTCGTGGCACCGCTCGGCGAGCAGGACATCGCCGCCCTCATCCGCATCTGGCGAAAGCTCGAGGCCGCCGAGGACTGAACCGGCGGGAATCGCCGCCCGCGGCCGGCCGGGCGGCACCCGCCCACCGAGGTGCCGAGGGTGAGGACACCGGGGCGTGGGCCGACGATTTCGGTCATGGCCCAGGACGGCACTGGCGCCTCGTTCGCCGCCGCCCTGGCTCCGCAGGGGACATCCGGACGGCGATCCTCAACCCGGCCGCCACCCGTGCCCACCGCGCCGACGACGTCACGGCGGCTGCGGCGGACAGCCTATCGCGGCATGCCCTTGGCAAAGCCGAAGCAAGCCAGAAGGGGCGGACCAGGTTTCGCCCGGCCCAGCCGGGGGCGCGCGGACTCCCGGTCATCGACCCGGACACCTATGTGGAGATTCATCTCCGATTCGGAGTACAGTGAAACGGAGATGAATCTCCGTTTGTTCTTCCGTCGACCGCAACGCCTGCCCGGCGTTGTCCCCGTACCGCGCAAAGGAACGACTCGATGGCTGCCTCGTCACCCCCTGTCTGGCTTGTCACCGGAGCCTCCCGAGGCCTTGGCTTCCACTGGGCCAGGGCCGCCCTCTCCCGCGGCGACCGCGTCGCGGCCACCGCCCGGAACTCCTCGTCACTGGAACCGCTGGTCAGCGAGTTCGGCGATCAGGTACTGCCGCTGGCGTTCGACGTGGCGGACTCCGCTGCCGTCCGGCAGGCCGTGGGAGAAACCGAGCACCGCTTCGGCGGCATCGACATCCTGGTGAACAACGCCGGCCACGCGCTGCAGGGAGCCGTCGAAGAGGTCTCCGAGGAGCAGGCCCGGGCGCAGTTCGACGTGAACTTCTTCGGCGCCCTGTGGACCACTCGGGCGGTGCTCCCGGGCATGCGGGCCCGCGGACACGGCAGGATCATCCAAGTCTCTTCCTACGGCGGCCTCGTCGCATATCCGACGATGGGCCTCTACCATTCCTCCAAGTGGGCGCTGGAAAGCCTGAGTCAGGCCCTGGCTGCCGAGGTCGCCCACCAGGGGATCCTGGTCACCCTAGTCGAGCCCCTCACCTTCGCTACCGACCTCGGCGCCACCGCTCCGGCAGTCGACCCGATGCCGGAGTACGAGCCCGTCCGCGAAGAGCTCATGGCCGGGATGAAGGACGCGCCGTTCGTCACCGGCGACGCAGCGACGACAGCGGACGCGCTGCTCGTGATCGCCGACGCCCCCAACCCGCCGCTGCGCGTGCTCTTCGGCACGGGCGGCATCGAGCCGCTGCAGGAGGAGTACGACCGCAGGATCGCGGAGTTCCGGGCATGGGACCACATCGCCAACCTCGCCCAGGGCGTGCCGGCGTGACCCAGCAGCCTGCCTGATCGGGTTCCTGGAGTCCGCTATCTGAGTGACACGCATTGCATATAGGACAGCGCCACACGTGGAAAGCCCCCTCGCCGGCCACTGGCGGCCAGCGAGGGGGCTTTCGACGTGTGAGGGACGCAACGAGAGGCCGGACCGATCGACAGAGCCCGTGATCAACGCGAGAAACGGGCCCAGGAAGCGACTTTCGTCACTCGACGGCCACCGGGTCTGAGATACCGACGAAACGGGCCCCCAGGTGAAGGCCCGGGTGAGACCGGCTGCACGTTGCGCCGCCCGCGCCCTGATCTGGCGCCTTCCGCGCAGTTCGGAGCACCCAGAGGTCGGCAGAAGATGGTGATCCGCATGGGCGCTGCATGTGGTCGCAACGAACCCTCCGCGGCGAAAGAATCTGCTTAGCAACCGAGAAGTAAAGGAGGCATGAGTCGGCCAACGGGTTTTCGTCCGTCGGACACGTCTCCGTGGGACTTGGCTGCACGTCACCGCCTACGGAAGGTGACGAATATTGGCCCCCATAGGCACTGACATATCTGTCGATCTTTTACGGGTCATCCCGAGGCAAGACGCATCTCGCATGTCGGACGCACCGGGGGGTGGGAAGGCGATGAATCTGACCGCGATCACAACTCCGGGGTGCACGCCCGGGGCCCCTGTGCGATGACCCCCGTATCGCTGCGGACGCAGGCACTGCCACCGCTGATGCTGGTCGCCGTGACAGTGACCGTCGCCCTGACCAGCCCCCGCGGCCACCACGCCCTCCTACTCGCGCTGGTCCCGTTGCCGGCCGCTTCGGCGTACGACGTGACTGCGACCACCGCCTTCGGTGCGCTGACGGTGGGAACGTACGCGGCGCTGCACGCCGCGCTGGGCCTGGACGACACCACCATCGCGGCGGTCAAAATCGGGGTGTCGGCGTTGCTCGGGGTGCTGCTCAGTTGGAGCCGGACCCGCGAGCACGAGTTGCGCTGTACCCGCGACACTGCTCTGGCCCTCCAGCAGGGTCTACTTCCCCGGGACTTCCCGGACAGCACGGCGGTCACCGTCGGGCACCGGTATGTGCCCGCGGACGCCGGCGTGGGGGGCGACTGGTTCGACGCCATCCCGCTGTCCGGCGCCCGGGTCGCGCTGGTGATGGGAGACATGGTCGGCCATGGGCTGAACGCGACCGCGACCATGGGCCGTATGCGCACCGCGGTGCGCATCTTGGCGGACCTGGACCTGGAGCCGGACGAAGTCCTCGCCCGGATGGACAATTTGGTCGCGTCGATGAGCCACGACCTCGCGGAGAACGAGCTGGTCGCAAGCTGCCTGTACGTGGTGTACAACTCGATCTCGCGGCAGTGCGACATCGCCAGCGCCGGCCACACGCCTCCGATTTTCGTCCTGCCCGACGGCCAGACCGAGGTCCAACCGCAGATCCGCAACCCCCCATTGGGCTCGGGGACCGCGGACTTCGAGACCGCGCTGGTCACCTCCCCGAGGGCACCGTCATCGCGCTCTACACCGACGGCCTGCTCGATCTGCGGCACCGCGAGACGGACGAGGCGCTCCGGACGCTGGCGGAAAGGCTCACCCCGGCCAGCGGTCCGCCGCAGGACCTGTGCGAGCGGGTGATCGCCGGTGCGCCCCCGGTGCCCGACGACGACATCGCGCTGCTCGTGGCCAGGACCCGGGTACTGGACAGGGGCCACGTGGCGGGATGGAAGTTCCCCGCGTTGCCCAGAGAGGTGCCCGCCGCCCGGACCTCGGTCACCGAACGGCTCGCGTACGACAAGCTGACGGTCACCGCCGGTTCGACCACCCTGGCGACCTACTCGAACCTCAACCACAACTCCGGGTACGCGCAGAAGACCTTCGACCTGTCCTCGCTGGCAGGCCAGACGGTCACCCTGGAGTTCCACGGCGTGGAGGACTCCTCGCTGCAGACCAGCTTCGTCGTGGACGACACCGCCCTGACGACCAGCTGACCGGTATGAACTGAGCACTCGATCCCGCACGCGGAAGCCGTCCGCGTGCGGGGTAGGCCGTATCCACCTGGTCGTGGCAGATCGCCACGAGCCGGTGCCGCCGCCCGCCCCCGTTCAAAGTGGCGGAAGGCGCGCTCGAAACCGGGCACAGAATCGGGCTGCGTCGCCGACGCGCCCGTTGTGAGCCCCTGGCGTGCCGGGTTACCAACTGCTGTTGGTCACGCCAGGGAGCTTGCCCGCGTGGGCCATCTCGCGTAGGCGGATGCGGGACAGGCCGAAGGCGCGCAGGTAGCCGCGGGGGCGGCCGTCCACAAAGTCGCGATTGCGTAGGCGGGTGGCGCTGGCATCGCGCGGCTGCCGGCGTAGTTCCCGCTGGGCGGCGGCGCGGTCCTCGTCGGAGCTTCCGGGGAACGCGATGATCGCCTTCAATGCGGCGCGGCGCGCGGCGTGGCGGGCCACGATGAGGCGCCGCTGCTCGTTCTTCGCGATCTTGCTCTTCTTCGCCATCAGACCTTCCCTCCACGGGCGCGGATGCGGGCCACCGCGGCTTCGATGCCGATCGTGTCGACCGTCTTGATGCCCTTGGCCGAGAGCGTGAGTCGGACGTGGCGGCCTTCGCTCGGCAGCCAGTAGCGCTTGCTCTGGATGTTGGGGTCGAAGCGGCGCTTGCTGCGCCGGTGAGAGTGGGAGATGTGGTGGCCGAAGCCGGGCTGTCGGCCAGTGAGTTGGCAGTGGGCGGACATGGCTGTTCCTCCTTGGGGGTCGGATGCAGCAGCACACTAGCGTCAGATGAAAATGAAAACCAATCTCTTGTATGGTGCTGTTCATGGCCCGCAACGAACTGCGCCCGATCATCAGGCTGAGGTCCACCGCCGGTACCGGCTACACCTACGTGACCCGCAAGAACTGTCGTAACAACCCCGACCGGCTCACGCTGCGCAAGTACGACCCGGTCGCCGGCCGCCACGTCGACTTCCGTGAGGAGCGCTGAGAGCCGTGAAGCCCGGAATCCATCCCGAGTACCGCCCGGTCGTCTTCCGTGACCGGGCCGCCGACTACGCCTTCCTCACCCGGTCCACGGCCACGAGCGACAAGACCATCGAATGGGAGGACGGCAACACCTACCCGGTCATCGACGTCGAGATCTCCTCGCTGAGCCACCCCTTCTACACCGGCACCCAGCGGGTCCTGGACACCGCGGGGCGGGTCGAGCGCTTCGAGCGGCGGTACGGACGCGGACGGAGCAAGCCGTGAACCGGGACGAGGCGCGGCTGCCGGTGGCGATCGTCGCTGGGTTGCACGCCGACGCCCGCCGGGCCGCCGTAGAGCAGATCCTGCGTACGGTCCCCGGCTCGGTCGCACTGCACCACGACCTGACGTCCGCCGTCGACAGCGCGGTGCACCGCACGGTGCGCGACGCCCACGGCCTGCTGGGCAGTGGCGACGCACCCCTGGTGAACGACTGCGCCTGCTGCGCACTGCGCGAGGATCTCGTCCCCGAACTGCTGCGGCTCGCCCAGGAGGGAACGTACCGGCTGGCCGTCGTGGAACTGTGGGACTCCGTCGAGCCCCAGGCCATGGCCGCAGTCATCGCCGCCGCGGGCGCACCGTTGGCCCTGACCGGGGCCGCCACCGCGGTCGACCCCGCACTCGTCCTGCCGTACCTGTCCAACGGCGACGACCTGGCCGACGTCGGCCTCGCCGCCGCGCCAACCGACCAGCGCACCGTCGCCGACACCTTCGCCCGGCAGCTGGAGTACCCCACAGTGATCGCCCTCGGCGACGACGATTCCTGCGACGAGGTCGCCGACGACACCGACCACGCGCTGCTCGCCCAGCTCACACCAGGCGCACGAAGCGTACGCGTAGAGAGCGACGGTGCCCTGGGGGCAGCGCTGTTGGCGGGCTTCGACGTGGCAGCGGCCGCCGCCCGTGTACATCCTGCGTGCGCGCTATTGCCGCAGTCGTGCGACGAACACGGCGTGAGCACCTTCGTCTGGCGGCGCGAACGGCCCTTCCATCCGCAGCGCCTGTACGCAGCGCTTGAGGACCTCACCTGCGCCGCCGCGCGCAGCCGCGGGAGGTTCTGGCTGGCGGACCGTCCCGACACACTGCTGTCCTGGGACGCCGCCGGCGGCGCGCTGTGCGTGGAGTCGGCCGGCCCCTGGCTGGCAGCTCTGCCCGACGCCGCCTGGGAGATGGTGCCCGCCGAGCGCCGCCTCGCCGCCTCCGTGGACTGGCACCCCGAACACGGCGACCGCCGCCAGTACCTCACCTTCACCTCACCCGGCCTGGACCGCGACGGCCTGTCCGCCCTGCTCGACTCCTGCCTGCTCACCGACGACGAGTACGCGGCGGGCAGAGACCGCTGGAAACAACTCCCGCACGCATTCGACGACTTGCTCGACCCCGTGACATGAAGGAGAGAGGACCGACCTCACCATGACCCGACGCACAAGCATCCGGCGGCAGACGGCCAAGCGTCAGCGCACCAACCCGCTGGACGCCGCCGGCATCACTTACATCGACTACAAGGACACCGACTTGCTGCGGAAGTTCATCTCCGACCGCGGCAAGATCCGCAGCCGTCGGGTGACCCACGTGACGCGTCAGCAGCAGCGGCAGATAGCGCAGGCCATCAAGAACGCACGCGAGATGGCGCTCCTGCCCTACAGCTCCCGGTAGGGCGATGGCCATGTGCGGGAGGCAGCGGAACCACTGCGGCTTCTGATTGTCCTGCCGGGTGATCTCGGAGGTGCCGGCTTCTTCTTCCGCTACGCCCGGTACCGGTAGCGGATTCGGCCGCGGGTGAGGTCGTAGGGGCTGAGTTCCACGAGCACCCGGTCGTACGGGAGGATCTTGATGCGGTTCTTCCGGATCTTCCCGCTGATGTGGGCGAGCACCGTGTGCCCGTTCTGGAGCTCCACCCTGAAGGTGGCATTGCGCAGGCACTCGACGACGGTGCCTTCGGCTTCTACGCCCCCTGCTGCTTTGGTCATGGTCGCTCACTTCTCCCGTTCTGTGACGGCGAATTCGGTAGGAAACGGTCGCCCGGTGCGATGTGACGGAGCGTCAGCGGCGGACGATCTCCAGGGTGCCGGCCGTACGCCGGGCATCGATGCTCTCGAACAGGGCGGTGGCCGCCGCGTTGGACTCGTCCACCTCGGCCCATGCCGAAGCGGTCCCGGAGTGGTGCAGCGAACCCAGCGCGTGCGCCAGCAGCGTCCGGGCGATGCCGCGGCGGTGTCTGTCGGCCCGGACGGCGATCAGCCCGATCTGTGGCTGGCGCGTCAGCGGTGCCACCCGGATGAGTCCCACGTACTGATCCACGTGCCGCGCCACCGCGTACTTCGATGGGTCGAGCAGGGTGGTGCCCGCCGGGCGGGGCAGCACCTTGGCCGCCATCGTCTGCCATCCGACGGTGGCCTCGACCTCGTCGCGGATGAGGCGGTCCAGGGCGCGCAGCGGGCCCTCCTCCGCCTCACCGGCGGGCACGATCGTCACGCCGGACGGGGGCCGCACCGAGCCGAGACCGGTGATGTGCGGGTCGGTGGGCACGAGATAGCCCCACTCGCGGCGTGCGGTGGCGAAGCCGGCCCGCTCCCAGGCGGACCTCGAGTCGTGGTCGGCCTCGTCGACGACGGTGTACAGCGGTGTCGGCAGGTCCGCCAGCATCGCGTCGGCGATGCGGTCGAAGACCGCGCCGTGCCACGCGTCGATGCTGACGAAGAGCCGCCCGTCGGGCCGACGCGAAGCGACGCCGCGGCCGACTGTCAGGTCGTCCTCCACGGCGTGCCACTGCGTGTCCGAGACCCGCGTGACCACGACCGGTTGGTTGTCCCTGCCCGGAGTGGAATGCGCAGAGTCCATGGGAGTTGCCTTTCAGGAGTGCCTTGTCAAGGCGCTCCCGGCGACACCTACGTCAATCGCCCACCGTGACGACATGGGGGAGCACCCACAGGGATACAGCCTTCATGGGTCTCACCTCCTCGCGTTCTCTCACGGCTGCCCAGACGCTATCAGCGGGGGCCGGGCAGCCCAACGCATTTATCCGGAGCTCTTGGTGTCCATACCGGGGCGGGCGGCGCCGTGGCTGTGTTCGCCGCCCGGCCCGGGGCCTCAGACGCCCGCCACGAGGTGGGGATGCTCGTGCTCGCAGGTGTCGTCGATGCCGTAGGTGTCCCAGGTAGGGAACGGGTCCGCGGGCGGCAGGCTCTCGCCGTCGGCCATGAGACAGTCGGTCAGTACCGCGTGCAGCGCGTCCGCGTGCAGGTGCGTGCCGATGAAGACCAGTTCCTGGCACTCGGGGCTGTCGGTGTCGCGTGCGGCTGAGGGCTCGAAGCGCGCGACGGAACCGGCCTGTGACCACAGGCCCGTCACGTGCGGGCGGCTGGCGAGAGTGAAGAAGCCCTTGGAGCGCAGGATCTGTCCGTATGCGCCGCTGTCGAGTTCCTTGGTCACGAACGTCCACAGGCGGCCGGGATGGAAGGGCTGCTCAGAGCGGAAGACGGTCGAGGAGATCCCGTACTCCTCCGTCTCAGGGACGTGGTCGCCGTTGAGCTCCCTCACCCAGCCGGGGGCCTGTTGGGCGCGTTCCAGGTCGAACAGCCTGGTGCCCAGGACCTCGCCGGTCTGCACGCGAGCATGGACGGCGGGGACGATGCGCGCGGCCGGGTTGAGGCGGGTGAGCGTCGCCCGCAGGCGGTCGGAGGACTCCTCGTCGACGAGGTCGAGCTTGTTGAGCACGATGACGTCGGCGAACTCGATCTGGTCCATCAGCAGGTCACTGACGGTGCGTTCGTCGTCCTCGTACTGGTCCAGGCCGCGCTCGACGAGTTCGTCGCCGCTTGCCAGCTCGGTCAGGAAGTTCGCGGCGTCCACGACCGTGACCATGGTGTCCAGGCGGGCGAAGTCGCCGAGGGTGGCGCCGTCGTCGCGTGCGAAGGCGAAGGTCGCGGCGACCGGCATGGGTTCGGAGATGCCGGACGACTCGATGAGCAGGTAGTCGAAGCGGCCCTCGCGGGCCAGCCGGTCAACCTCCTCAAGCAGGTCGTCGCGCAGGGTGCAGCAGATACAGCCGTTGGTCATCTCGACCAGGCGTTCCTCGGTACGCGACAGGGCCGCCTCGCCGCCCCGCACCAGGGCGGCGTCGATGTTGACGTCGCTCATGTCATTGACGATCACCGCGACACGCAGGCCCTCGCGGTTGCCGAGGATGTGGTTGAGGAGGGTGGTCTTGCCCGCGCCGAGGAATCCGGACAGGACGGTGACGGGCAGGCGGCTGGCGGGGGCGGACGGCATCAACGCTCAGCCCTCGGGGCGCAGCAACCCGCGCTCGTACGCTTTCACCAGCCGCTGAGGGACCAGGTATGACACTCCGTCGACGGTGACCGGCACGAGCGCCGGCGTGCTCGCCTTCCACTGGGCACGGCGGTGGCGGGTGTTGCTGCGGGACATCTTCCGCTTGGGAACAGCCATGGGAGTCCTCCTCGTTGGGATGGTGAGTAGAGGCTACATGAAAATGAATACCATTACGAAGTGGTCTCCATGATTCAGGGTTTCCTGAATTCAGGAATCTGTGTAGCGTGGGCGGTGTGCTGACTGTTGCCTCCGACATCGAGGTCCTGGTCCGGTTCGGCCGGGCGCTCGCCGATCCGATCCGCTGCCGCGTCCTGCTCGCCCTGCGGGAAGCACCCGCCTACCCCGCGGACTTGGCCGACGCGCTGGACGTCTCGCGCACCAGGCTGTCGAACCATCTGGCGTGCCTGCGTGACTGCGGCCTGGTCGTCAGCGTCCCCGACGGCCGACGCACACGCTACGAACTCGCCGACGAACGCCTCGGCCACGCGCTCGACGATCTGCGCACCGCCGTGGTCGCCGTCGAGGGCGACCGCACGTGCGTCGACGCCGACGACAAGGGGTGCTGCTGACCATGAGCGCAGAGATGTCCCTGTCTTTCGGTCCCGACCCGGCCAGGCGTGGCGTGCTTGCCCGGCGGATACGGCTGCTGGTCGCCGCGACCATCACCTACAACGCCGTCGAGGCGGCCGTCGCCCTCACAGCCGGGACACTGGCGTCGTCCACCGCGCTGATCGGCTTCGGCCTCGACTCGGTCATCGAGGTCTCCTCGGCCGCCACCGTCGCCTGGCAGTTCTCCGCCCGCGAGCATGCGGTGCGCGAGGCCCGGGAGAAGACCGCGTTGCGGATCATCGCGCTGTCGTTCTTCGCGCTCGCCGCCTACGTCAGCGTCGACGCCGTACGGGCCCTGACCGGCACGGGTGAGGCCACGCGCTCCCTGCCCGGGATCGTGCTGGCCGGCCTCTCACTCGCGGTCATGCCGGTCCTGTCGGCGGCCCAGCGCCGCGCCGGACGGGAGCTCGGCTCCGCATCGGCCGTGGCCGACTCCAAGCAGACCCTGCTGTGCACCTATTTGTCGGCGGTGCTGCTGGTGGGCCTGGTCGTCAATGCCGTGTTCGGCTGGTCGTGGGCTGATCCGCTGGCGGCCCTGGTCATCGCCGCTGTCGCGGTGAAGGAGGGGCGCGACGCCTGGCGTGGGGAGGGGTGTTGTGCGACGCCGGCGGCCGTTGCGCCGGGTGCGGGCCGGCGGGAGGTGGATGCCTGCGGCTGTGCTCCGGGGTGCGACTGCTGCCCTTGACGGAGACCACTCCGGACAGGAAGCGGCGCCGGCGCTCAGGCGCGCTCGTCCGCAGCTTGCCGTCGGCCGCAGTCCGGGCACACCCCGGACAGCTCCACCGTGTGCCGGAGGTTCGCGAACCCGGAGGTCTGCGCGATGGTGTCGGCCCAGTCCTCCACCGGGCCTGAGTCGACGGGCCGGCTCAGGCCGCATTCGGTGCAGATGAGGTAGTGGCGGTGTTCGGGGCCGGGGCGGTAGCGGAAGAGGCGTTCACCGCTGGTGTCGCGGACCAGGTCGGCCCGGCCGACGCTGGCCAGGGCGGTCGGTGTGCGGTAGACCGTGGAGAGGCCGACTGACGAGCCGGCGGCGGCGAGTTGGTTGTGGAGGGCTTGTGCGCCGATGAAGCCGTCGGCCCGGATGAGTTCCTCGACCACGGTGGTGCGTTGCTGGGTGAGGCGGCCGATCAGCGTGACGTCGTGCGACGGGGTGGGGGTGCGCTGGCGGTCGGGTGCCATCGGGTGCCTTCGCTCATGTGCCGGTGGGTACGGCGGTGTGCGTTCGGGGACCGGGAACCGGGCGTCGTATCAGGAAGGTGGCGGCGTATACGGCCGTGGCGGCGGCCATGATGGCGAAGCTCGGCGGCATCTTCGGCACCGCATACGAGGCGAACAGCCCTGCCCACATCTCCAGTACCGCCAGGCCGGCGGAGAGGGCGAGTACCCGGTAGGGGCGGTCGGTGAGGCGGATCGCGGCGCCCGCGGGGGCTGCGAGCAGGCCGAGCAGGAGCAGGGAGCCGACCGCTTGGGTGGCCTCGGCGGCGCTGATGCCGGCCAGGGCGAGGAAGCCGTATCCGAGCAGTCGGACCGGTACGCCGCGGGCGGCGGCCACGGCCTCGTCGAGCGTGGCGAACAGCAGTGGCCGGGCGATGAGGACCACCAGCAGGCCGACTCCACCCGCCACCAGAGCGGCGACGACTGCGCTACTGGAGGAGATGCCGAAGACGGAGCCGAACAGCACACTCACCCCGGCGGTGCCGTTCGTGGTGCTGCGGGAGGTGGTGTAGAGGGTGATGAAGAAGGCGCCCAGGCCCAGGATCCAGGAGAAGACGCTCCCGATGACCACGTCGTCGGGTCGCGCCTTGCGGCCGAGGGTGCCGAAGAGCAGCGCCATGGCGATGGTGGCGGCGAACAGGCCGAGGCGAAGGTCGGCGCCGAAGGCGAGGGCTGCCATCGCGCCGGTGAAGGCGACGTGGCTGAGCGCGTCGCCGGTGAAGACCTGGGCCCGCAGTACCAGGAAGTAGCCGACCAGTCCGCAGGCCGCGGCGATGGCGGTACCGGCGAGGAAGGCGTGCAGGAAGAACGGGTGGGACAGCGGGGAGGCGGCGAGCAGGACGGTCATGCGATCACCTCCCTGGCGGTGGGCGTGGCCCCGGCCCGGGTGCGAGCGAGTACCTCGCGCAGCGAGCGTCGGCCCAGGGCGAGCAGGTATCCGGCGAAGGCGATGGTCGTCACGAAGAAGCCCAAGGGGTAGGGCGAGTAGTAGGCGGCGGTCAGTCCCAGCCAGGTGGCGGCGAAGGCCAGCAGGACGGCCAGCGCGAGGCTCAACACCGGGCGGGCGGTGAGGACTTGCGCAGTGGCGGCCGGGATCACCATGAGGGCGAAGACCAGGAGGGTCCCGGTGATCTGGCTCGCCTCGGCGGTGGCTGCGCCGAGCAGGACGAGGAAGACCACGGACAGGGTGCGGACCGGGACACCGCGCCCGGCGGCGACCTGCGGGTCGACGGACTCGAACAGCAGCGGCCGTCCGATCAGCGCGAGCACCGCGAGCACCACCGCGCCGACCACCGTCAGCACGGTCACCTGGGAGGAGGTGATTCCCAGGAAGGTGCCGAAGAGGATGGTCTGCGGTCCCTCCAGCAGTCCTCTGTACAGGGCGGTGAACAGGAACCCGGACGCGAGCAGGAACGCCTGCACGGTTCCGGTGAGCGCCGACTCCTCGTGTTCACCGCCGCCGCGCAGGGCGGCGATGACCAGTGCGGCGGCTACACACAGCGTGAAGTAGCCGTAGACCGCGCTGAATCCGAGCAGGAGCGCCCCGGCGGCGCCGGGGAAGGCGACGGCGGAGACGGTGTGCGCGGCGAACGTCTGCCGCCGCAGTACCACGAACCAGCCCACGACGGCCGAGACCACGGCCACGACCGCGCCCGCGCGGAACGCGTTGACCATGAAGGGGTAGGACCACATGTCCTGGAAGTCGGTCAGGAGGTTCCACGACCAGGTTGGTGCCCCTGTCTCAGTCAGCGGCATGACCGCTCCTCGGGGTGCCGTGTCGGTCGGTGTGCACGGCCGGTGCCTCCGGCTGGCCCACCACGACCAGCCGGCCGTCCGAGGTCCGCAGCACCTCGACGGGAGTGCCGTAGAGCCGGGTCAGCGTCTCGGAGGTGATGACCTCCGCCGGGGTGCCGGTGGCGGCGCCGCCCTCGGCCAGGTACACCACCCGGTCCAGGTGGTGCAGGATCGGGTTCACGTCATGGGCGACCATGACCACCGACACGCCCTCGTGATGGCAGATGCGCCCGATCAGCGCCGCGACCGCGCTCTGGTTGGGCAGGTCGAGACTGTCCAATGGCTCGTCGAGCAGGAGCAGTTCGGGTCGGCGGACCAGTGCCTGGGCGATCAGCAGGCGCTGCTGCTCACCGCCGGAACACTGCCCGATCGGCCGGTGTGCGTACGCCGACGCCCCGACCAGCTCGATCACCTCGTCCACCCGCGCACGGTCGGCCCGCCGCCGCGCGCTGGGAAACGGCAGCGGCACCCCCCACCGGTCGCCGTCCAGGCCCATGCGCACCACGTCAATGCCGCGGATGCGCAGGTTGGCGTCGAAGCTGCGACGCTGCGGCAGATAGCCGATGCGGTCGTTGGCCTGCCCGGGCCGGGCGCCGAGCACCCGTACCTCGCCGACAGCCGCAGGCAGGGCGCCGAGCAGGACCATGATCATGGTGGACTTGCCGACGCCGTTGGGCCCGAGCACGGCGGTGAACTCACCGGCCCCGATGCGAAGATCCACCCCCGACCACAACATCCGGCCGCCGACCCGCACGGCGGCGCCGCGCAGCTCGACCACTGGGCCGCTTCCCTCTCCCGCGACCGCCTCGTGGCCGCCGCTGCGCTGGGTGGGCGCAGTGGGCACCGCGTGTGTGACGGCTTCGCGGGCCTTCGCTATCGGGTTCATGGCTTCAGTTCACTTCCCGGTGGCCTTGGCCAGGGCCTGCTCGATGCCCTGCAGCTGGGTGGTCTGCCACTGCTGGAAGGAGGCCCCGGCAGGGCTGAGGGTCTCGGTCACCGTGGCGACCGGGATGCCCTGCGCCTTGGCCTCCTTGACCTGCGCCTGCACGTCCGGCGTGGAGTTCTGGGAGTTGTAGACGTAGATCTTGATCTTCTTGTTCTTGATCTGCTGGTCGATGGTGGCCTTGTCCTTGGCCGTGGGGTCGGAGCCCTCGCTCATCGCGTCCAGGAACGTCTCCGGGGTGAGCATTTGCAGCCCCAGGCCCTCGGCGAGCGGGGTGACGATGGACTCGGAAGCGCCGATCGGAGTGCCCGCGTATTTCGCCTTGATGTCGGTGATGAGCTTGTTGTAGCCGGCGAGCGTCTTCGTCTCGAAGGTCTTCTTCTGCTGGTCGAAGTAGGCCGCGTCCGCCGGGTCGATCTTCTTGTAGTCGGCGGTGATCCTCTCGATGACCTGGTGGACGTTGTCCGGGGAGTACCAGCGGTGCGGGTTGCCGCCCGGCTTGATCCCGACCAGGTCGCCGACCTTGAGCTGGGTGCGTCCGCTGCCGGGATTGGCGGCCAGCAGCTTGTCGGCCCAGGCGTCGTAGCCGATGCCGTTGACGATCGTGTACTGGGCGCCGGCCACGGTACGGGCGTCGGCGGCGGTCGGCTCGTAGTCATGCGGGTCGGTGTCCGGGTTGCTGATGATGCTGGACACCTTCACGTGGCTGCCGCCGAGCTGGGAGGCGATGCTGCCCCAGAAGTTCTCCGCCGCCACCACCTGGATCGCCTTCCCCGAGCCGCTGCCGCTGCCGGTAGCGGGGGTGTCGGTGGTGTGCGAGGAGGAGGTCGAGCACGCGGTCGCCGTCACGGCCGTCAGGGCGGCCGTTGCCGTGACCAGGGCGATCCTCGCGGTCGGCCGGGCGGAACGGGAGGCGGGGGCGGTGGACATGCGGAGCTCCTTCGGGCGATACCGGGCGCGCGGCGCACACGCGCCGGCCGTGTGGCGACACCTTCGAGGCTAGATGGAAATGATTTTCAGATCAATGGCAAATGAAAACCATTGCCGCCCTTTGACCGGACGTACGACTGATCCGGGGCTGCGCAGGTTGGAGAACGTGTGCGGCGTCGACGAGTCGTACGCGAGGAGACCGGCGGGCGGCTCTACCGGCTGCGCCCGGCCGACGGTCACCGCCACTACTTGATGTGCCGTGACTGCGGCCGCAGCTGGCCGGTGGACTCCGAGGTCGTCGAGGAGTGGGCGGGCCGGATCGCCGCCGCGACCGGCTTCACCGCGGTGGAGCACACCGTCGAACTCACCGGCGTCTGCGCCGACTGCCTGCCCCACACCGACGCAGGCCGGCCGTCCGGGGACGGAGAGGGAGGAGAGGAACGGCCATGCCACTGGGATCGCGGCCCGGGCCTCCGGGGCCCAGTCCGCAGCTGCGCGAGCTGAAGGAGACCGTGCGTGCCCTGCTCGGTCTCGACGACGACACCGCCGTCTTGATCCGCCAGCTCGCCTGCACCGAACCGGGCTGCCCGCCGTTGGAGACCGTCGCCGTCGTGCTGCCGATGGAGGGCGACGCCCGCCGCTGGACCCTGCACCGACCCGCCGACCAGATCACCGAGGACGGCCTACGGGCCGCCCTCCTCGCCCCTGAAGAGCACGACTAGGAGACTGACTTGACCACCCCCGAACCCAGCGAGCCGTGCGACGAGCGGGTTCCCGTCACCGTCCTGACCGGCTTCCTCGGCTCCGGCAAGACCACCCTCCTCAACCGCTTCCTCACCGAGAACCACGGCCTGAGGATCGCCGTGATCGAGAACGAGTTCGGCGAGGTCGGCATCGACGACGCCCTCGTCCTCGACGCCGAGGAAGAGATGTTCGAGATGAACAACGGCTGCATCTGCTGCACCGTGCGCGGAGATCTCATCCGCATCCTGGGCGCACTGGTGCGGCGCCGCGAGAAGTTCGACCGCATCCTCATCGAGACCACCGGCCTCGCCGACCCCGCGCCCGTCGCGCAGACCTTCTTCATGGACGACGAGATCGCCGCCCAGCTGCGGCTGGACGCCATCGTCACCCTCAGTTGAGGTGGGCGACCTGCTGCGGCGCCGGGGCCGCCCGGAGCCGGTCGGGTAGTGTGCCGTCGTCGGGCATCCCGGCCCGCAGCCACGCCCCCACCGCCTCGGCGTCGGCTTCCGTCACCAGCGGACCGAGGCATACCACCATCCCAGTGGGCCTGCGGTCGATCCCGCAGGGCTGCACAGCGCCTTGCAGCCCGCGGCCGCCTTGGCAATGCAGCACCTTTCCCAGGCAACCGGTGGAGACCATCACCGCGTGCGGGCACTCCCGGACCGCGTGACGCAGCCTGTTCATCGCCCCTCCCCTCGCGGCGGCAGGGCATGAGCCGCAGACGACAAGGGTGAAAGGGCGTCTCTGACGGTCGTCGGCGGTATCGCTCATCTCCGTGTTTCCTCCGCATGAGTGAAAGAGATCCCCTGTTTGCCGCCGCGGAGACCCAACCCGCCGCAGCAGTAAGCAAGTTGACACACCGGGGATTTGACAGCACCTGGCCGCGCCACCAGCCTATGCTCATGACATCCATTTTCAATAGAGGGGGTGGCGGTTAGCCATGCGTGTTGCCTTCGTCGGCAAGGGCGGCAGCGGCAAGACCACCCTGTCGGCTCTCTTCTCCCGCCACCTGGCACACTCGGGGGCGCCGGTCGTCGCAATCGACGGCGACATCAACCAGCACCTGGCCCACGCCCTCGGCCTCGACGAGGACGAGGTCTCCGCCGCCCCGCCGCTCAGCGCGCGCACCGGCGAGATCAAGGACTACCTGCGGGGCACCAATCCGCGGATCCCGTCCCGCGGCGCCATGGTCAAGACAACCCCGCCCGGACGCGGCTCCCGGCTGCTGCGACTGCTCGGCGACGACGAGATCCACGGCCACCACGTCCAGGAGGTCGGCGGCGTACGCTCATGGTGACCGGCGCCTTCGACGAGAGCGACCTCGGCGTGGCCTGCTACCACTCCAAGCTCGGCGCGGTCGAGCTGTACCTGAACCACCTCGTGGACGGCCCCGGCGAGTACGTCGTCGTCGACATGACCGCCGGCGCCGACGCCTTCGCCTCCGGCCTGTTCACCCGCTTCGACATGACATTCCTGGTCGTCGAGCCGACCCGCAAGAGCGTCTCGGTGTACCGCCAGTACCGCGATCACGCGGCCGAGTTCGGCATCCCGATCGCCGTCGTCGGCAACAAGGTCACCGGTGAGGACGACCTGCTCTTCCTCAAGAAGCACGTCGGCGACGATCTGCTCGCGCACTGCGAGCAGTCCTCCTACGTACGCGCGCAGGAACAGGGCCGCAGCCACAGCGAGCTGGAGCCGCACAACACTCGCACCCTGGACCTGCTGCGCGTGGCCGTGGACGCCCGCCCCAAGGACTGGGCGGCCTTCCAGAAGCACGCCGTGGACTTCCACCTGCGCAACGCCGCCGCCCGGGCCAACGAAGCCACCGGCCAAGACCTCGCCGGCCAGGTCGACCCGGACTTTCGCCACGGCCCCGCATCACTGACCGCCTTCGCCTGACCCCCACTCCCCAAGACCAAAACCCAGAGCAAGAGAACAGGACAGCCCTTCATGTCACTCGACGTCTCCCCGCAGCTCCTCGCCGAAGCCGAGAACGGCGAGGTACGGGAGCAGGACTTCGTGGAAACGGTGCG
Organism: Streptomyces sp. NPDC059224; assembly: GCF_042754285.1. Lineage (NCBI taxonomy): Bacteria > Bacillati > Actinomycetota > Actinomycetes > Kitasatosporales > Streptomycetaceae > Streptomyces > Streptomyces sp. NPDC059224. Next base: position 45,852 of record NZ_JBHZAN010000023.1, read on the forward strand.
CACCTCCCTGCCGTACGCCTATGACCTCATCGCCCGCCTCGCCGAGGAACTGAGGTCCGGCACGGCGGAGTTCGCCGACAACCAGACCCCGCCGCCCTCCGAGAGGGAGCGCGGCCAACTCCTGCGAGCCCTGTCCAGCGACGCCATCCGGGGCAGCCTGGAACGGCACTTCGGCATCGCCCTCACCTTCCAGAACTGCCACCGCGTCGCGGCCTTCCACCCTGAGGCGCGCGGCAGCGCCACCCACACCCGCTTCACATCCCTGCGCGCGCAGATCCTCAACCAGTCACCGGAGTTCCGCGACTGCTGAACCACTGCCGATCGCGACCGCTGCCTGCCGGAACCGGCGGTCGGCAGTCAGGTCCGCCACTTTGTCCCTTGGCGGCCGTCGCCCAACAGGACACCCGGTCCTCGTGAGCGACGGCCGCCAAGGCTTGTCCCGGAGGCATCCGCCGCACCCCCTACGTCCACGCCGCCGTCCGCCTCCAGCTCGCGCAGGGCGCGGTAGACGGTGGTCAGGCCGATCGCGTGGTCGCCGGCCACCAGAAGGGCGTACAAGTCCTGGGCCGACACGAAGTCCTGGCAGCCCGCGTGACCGCCTTGCGTTGTCGGGTCGTCCGGCCGCCCATGGCGCATCACCCCCTGTGGCTCGCGCTGGGTCGGCACGCTCCACCGTAGATAGAGATGAAATCCATGTCCATATGAATGGCCGGTCATGTGCGGTTGAGTGACCACACCTGGTTCAGCACCGCTCCCGGAGCAATCAGACGGCAACGGCCCGCCGCACCCTGTGTGGGTACGACGGGCCGTGGGACCCGCTGGGTCAGCGGCGGCCCTCCATGCGGGCCCGCGTCCAGGCCGCCTCGCGGAGCAGCCGCAGGCCGTTGAGCCCGACGATGACGGTCGAGCCCTCGTGGCCGAGGACGCCGAGAGGGAGGGGGAGGGTGGCGGTGAGGTCCCAGACGACCAGGCCGGAGATGAACACCGCGGCGATGACCAGGTTCTGCACGACCAGGCGGCTGGCCCGGCGGGAGAGTGCCACCACCGCGGGCGCGGTGGCCAGTTCGTCGCGGACGATCACCGCGTCGGCGGTCGCCAACGCGAGGTCGGAGCCGGCCCGGCCCATGGCGATGCCGGTGTGGGCGGCGGCCAGGGCGGGCGCGTCGTTGACGCCGTCCCCCACGACCAGGACCCTGCGGCCGGCCCGCTCCAGCTCCCGGACCGCGGCCACCTTGTCCTGCGGCAGCAGCCCGGCGCGGACGTCGGTGATGCCGGCCTCGGCGGCCAGGCGGGCGGCCGCGCGGGGGTTGTCGCCGGTGACCAGCGTCGGCGCCGTGCCGGTGAGCGCGGTGAGGGAGGCGACGGTGGCGATGGCGTCCGGGCGCAGCCGGTCGGCGATGCCCAGGACGCCGGCCGGCGTGCCGTCGGCCACCACCAGGACCGCGGTGCGCCCGCCCTCCTCCAGTGCGGCGGCGACGGCGGTGTGCCCGCCCTCGGCGCCGGACAGCAGCCGGGCCGGGGAGCCGACAGCGATCTTGCGGCCGTCCACCGTGGCGGTGACTCCGACACCCGGGGTGGAGACGAAGTCCTCGGCGCCGGGCAGGGCGAGACCCCGGGCGCGTGCGGCGGCCACGACGGCGCGGGCCAGCGGGTGCTCGCTGGGGTGTTCGGCCGCCGCGGCCAGCCGCAGCAACTCCCCTTCCGCGAGCCGCGAGCCGGGCAGCGGACGGACGTCGGTGACGCGCGGGGTGCCTTCGGTGAGCGTGCCGGTCTTGTCCAGCGCCACCGCGTCCACCTGATCCAGGCGCTCCATCACCACCGCGGACTTCACCAGTACACCGTGCCGCCCGGCGTTGGCGATCGCGGACAGCAGCGGCGGCATGGTCGCCAGCACCACCGCGCACGGCGACGCGACGATCATGAAGGTCATCGCCCGCAGCAACGAGCCGGTCAGCGCGGCGCCGAAGGCGAGCGGCACGGCGAACACGGCCAGCGTGGCCACCACCATGCCGATCGAGTAGCGCTGCTCGACCTTCTCGATGAACAACTGAGTCGGCGCCTTGGTCTCGGACGCCTCCTCGACCATCTGCACGATCCGGGCGATCACCGAGTCGGAGGCGTCCCGCTCGACCCGGACACGGAGGGCGCCGGTGCCGTTGAGGGTGCCGGCGAACACCTCGTCGCCCGGCTCCTTCGCGACGGGCAGCGGCTCGCCGGTGATGGTGGCCTGGTCGACCTCGCTCGCCCCGTCCAGCACGCGGCCGTCGGCGCCGATCCGCTTGCCGGGCCGCACCAGCACGGTGTCGCCGACGGCGAGGCCGGTGGTGGGCACGGTCTCCTCGCCGCCGTCGTCGCGCAGTCGGGTCGCGGTGGCGGGGGCCAGGTCGAGCAGGCCGCGCACCGAGTCGGCGGTGCGGGCGGTGGCCAGCGCCTCCAAGGCGCCGGACGTGGCGAAGATGACGATCAGCAGGGCGCCGTCCATGACCTGGCCGACGGCGGCGGCCCCGAGCGCGGCCACGATCATCAGCAGGTCGACGTCGAGGGTCCTCTCCCGCAGCGCCCGCAGCCCGGCCAGCGCGGGCTCCCAGCCGCCGACGGCGTAGGCGAGCCCGTACAGCGGGCCCCACGCCCAGGCGGGCGCGCCGGTCAGCTGCAGCGGCAGGGCGAGCAGGAACAGCACCGTGGCCGTTGCGGCCCAGCGGGCCTCAGGCAGCGCGAAGACCCGGGTTCGCCGCCGTGGGGCGGCATCCGGGTGCGCGGTCACCGTGGGCGCGGGCCGCTCGGTCAGGGTCGAAGACATGACGAAGAACCCTTCGGGAGGGCGGGACGGTTCGACCCAACCACCATACAGGTACATATGAAGACCTCTTCAAGTATCGCTTGTATGATGGCCCCATGGGCCATGGAGCAGCTCCCGCGAACACCCCCGTCCCGCACACCCGCCTGGACGCAGACAGCGCCGCCCGGGTGGCCACCACCCTCCAGGCCCTCGCCACCCCCTCCCGGCTGCTGATCCTCTCCCGCCTGCGGGAAGGCCCCTGCGCCGCCACCGAACTCGCCACCGAGGTCGGCATGGAACAGTCCGCGTGCTCCCATCAGCTGCGCCTGCTGCGCAACCTCGGCCTGGTGATCGGCCGGCGCCAGGGCCGTTCGGTGATCTACGCCCTCTACGACAACCACGTCGCCGAACTCCTCGACCAGGCCGTCTACCACATTGAGCACCAGCGCCTCGGGCTCAGCGACGCCTCGGACGTGGCCCAGGCGGAGGAGCCCACGCTCGGCGTGAACCGCTGACCGGCGGCCGTGGCGATGCCGGTGCGGGCGATCGACTGGAAGTGCGCGATCGGGTCAGCGAAGCTGGCGCGCGCCTTGCGTGGGCGGCTATTGAGCTCGGAAGTGATGGTGTCCAGGTCGTTGCGGCTGCGGGCTGACAGGCCGGTGCCTTTGAGGCGGTGGAGTGTGACGAGAGCCTCCCGGTGAAGCATCCTCCTGGATTCCCGGCCCGCGTCGATAGCGACCTTGTGCGCTCGCTAAAGGCTGTCCCGCAATGATCAACTGGCTCCGGCGGTCAGGGTTGGGCCGTCCACGTTCGTCCTGACTATCCCGCGAGGGCGAGGTTGTGGAGGCGGGCGATGCCAAGCATGGCGTGATGTACGCCGTCGCCTTTCGAGCGGCAGTCGCGAAGGATCTTCCAGTTCTTCATCCTGGCGAAGGTGTGCTCCACCCGGGCGCGGACCTTGCGGTGTGAGCGGTTGCGCTCCTCCTTCCAGGCCGGAAGCTCTTCCTGGCCGCGTTCGCGACGGTGTGGGATCACCAGCCCCGTACCGCGGTAGCCGCCGTCGGCGATCACCAGGGTGTTGCCGACGGCGGCCTTCGCCCCGGACAGCTCCCACGCCCTTGCAGTCGTTGCGGTTGCCTGGCAGGGGCCGGCCCGATCGCGACCACCAGACGGGGATCGGCGTCGATGACGACCTGGTGGTTGGTGGAGTACCGGTAATTCTTCGACTGCTCGGCCACCGCGTGATCACACGTGGGCACCAAGGTGCCGTCCACGATGAGCACAGTGTCCTTGCGGAACCGTTGGCGCGGCCGCAGAGCGAGCAGCGGGCCGAGTCGGTTGATGATGCGGTCGGCTGCGGACTTGGAGATTCCGAACAGTGAGGCGAGCTGGCGCACCGTCAAAGTGGTGCGCCAATAGGCTGTGACCAGCAGGACGCGGTCCTCCAGGGGCAGACTCCACGGCCGGCCTCGCCGGACCGTATCCGCTGCCTCGCGGCGTACGGCGGTCACGAGCTTGCCGAAGCTACGCAGGCTCAGTCCGGTGAACGGGGCTATCCAGGAGGGCTCCGACGCCGTGATCACACCAGCCACCGCAAGATCGTCTCACCTGCCAGTGAGGCAGTTGCCGAGCCAGTCCGCCTGCTCTGCACGATCGACTCCACCATCGCCGTACACGACGTAGATCAGTGCCTCCGCGAAGGTGGAACCCAGGGACCACAGGACATTCGGCCCCACGGCGACGACGCGCCCGCCGGCTGCGATGTACGACCTGAGCTGGACCGACCACGTGCCCAAAGGGCTGTAGTTCTCTGCATATCGGTGCTTCAGCGAAGCAGCTTCCGCAGCGGTGTCGATGCAGGCGTCCACGGGGTCTATACGCAGTGAAGAGGCGGGGGCACGGGCCGGGTAGCTCTTGATCGTCAGGTCGCCGAACTCGGCCCAGATCCCGACTGCTGCGTCGTTGAGCTCGAACCCAGCCGCTGTCAGTTGCCGCGTCCAGTCCCCAGTGGTAACCGCGCGACCTGCTGTCCAGCCGGCAATACGCAGCGCGTCCTGCACAGACGGACCGCACCCCGTCAACGACTCACTGATACGTTCTATGCGCACTCTCCTTCCCTCAGTCGAGCCTGTCGCCCGAAGTCTGCCGCAGATCCCGGCTGCCAGACAGGGCCCTGGTCGTGGACGATACGGAGATCATTTGCGGGACAACCCTTAGAAGAAGCCCAGCCTCTTCGGCGAGTACGACACCAGGAGATTCTTCGTCTGCTGGTAGTGCTCCAGCATCATCTTGTGGGTCTCACGGCCGATCCCGGACTGCTTGTAGCCGCCGAACGCCGCGTGCGCCGGGTAGGCGTGGTAGCAGTTCGTCCACACCCGGCCCGCCTGGATCGCCCGGCCCGCGCGGTACGCGGCGTTGATGTCACGGGTCCAGACGCCCGCCCCGAGGCCGTACAGCGTGTCGTTCGCCATCTTGATCGCGTCGTCGAAGTCGTCGAAGGACGTGACCGAGACGACCGGGCCGAAGATCTCCTCCTGGAAGATACGCATCCGGTTGTCGCCCTCGAAGATCGTAGGCTGGACGTAGTAGCCGCCCTTCAACTCGCCGTCGTGTTCGATGCGTTCGCCGCCCGTGAGGATCTTCGCGCCCTCCTGCCGGCCGATGTCCAGGTAGGAGAGGATCTTCTCCAGCTGGTCGTTGGAGGCCTGCGCGCCGATCATCGTGTCGGTGTCGAGGGAGTGCCCCGGCTTGATCTGCTCGGTGCGGGCCACCGCCGCCGCCATGAACTCGGCGTAGTGACCGCGCTGGACGAGGGCGCGGGAGGGGCAGGTGCAGACCTCGCCCTGGTTGAGCGCGAACATCGTGAAGCCCTCGAGGGCCTTGTCGCGGAAGTCGTCGTCGTGCGCCCAGACGTCGTCGAAGAAGATGTTCGGGGACTTGCCGCCCAGTTCCAGGGTGACCGGCTTGATGTTCTCCGAGGCGTACTGCATGATCAGCCGCCCGGTGGTGGTCTCCCCGGTGAACGCCACCTTCGCCACCCGTGGGCTCGAAGCCAGCGGCTTGCCCGCCTCCACGCCGAAGCCGTTGACGATGTTCACCACGCCCGGCGGCAGCAGGTCCGCGATCAGGCTCATCCAGTAATGGATGGAGGCGGGGGTCTGTTCGGCCGGCTTGATGACGACGGCGTTGCCGGCCGCCAGGGCGGGCGCGAGTTTCCACGTCGCCATCAGGATCGGGAAGTTCCACGGAATGATCTGCGCCACGACCCCGAGCGGCTCATGGAAGTGGTACGCCACCGTGTCGTCGTCGATCTCGCCCAGCGAACCCTCCTGGGCGCGGATCGCCCCCGCGAAGTAGCGGAAGTGGTCGATGGCGAGCGGGATGTCCGCGGCCAGTGTCTCCCGCACCGGCTTGCCGTTCTCCCAGCTCTCGGCGACCGCGAGCGGTTCGAGGTGGGCCTCCATTCGGTCGGCGATCTTGAGGAGGATGTCGGAGCGCTCCGTCACCGACATACGGCCCCAGCCCGGCGCGGCCGCGTGCGCCGCGTCCAGGGCCCGCTCCACGTCCTCGGCGGTGCCCCGTGCGACCTCGGTGAACGGCTGCCCGTTCACCGGCGAGGGGTTCTCGAAGTACTGTCCCCGGGCCGGCGGCACGTACTCGCCGCCGATGAAGTGGTCGTAGCGCGCCTGGTAGGAGACGATCGCACCCTCGGTGCCGGGCGCCGTGTAACGGGTCATGGTGGCCTGCCTCCTTGCAGATGCGCTGCCCGCCGTTGGGCAGCTCCGGCGCGCAGGCTAGGGAAGCGGACGTTGCGCTCACGTTGCACCGCAGGTCAGCGCGCCGGAGCCGCCAACTCCGACTCCAGTGCGGTCAACCGGCTGCGGACCACCGGGGTCGGCCGCACCGCCGCGAGGGCACGCCACACCTGGACGTCGTCCTCGCCCCACGGAGCGTGCGCCCAGTCCGCCAGCAGATCGGGATCGCGGCGCGCGATCAGCGCGGCCCGCAGCCCGTCCGCGAGCCGTCGCCTGAGCAGTACGACCGCGGGCGCCTGCGAAGCGGGCAGCAGCGGACCCGGGTACGCCGTCACCGCCGCCGTCACCGCCCCCGCCTCCAGCCGCCGCTCCACGACGCTCGCGTCGGACTCGACCGGAGCGGTCAGCCGGTACGGTCGGGAGGCGAGCAGCCCGGGCCCCAGCAGCCTCCGCAGCCGGGCCAGTTCGGCCCGCAGTGTCACCGGCGTCACCGACTCGTCCTCGTACAGCGCGCACAGCAGCTCGTCGCCGGTCAGTCCCTCCGGATGGCGGGAGAGCAGCACCAGCAGCTCGCTGTGGCGGCGGCCGAGCCTGATCCGGTGCCCGCCCAGCCGGAGTTCGGCCTCGTCACGGCCGAGCGCCGCCAACGCGGGCGACTCGTCGGCGGGCGCCGGCGGATCCAGCAGCGCCAGCTGCGACTCGGCGGCCCGCGCCACCGCCTGCACGAAACCCAGGCTGTGCGGATGCGCCAGCCGGTCGCCGCCGGTGATGTCGACGGCGCCCAGCACCCGCCCGTTGCGGGGATCGTGCACCGGCGCCGCCGCGCACGTCCACGGCTGCACCCGGCGGATGAAGTGCTCCGCCGCGAACACCTGCACCGGCCGGTCCACGGCCACCGCCGTCCCCGGCGCGTTGGTGCCGACCGCGCTCTCCGACCAGCGCGCGCCCGGCACGAAGTTCATCCGGTCCGCCCGCCGCCGGGTCGCCGGATGCCCCTCCACCCACAGCAGCCTGCCGTCCGCGTCGCACACCGCCAGCAGATGTTCGCCGTCCGCCGCGAACGTGCCCATCAGCTCCCGCACCAGCGGCATCACCCTGGCCAGCGGATGCTCCGCCCGGTAGGTCCCGAGGTCCCCGTCGGTCAGCTCCACCCGGGCCGCGCCGTCCGGTCCCACCCCGGCCCGTGCCGAACGCCGCCACGACTCGGCCACCACCGACCGCACCGGGCGCGGCACCGTACCCGCCGTCGTGAACGTCTCATGCGCCCGGCGCAGCACCCGGACGCGCGCGGCAGGGTCGGCCCCCGGTTCCAGAGCCACCCACTGATCGGTCAACTCGGCCTCCCGGAAGGCGATGCGGCTGGGGACATCGTCACCCAGGGTGTTCGGTCCGACAACCGTTTCGACCGCTCTGCCTCGCCCTCACTCCAAGGACAGTCCGACCAGCCTCATGTAGCGCGCCCAGTCCCAGTGCGGACCCGGGTCGGTGTGATCGGTCCCCGGCACCTCGGCATGGCCGATGACGTGGTCACGGTCCTTCGGGATCCCGTATCTGTCGCAGATGGACGCCGTCAGCCGCGCCGACTCCGCGTACAGGGCGTCGGTGAAGTACTCCGGCTTCTCCACCCAGCCCTCGTGCTCGATGCCGATGCTGCGCGTGTTGTACTCCCAGTTCCCCGCGTGCCAGGCGACGTCCGACTCCCGGACGCACTGCGCCACATGGCCGTCGGCCGAACGCAGCAGATAGTGCGCGGACACCCGATTCTTCGGGTTCTGGAAGATGGACAGCGTGCCGGCGTACGCGTACTGGGTCACATGGATGATCACCCGGTCGATGCCGCACCCGTCGGGGCGCTGGGCCGACGTGCGGTTCTCGTCGCTCGCCGCCTGCCACTCGGCCCTGGGGTAGTCGATGACTCCGGTGCTCGCGCCCGCGGGGCGGGCGGGGAGCAGCGGGTAGGGGACGGCGGCGAGGGCCGCGCCCTTCAGGAGCAGTCGCCTGGTGGGGAGCGGTCGTGCCCGGTCCATGGATGAGGTCCCTTTCCGAAGCGTGCCCGAAGCACGGGGGAGTCGCGGTCAGCGGCGCGGGGCCACCGCGGTCTCGCGCGGCCGCGCGTGCGGTCCGCGGTAAGTCTCGCGCGCGGGCGGCCACTCCTTGCGGAGCTCGGCCACACAGGTGTGGTTGGTGTCGCACACCTCGGCCGACGGCGATGCCGCCGTCCCCCGTGCGTGCACCCGTCGGTCCCACGGACCGCCTCGCGTGCAACACGTTACGGCGCCGACGGGTGGGGAAGGAGGGCGCGAAGTGGCTCTGTGGACGGGGCGGCGCTGGTGGAAAACGTCGTCACCCGGACGGGGGAAGGAGCCGGCGCCCGGCCCGGCGATCGCCCTCAGACCCGTTCCGCCACCGTCGCCGGATCGTCCAGTACGGCGCGGACCACCGAGTGGGCGGCGCCCAGGAGCGGGCCTTCGGACCCGAGGCGGGAGACGGCGACCGGGCAGGCCGGGCCGGTCGTGCGGTCGGCCAGTTCGGTCTCCAGGGACGGAAGCAGCCACGGGGCGAGGCCGGCCAGGGCGCCGCCCAGAACCACCGTCTCGGGATCGAGGAGGTTGACGGCGCCGGTCAGGGCGATGCCCAGGGCCGTACCGGCGTCGTGCAGGGCGCGGCGTACTCCCTCGTGGTCCTCGCCCGCCCGCAGCGCGAGCAGACCCACCGCGTCCTCGCGGGGTGCGAGACCGGCCGCGCGCAGCACCGCCTCCTCACCGGCGTACTGCTCCAGGCACCCGCGCCCGCCGCAGGCGCAGTGCGGTCCGTCGGGGTGGACCGGCACATGGCCGAGTTCGCCCGCGAACCCACGCTTCCCCCGCAGCAGCTGGCCGCCGACGACGACCGCGGCGCCGATACCGATCTCCGCGGACACGTGCAGGAAGTCCGGTGGGGTGGCATCGCCGAGCCACAGTTCGGCCAGGGCACCGAAGTTGGCCTCGTTGTCGACGTTGGGTGGGAGGTCGGCGGGCAGCAGCGCGCGGAGGTCGGTGTCGTGCCAGTCGAGGTTCGGGGCGTGGACGACCGTGTGCCCGTCGCGGTCCACCAGGCCGGGGACGGCGACCGCGAGACCGGCCGGCCACAGCCCTTCGCGCTCCGCGTCCGCCACGACCCGCCGGACCAGCTCGGAGAGCTCCTCGACCACCGGTTCCGGCGCCCGGCCCCGGTTCGCGCCGTGCCGCACGGCACGCGCCCGTACCTCGCCGCGCAGGTCCACCGCGCACACGGCGAGGTGGTCGACCCCGATCTCCGCCCCGATGCCGACCGGGCCGCGCCCGCTCACCGCGAGCGCGGAACCGGGCCGTCCGACCCGGCTGGGCCGCTCGGGCCCCAGCTCCTCCAGGAGTCCCCAGCGGACCAGCTCGTCCACCAGGGTCGACACCGCCGCCCTGGTCAGACCGATGCGTGAGGCGACCGCGGCCCGCGACAGCGAACCCTCGGCGCTGACCGCGTGCATCACGCGCGCGAGGTTGCGCCGGCGCATGCCCTGCTGGGTGTCCGGCAGGGCACGGCCGGTCGTCGTCGGGCGGGCCTCGTGCAGCGGTGCGGTCATGCCTCGATCAATCCTCAGTCCCCTGGACGGTCCTGCGACCTGCCTCCCGCGCGGTCACCGCTCCTGCGGCGCCCGGTCCAGCAGCGGGGCCGCGTCGGAGAGTACCCCGGAGATCCTCGCCAGCGTCGCCGAGTCCCGCTCCACGGCGTCCAGCACCGGTCCCGCCGCCGTGTTCCAGCGCCGGGCCACCGCCGCCGGATCCTCACCGGTCAGCAGCCCGGCCGCCTGCGCGGCGGCACCGAGGGCGACCAGTTCCTTCGCCTCGGGCACCTGCACCGGACGTCCCGACAGCCGCCGTACCGTCTCCTGCCAGGCGCGGCCCCGGGCCCCGCCGCCGATCAGCAGCAGCGGCGTGGTCCGGTCGGCGTCCGCGTCGAGCACCAGGTCCAGGGCGCCGAGCAGGGCGTGCACGGCGCCGTCGTAGGCGGCCTGCAGGAGCTGTCCGGCGGTGGTGTCATGGCGCAGGCCGTGCAGCAGCCCGGAGGCGTTCGGCAGGTTGGGGGTGCGCTCACCGTCCAGGTACGGCAGCAGGGTGACCGAGGTACCGGGCTCGACGGCCTCCCGGTCCAGGCCGAGCAGCGCCGCGACCCGGTCGACCGCGAGGGTGCAGTTCAGTGTGCAGGCCAGCGGCAGCCAGTCGCCGTGCGCGTCGGCGAAGCCCGCGACGGTACCGGTCGGATCGGCGGGACGGTGCTTCGACACCGCGTACACCGTGCCCGAGGTGCCGAGGCTGAGCACCGGCGTCCCGGGGCGCAGCCCGAGACCCAGCGCGGCCGCCGCGTTGTCGCCCGTACCCGGCGCCACCAGGGTGCCCTTGGAGAACGGCAGCTCGTGACCGTCACGCACGGTGCCGGCGATCTCGCCGGGGCGGACCACGCGGGGCAGGAACGCCGGGTCCAGGCCCACGTGGGCGAGGGTCTCCTCGTCGTACGCCTCGGTCGCCGACGCCCACCAGCCGGTGCCGGAGGCGTCACCGCGGTCGGTCGTGCCCTGCCCGGTGAGGCGCTCGGTGAGGTAGTCGTGGGGGAGCCGGACGGCCCTGGTCGCACGGACCGCCTCCGGCTCGTGCTCCGCCAGCCAGGCCCACTTGGTGACCGTGAAGGACGCGCCCGGAACACTGCCGGTGCGCTCCGCCCAGGCCTTCGGCCCGCCCAGCTCCTCGACCAGCCGCTGGGCCTGGGGCGCCGAACGGACGTCGTTCCACAGCATGGCCGGGCGCACCGGCTCGCCCCGCTCGTCCAGCGTGACCAGACCGTGCTGCTGCCCGCCGATCGACACGGCCGCCGCCTCGCGCGCCGCGTCCCCGCACTGGCGCAGCGCCTCGCACAGCGCGTCCCACCACTGACGCGGATCGCTCTCCCGCCCCGCGCCGGAGGACACGGTGTGCGGCGCCTGGCCGCTCGCCACGACCTGGCCGGTGGACGCGTCGACCACCAGCGCCTTGGTGGACTGGGTGGACGTGTCCACGCCGACGACGAGCGGACCCTCGGCTGCTGACATCGGGCTCTCCCTTTTTCCGCGGCTCGCGGTTTACCTGACCTGCAGTTTTTCCGGTCCGACGGGGTGTCGCGACCCGGTTTTCGTCCTTCGGGGACAGGGTGACCCTTCCCAGGGACGCGTCGGCATACTAATTTGTAAACCGCCATGACGAAATAGTCGGCACGACAGTCGTCCGGCACAGTCTTCGCGCAGAACCCCCGAGCAAGGAGCCGCGGCATGAGCTACCAGCCCACCCCCGAGGACAGGTTCACCTTCGGCCTGTGGACCGTCGGCTGGCAGGGAAGGGACCCGTTCGGCGACGCCACCCGCCGTGCCCTCGACCCGGTCGAGACGGTGCAGCGCCTGTCCGAACTGGGCGCCCACGGTGTGACGTTCCACGACGACGACCTGATCCCCTTCGGGTCCTCCGACACCGAGCGCGAATCGCACATCAAGCGCTTCCGCCAGGCCCTCGACGCGACCGGCATGAAGGTGCCGATGGCCACCACCAACCTCTTCACCCACCCGGTCTTCAAGGACGGCGCGTTCACCGCGAACGACCGTGACGTGCGCCGTTACGCCCTGCGCAAGACCATCCGCAACATCGACCTGGCCGCCGAGCTGGGTGCCGAGACCTACGTCGCCTGGGGCGGCCGTGAGGGCGCGGAGTCCGGCGCCGCCAAGGACGTGCGCGTCGCTCTCGACCGCATGAAGGAGGCCTTCGACCTCCTCGGCGAGTACGTCACCTCCCAGGGCTATGACCTGCGCTTCGCCATCGAGCCCAAGCCGAACGAGCCCCGCGGCGACATCCTGCTCCCCACCGTCGGCCACGCGCTCGCCTTCATCGAGCGCCTGGAGCGCCCCGAGCTGTACGGCGTCAACCCCGAGGTGGGCCACGAGCAGATGGCCGGCCTGAACTTCCCGCACGGCATCGCGCAGGCGCTGTGGGCCGGCAAGCTCTTCCACATCGACCTCAACGGTCAGTCCGGCATCAAGTACGACCAGGATCTGCGCTTCGGCGCCGGCGACCTGCGCGCCGCCTTCTGGCTGGTCGACCTGCTGGAGAGCGCGGGCTACGAGGGCCCGAAGCACTTCGACTTCAAGCCGCCGCGCACCGAGGACCTCGACGGCGTGTGGGCCTCTGCCGCCGGCTGCATGCGCAACTACCTGATGCTCAAGGAGCGCGCGGCCGCCTTCCGCGCCGACCCGGAGGTCCAGGAGGCCCTGCGCGCCTCCCGCCTGGACCAGCTGGCGCAGCCGACGGCCGCGGACGGCCTCCAGGCGCTCCTTGCGGACCGCGCGGCGTTCGAGGAGTTCGACGCGGAGGCGGCCGCCGCGCGCGGGATGGCCTTCGAGCAGCTCGACCAGCTGGCGATGGACCACCTGCTGGGCGCCCGGGGCTGAACCCGTACGCGCGCGTGAGGGCCGCTCTCGGAGCGAACACCCGCACGCGCGCGTGCCGTTGCCCGCACCCGCGCGACCGGTTGCCCGCACCCCGCGACCGGTCCGTGCGGGAAATGCTCCGGAATCGTGCGGTCCGTTGCATGAGTCCGTATCAACTCCGGCTCGGGGCTCGCGCGATGACCGGTACGCGGTGACTCTTGGCGGTATGGCCCTGCCACCCGTACCGCCCCGCCCGCCCGGCCCGCCGAACGGCACCCCGCCCTCGGACGGAGGCGACGACCCGCCTCCGTACGGAGGGTTCGGACCGCCCTCGGGAGGGGGATTCGGGGACCATGACCCGCCCACCGCCGTCGACTGGGCGTCCGGTCCGCCCCCGGAGCCGCCCCGCCGGCGCAGGGGACCGCTGTACGCCGTGCTGACCGTGCTGGTGGCCGCGGTGGCCGTGGCCGTCGTCTTTCTGATGGTGTCCGGCGGCAACGGTTCGCCCGGTGACACGTCCACCACGAGCAGCCCGACCGCGTCCGCCTCCGCGCGGCCGTCCTTCAGCCTCCCGACGGAGCTGCCCAGCGGTCTGCCGTCGGGACTGCCCAGCGGTCTGCCGTCGGGGCTGCCGAGCGAACTGCCCTCCACCTGGCCGTCGGAGCTCCCCAGCGGGCTGCCGAGCGGTCTGGACTCGCTGCTGCCCTCGCTGCCGGGGTGACCCCCAGCCGGCCGGGGCCGCCCGCGGTTCCGGCCCTCCGGCTCAGTCCAGTGACCCGAACCACCGCACCACGGCGGCGGTTCCCGCCTGCTGGGAACCCGGGTGCGGGGAACCGCCGTAGTCCCGCTCGCCGAGGTCGACCACCGGGGCGTCGGCGCCGTGGGCGCGCAGGGCGGCGTGGCAGCGGGCCGTGTTCGCGTTGACGGCCTGCTCGCCGCCGTCGGCGTAGTGGAGGCGGACCGGCGCCTTCGGTGTCCACCCGGTGCAGACGCCGTCGGTGATCAGCAGGGCCGCGGCCAGCCCCCGCGCGACGGAACATCCGGCCAACCGGCCGCTGTGAGTGGGATTTTCCGCAGGCCGGCCGTCCGGTTGCGCGGCACCGGCGGGCGGCGGAACACCGGGGGGCAACCCGTCCCGACACCGGGGCGGGAGTGACTACGCTGGGAGCGGGACTGCTTCACAAACTGTTCGACCCGGTATCAGGGACCAGTAGGGGTCGCTCGTCAGGGATGTCTCAGGGGCGCGGTCCGGAACCGCGGGAGGCGCGGGCCCGTTTTCAGATCAGAGAGCGGCAGTGGCCGCGAAGGAGGCGACGCTGATGTCGAAGAACGCGAAGATCGCCGCAGGAGGTGTGGCGGTCGGGCTCATCCTGCTGATATGGCTGCCCTGGTGGGTGACGTTCCTGATCGTGGTCGGCGTCCCGGTGGCCGCCTACCTCACCCTGGACCCCTCGCAGCGGCGCAGGCTGCGCAGGGTGACGCGCAAGGAGATCGGCCGCTGAGCCACCCGCCCGAGGCCGCGGATCCCTCGGCGGGAGCGCGGCCCGGAGGGGTTCACAGGGGCCGTACGGCCATCTTGTCCAGGGCCTCCAGGAGGCCGGGGAGCTCGGGGCCACGTCCCACGGGCAGGACCTCCCCGGGCTCCGCGTCGAGAAGCACGAAGGCGATGTCGTCGGTGCGGGCCACCATCGACCAGCCGGGCCCGTCGGCGCGCAGGGTCCGCGCGTCACCCGGGGCGAACGACGAGCGGACCCGGCCCAGCGGCGGAGGCGTGTCCACGTAGGCGCGCGCCTCGGCCAGTACCCGCCGGATCCCGAGGTGCCCCTTCGCGGCCGTCACGCCGTCCCCAGGGGCCTCCTCGGAGGCTTTCGGTGCCTCGTCCAGCGCCGGGAAGTGGTCGTCGCCGATCTGTTCCCGCCAGACCGCCCACTGGAGGGCGATCTCGTCCGCGCCCAGCCGCCGCTGCGCGGGGCCCCAGGAACTGGTGTCCGGCGGGGTCAGCGGGGCACGGTCGGCGATCTCGGGGCCGGGGTCGTGCGGCGCGGGCACGTTCGGGGCCGCCACGGCGACCGCGAGCGGCCAGCCGGGCAGGGCGGCGACCACGGTGCGCTCGTCCGGGGAGAGGTCGTGCTCCATGCCGCAGTCCCAGGACGCGATCGCGACCGCGACCAGCGAGACGTCGTCCACGACGACCGTCCAGCGCGCCCCACCACCGTCCTGGCCCAGCACCAGGCCGTAGCCGTCGGCGCGCGGTGCCAGCTCCAGCGCCGCGCAGGCCTCCGGGTAGTCGTCGCCCAAGACGCTCGGAAACTGCGCGGGCGTCAGCAGCACCGCGGTGAGCACGTACAGCGCCTCGTCCGCGGCGGCGAGGGCCTCCTCGTCCGTCCCGGCCATGCCTGCCTCCCAGTCGTTCGTCCAACGGCGCGCACCCTAGTGCGATCGGAAGGCCGTTGTCACGACCGGCCACCACAGCCGGAGCTGCAGCTTTCCACCGGGAGGGGGACGAAACGACCTCGGCGGGGCGAAGCATCAGGCGACCGGCAGTCCGAGGAGGTCGCGCGCCACCGTCCGCGGCGACTGCCCGCGTTCCCGCGCCAGCGTGACGACGGCACGGCAGGCCAGTTCGCTCACCCCGAACGACAGCGCCTCCGGCGACACCCAGCCGGCCGTCTCCTCGATCCGGTCCTGGTCGTCCTCCGCGCGGGCCGCCACATAGGCGGCCGCCGCCTCGAACAAATTGTGTGCACGCTTCTCACGACGCTCCGGCACCCGCGTGCCCCCGGCGCCACGAACCCTCTCCGCGTACCTGCGCATCCGGTCGAACATGCCGGCCACCTTCCTTCGTCGGCTGTCGCATGACTGTCGCTCGCGAACATTCGTCTTCCTCTGTCGAACGTAGAGTTGAAGCCCCGGCGACAGAAGAGGGCATGGCCGACCCGTCCCGACCGGCCCCGGCCCGGCCTCGGGGGAGCGGCGGTCGCCGGCTAGTCGCCGCGGACCGCGAGTGCCAGGAAACGGGTGTCCTCGTCCACGTACGAGGTCATGTGCCAGCCCGAACCGGCGAGCAGCGGACCGAGGTTGCCCTCCGCGCGCAGGTCGCCGGGGGTGATCCGCCGTCCCTGGCGCGCCGCCAGGGCGGCCCGGCCGATGGGGTGGAACAGGGCGAGCGTGCCGCCGGGGCGGACCACACGCGCCAACTCCCGCAGATTCCGGGCGGGCCGGGGCAGGTGGGCGATCAGACCCGCGGCGAACACGGCGTCCAGTGACTTCGAGCGCACGGGCAGCGCGGCGACGTCGGCGAGCAGCAGCCGTCCGTCACGGTGGCGCCCGGCGCGTACCGCGGCCTGCAGCATCGCCGGGGTCAGGTCCATTCCGAGGACCGCGCCCGAGGGTCCGACGGCGGTGCGCAGCGGCGGCAGCGCGCGGCCCGTACCGCAGCCCGCGTCGAGCACCCGGTCACCCGCGCGCAGCCCCAACTCGGTCACGGCCGCCGCGTACGCGGGGCCGTCGTCGGGGAACCTGCTGTCCCAGTCGGCCGCTCGTGCTGTGAAGAACTCCTGGACGTGCGTGTGGTCGTCGCTCATGGTTCGCATGTTCCCTCACCGTCACGGAGGATGAACCTGCGCGCACGTTCGAGCCGGACGCGATCGTTCCGGCACATCTCCGGGTCATATTGCAACACCTTTCGAAATGCGCCCGCTTCATGCTTCCGTGCCCCCTAGCGTCCCTTGGTCATGGGACACCTGGACCACGCCACCTTCGGCTGGCTGACCCCCGTGCTGTCGTACGTCATGGCCTGCATAGGCGCCGCACTGGGGCTGCGCTGCACCGTCCGTGCACTCGGCAGCACCGGCCGCTCGCGCCGCAACTGGCTCCTCACCGCGGCGTCCGCACTCGGCACCGGCATCTGGACCATGCACTTCGTGGCCATGCTCGGCTTCGGCGTCAGTGGCACCGACATCCGCTACGACGTGCCGCTGACCATCCTCAGCCTGCTCGTCGCCGTGATCGTGGTCACCGCCGGCGTCTTCGCCGTCGGCTACAGCCGCGACCGCAACCGGGCACTTCTGCTGGGCGGGCTCACCACCGGCCTGGGCGTCGCCAGCATGCACTACCTCGGGATGGCGGCGGTCCGGCTGCACGGTGACGTGCACTACGACCCGATGCTCGTCGGGCTCTCCGTGCTCATCGCGGTGGCCGCCGCGACCGCGGCCCTGTGGGCGGCGCTCAACATCAAGTCACCCGTGGCGGTCACCGTCGCCTCACTGGTCATGGGCGCGGCCGTCAGCAGCATGCACTACACGGGGATGTTCGCGGTCAGTGTGCGCGTCACCCCGTCCGGAGCCGCCCTGCCCGGAGCCACGGCGATGCAGTTCATCTTCCCGCTCGCCGTCGGCCTCGGGTCCTATCTGTTCCTCACCTCGGCCTTCGTCGCGCTGTCTCCCACGGCCGGCGAGCGCGCGGCGTCCGCCTCGGCCCAGCGGCCCGTCACCAGCACCGCGCGGTGACCGGCCCCGCGCCGCACCGACCGGCCGCCGCACGCGACCCGGTGCGGCCCGGGCCCGCGGTCCCCTACCCACTCCCGAGCGAGGAGGCCATGCGTACACCCCGTAGGACCCCCACGGCAGACCCGCGGACACCGTCCCCGCGGCCACCCAGCGGCCGCCGCGCGCACGCCGGAGCACCGGCCGACGAACCGGTCGACGACGTCGTCGGCACCACGTCCGGCGACGCGCCCGCCGGAGGCTGGCGGATCCGTCCCCGGACGGTCCGGGCCAAGGTCGTCTGCCTGCTCATGGTGCCGGTCATGTCGCTGCTCGCCCTGTGGGCGTACGCCACGGTCACCACCGCTCAGGACGTCTCCCGGCTGCGCCAGTCCCAACGCGTCGACGCCGCGTTGCGGACCCCGGTCGCCGACGCCGTCGCCGCGCTCCAGGCCGAACGTACCGCGGCCGTCCGCTACGCCACCGACCCCACCGCCGAACGGGGCGGTGACCTCAAGAGGCTCGGCACCCGTACCGACCGGGCCGTGGCCGAGCTGAGGCTCGGCAAGGACAGCACCGTCGCCGACAGCGGGGAACTGCCCTCCGGTGTCGCCCAGCGCCTCCAGGTCTTCGTCACCGACGCCGAGGGACTGCGCGCCCGCCGGACGGCGGTACCGGGCCGGGGCGCCGGCTGGGACGAGACCTACGGGCGGTACACGCAGACCATCGCCAGGGCCTTCGCCGTGGACGGCTCCCTCACCGGCGTCCAGGCCGACGACATGGGCGCCGACGCGCGCGTGCTGCTCGAATTCTCCCGCGCGGGAGAGGCGTTGGCCCAGGAGGACGCGGTCCTCGCCGGTGCCCGGCGGACCGGTGGCCTGGACGGCGAGCCGCTGCGCCTGTTCACCGGCGCCGTCGACACCCGCCGAGCCCTGACCGACGTGGCCGTCGCGGACCTGCCCGGCGCACAGCGCACCGCCTGGAGTCGGCTCGCCGCAGGTGACGACTACGGCGCGCTGGGGGCCGCCGAGGACCGGATCCTCGCGAGCCGGCCCGGAGCCAAGGCGCTGGACGCGGTCCCGGAGGCGACCTGGGACGCCGCTCACGCGCGCGTGCGGGACGGTATGCGGACCATCCAGACCGGCACGGCACGGGCGGTCGCGGGCCGGGCCGATCCGTTCGCGCGCGGCCTGCTCACCCCGGCCGGAGCCGCCGTCCTCTTCGGGCTCCTCGCGGTGACCGCCTCGCTCGTCATCTCGGTACGCATCGGACGCGGCCTCGTGATCGAGCTGGTGAGCCTGCGTAACGGCGCACTGGAGATCGCCCGGCGCAAGCTCCCCGAGGCGATGCGCAGACTGCGGGCCGGCGAGGAGATCGACGTCCACGCGGAGGCACCACCGGGGCCGCCCGCGGAGGACGAGACCGGACAGGTCGCGGAGGCCCTCGCCACCGTGCACCGGGCAGCCCTGCGCGCCGCCGTGGAGCGCGCCGAACTCGCCAGCGGCATCGCGGGCGTGTTCGTCAACCTCGCCCGCCGCAGCCAGGTCCTGGTCCACCGGCAGCTGAGCCTGCTGGACAGCATGGAACGCCGCTCCGACGACCCGAACGAACTCAGCGACCTGTTCCGCCTCGACCACCTCACCACCCGGATGCGCCGCCACGCGGAGAGCCTGATCATCCTCTCCGGGGCGGCCCCCGGCCGGGCCTGGCGCATGCCGGTCTCCCTGACCAACGTCGTACGGGCCGCGGTGTCGGAGGTCGAGGACTACGCGCGCGTGGAGGTACGCCGGCTCCCCGAGGCGGCCGTCGTCGGCGCGGCCGTGGCCGACCTCACCCATCTGCTCGCCGAGGTCGTGGAGAACGCCGCCCAGTTCTCGCCGCCGCACACGCGCGTGCGCGTCTGCGGGGAACCCGTCGGCAACGGCTACGTCCTGGAGGTCGAGGACCGCGGACTCGGCATGGGCCAGGAGACCCTCGCCGAGGCCAACCGGCGGATCGAGCAGTCGGAGGCCCTCGACCTGTTCGACAGCGACCGGCTCGGCCTGTTCGTCGTCAGCCGGCTCGCGGCCCGCCACGGCATCAAGGTGCACCTGCGGACCTCGCCCTACGGCGGCACCACCGCGGTGGTCCTGCTGCCGAAGGCCCTGCTGCACGCGGGTCCGGCGGAACGTTCCGGCCGTCCGGCGGCCGGCGTCGGACAGGCACCGGAAGGCGGGGAGGACGCGCGCGTGCCCGGCACCGACTCCCCGCAGGCCCCCGTCGCCCCCGCCGCCCGTCCCGCCCTCGCCACGACCCCCACCACCCGCACCACTGCGCACCCGGCGCCCGAGCCACCACCCCCCGGAGTCACGACCTTGAGGCCGCACCGCCCACCGCACGGCTCCGAACCCCGCGACGACGACCTGCCACGCCGGGTGCGGCAGGCGAGCCTCGCCCCCCAACTGCGCGATCCACACACCGAGGCACCCACGCCCGCCCGGGGCGGGGACGAACGCACCCCCGAACTCGTCCGCGACCGCATGACGGCCTACCGCGACGGCTGGGCGCGCGGCGGCGGCAGGCAGCCCGGCCGCGCAGCCACCCCGGAACCCGAAGAGGGCACCGACAGCACCGAAGGAGACCGCGCATGATCCAGGACCCGGGCCTGAGGGCCGACCACCGATCCGGTGAACTCGACTGGCTGCTGGACGACCTGGTGCTGCGTGTCGAAGAGGTACGGCACGCGGTGGTGCTCTCCAACGACGGCCTCGCCGTCGGCGCCTCGACCGCCCTCGGACGTGAGGACGCCGAGCACCTCGCCGCCGTCGCCTCCGGCTTCAACAGTCTCGCCAAGGGCACGGGACGGCACTTCGGGGCCGGCGGGGTGCGCCAGACCATGGTCGAGATGGACGACGCCTTTCTCTTCGTGGCCGCCGCCGGCGACGGCTCCTGCCTCGCCGTACTCACCGCCGTCACCGCCGACATCGGCCTGGTCGCCTACGAGATGGCACGCCTGGTCAAGCGCGTCGGTGAGCACCTCTACACCGCACCGCGGGTCGCCGCCCGGCCGCCCGCCGCCGGATGAGCCGGAAGCGTCCCCGATGACCGAGTACACGACCGGCGCCCCGCGCGAGGCGGGCAGCCAGTGGTACGACGGCGAGGCCGGGCCCCTCGTCCGTCCCTACGCCATGACCGGCGGCCGCACCAGACCCGGCCCCACCGGAGTCAGGTTCGACCTGATCGCCCTCGTCACGCTCGACCCGGGCGCGCCCGGCGCCGACGGCGACACCGCGCTCGGCCCCGAACACCGCGCGCTGATCGACCTGTGCCGGGTGGAGACGCAGTCCGTCGCCGAACTCGCGGCCGGCGCGGACCTTCCGGTGGGCGTGGTCCGGGTGCTCCTGGGCGATCTGCTCGAAGGGGGCTGCGTCACCGTGAGCCGTCCGGTGCCACCGGCCCAGCTTCCCGACGAGCGGATTCTGCGCGAGGTCATCGCGGGATTGCGGGCACTGTAGATGAGCATCCGGAACCAACCGCGCAGCCGCCGGTCAGAACAGACGCGTTCCGGTCCAACCGCACGCGAGGCGACCGCAGTTGTCATGATGCTGGCTTCGCGTCCCGAGCCTCCTGAGCATGTCGTCCGCAGCCGGCCCTCACGAGAGAAGTGATCATGGTCTCCGAGCATCCCGAGTCCGCCGCCGACGACACATCGGCCCTGGCGCTCAAGATATTGGTCGCCGGCGGCTTCGGCGTCGGAAAGACGACGCTGGTCGGTGCCGTCAGTGAGATCCGGCCGCTGCGCACCGAGGAGCTGCTCAGTGAGGCGGGCCAGCTGGTGGACGACACCGACGGCGTGGACCACAAGGTCACCACCACCGTGGCCATGGACTTCGGCCGCATCACCATCCGTTCCGGGCTCTCCCTGTACCTCTTCGGCACCCCCGGCCAGGACCGTTTCTGGTTCCTCTGGGACGAGCTGTCGCAAGGAGCCCTCGGCGCCGTCGTCCTCGCCGACACCCGGCGCCTGGAGGACTGCTTCCCGGCGGTCGACTACTTCGAGCACCGGCACATCCCGTTCGTCGTCGCCGTCAACTGCTTCGTCGGAGCCCGGACCTACGGCGCGCGTGACGTCTCGCACGCCCTGGACCTGGACCAGGGCACGCCCGTGGTGCTGTGCGACGCCCGTGACCGGGACTCCGGCAAGGAGGTGCTGATCCGGCTCGTCGAGTACGCCGGGCGGATGCACACCGCCCGGCTTCTCGACTCGGTGGGCTGAGCCTCAGCCCGTGAGGTCCTTGAGGGCCACCACCTTCTCCACGGCGACCCGGACCAGCAGCTCGCCCGGGACGCCGTTACGGGCGCCGAACTCCTCCGCGTGATCCTCGCCCACGTAACGGGCCGCGATCCGGGTGGCCCAGTCGCGCAGCGCACCCGGTTCCTCCGACAGCCGGGCGGTCCCGCTCAGCACCACGAAATGGAAGGGGGGCCGGTCGTCGTCCACGCACAGGGCGACCCGCCCGTCGCGGGCCAGGTTGCGCCCCTTCACGGTGTCCTTGCCGGTGTTGAAGACCAGATCGTCCCCGTCCAGCAGAAACCAGATGGGGGCCACGTGCGGGCTGCCGTCGGCCCTGACGGTGGAGAGCTTGCCGGTGCGGGTGCCCTGAGAGACGAACGCCCGCCATTCCTCGTCGGTCATCTTCTGTGCCATGCCCCCATCCTCCTTGCCCGGACGCCGGTGGTGGGGAAGGCTGGCGGGGAGATCCTCCCGCCAGGGGGAGACGGCACACGGGGAGACGCTACGACATGGCGCAGAACCAGAAACTCGGCTGGCTGCTCGACGACCTGACCGAACGCGTGGAGCACGTACGACACGCGCTGGTCCTGTCGAACGACGGGCTGGTCACGGGAGCGAGCAACGGCCTTCGCCGGGAGGACGCCGAGCATCTGGCCGCCGTCGCCTCCGGGCTGCACAGCCTCGCCAAGGGCTCCGGACGGCACTTCGGGGCGGGCCAGGTCCGCCAGACGATGATCGAGTACGACGACGCGGTCCTCTTCGTGACCGCCGCCGGAACCGGCAGCTGTCTGTGCGTGCTCAGCGGCGCGGAGGCGGACATCGGCCAGATCGCCTACGAGATGACACTGCTCGTCAACCGGGTCGGCGAACATCTCGGGGTGGACGCCCGGCAACCGGAGCGTTCCTCCGCAGCGGACCTCTGACCTGCTGTTTCAACCTCGGCGCGGAGTTGTCCACAGGCCCGCCAGGAGATCCGCCGGAGCGGCTACCGTTTTTCCACGGCGAGCGCATCCGGCGCGAGTCACCGCTCCACGGGGGAGTACGACCATGTCCGTCACCACCATCGCCCGAACCCGCCCGGCCAGCTGCACGTTCAGTCGAGCCGCCCGTGAACTGGGCCTCAGGCGGGGCGAGTTCGACCTCGCGGTACACCTTGGCCGGATCCGCACCGTGCCCGACGAGGGCGGTGGCAAAGGCCGCCGCGTCGCCCTGGCCGAGATCGAGCGGTTCCAGGACCGGGCGGACAGCCTCCGCGCGAGCGTACGAGCCGTCGGTACGACCGAGGGCGCCGCCCTGATGGAGATCCCGGCGGGCCGGTTCACCCGCTTGGCGAAACTCGGCCTGGTGACTCCGGTGAACTGGTACCCGAACCGCTATCGGGCCGTGGTCTGGCTCTATCTGGCGGAGGAACTGCGGCAGTTCGCGGCCGACGAGAAGAACGCGCCTCTGCTGACCGGCCGCACACCCGAGGAGCTGCGTGACCGGCTGAGGACGGGAGCGGACAAGCGGGCCCGCAACTGGCGCGGACGCCACTGCGGCTTCCTGCTGCGGGCGGCGTACGGGCCGTGGGAGCGCGCCGGGGCGGTGGCGGCCTTCCTCGGTCCCGAGGAGATCGACGACGCTCTGGCGGATCCCCACGAGCGTGCGCACGTGAAGGCACTCCGTCCGGCCCCGCCCGCCCACGGCGCACCGGGGTCGCCGAGCGCGCTGCTCGCCGAGGAGCTGATGACGGCGGACGATCCGGACGAGATCGACTGGTTCCGCAACGACCTGGCACGGGCAGCGGCGGAGGCCCGCGTCGTCCGGCCCGCGCCGCGCCCGACGGAGCGACCGCACCCGGCCGCCACCCGGTCGCAGCTCCGGGCACCGGCGAAACCGGGGCACCCGCGGGGTCTTCGCGGCTGGTTGCGTCTCTACTGCAGGGCCCTGAACAGCCCTTCCTGGACGACCGACACCAGCAGCCGTCCCTCCAGGTCGTAGACCCGGCCGCGGGCCAGTCCCAGGCCCCCCGTGGCGATGGGCGACTCCTGCTCGTACAGGAACCACTCGTCGGCACGGAACGGCCGGTGGAACCACATGGCGTGGTCCAGCGAGGCCATGTCGAAGTTCCGCGGCCCCCAGAGGGGTTCGACGGGCACCCGTACCGCGTCCAGCAGGGTCATGTCGCTGGCGTAGGTCAGCGCGCAGGTGTGCACCAGCGGATCGTCACCCAGCGAACCGACCGCCCGCATCCACACCGCGCTGCGCGGGTCGGAGCCCGCTATCTCCTCGGTGTTCCAGCGCAGCCGGTCGACATAACGGATGTCGAAGGGCTGGCGGCGTGCCATCCGCTCCAACTGCTCGGGCAGCTGGCCCAGATGCTCGCGGATCTCCTCGGCGAGCGTCGGCAGCGACTCCGGGTGCGGCACCTCGCGGGCCGGCGGCAGCTGGTGCTCGAAAGCTCCCACCTCGGGCTTGTGGAAGGAGGCGGTCAGATTGAAGATCGTGCGGCCCTGCTGCACGGCGGTGACCCGGCGTGTCGTGAACGACCGCCCGTCCCGGATCCGTTCGACCTGGTACACGATCGGCACCCCGGGCCGGCCCGGGCGCAGGAAGTACGCGTGCAGCGAGTGCACGGGGCGGTCGCCCGCCGTGGTGCGGCCGGCCGCGACCAGCGCCTGGCCGGCCACCTGCCCGCCGAAGACCCGTTGGATGGACTCCTGGGGACTGCGGCCACTGAAGATGTCGACCTCGATCTTCTCCAGGTCGAGCAGGCCGACCAGTCTCTCGGCCGGGTTGGTCATGGGTGGAGTTCTCCTGTGGTCAGAGCTGGCCGACATCGGTGACGCGGACGACCGCGCGGCCCTCGGCGTCGGACGCCGTCAGGTCGATCTCCGCGCTGATGCCCCAGTCGTGGTCGTCGTTCGGGTCGTCGAAGATCTGCCTGACCCGCCACAGCGCGTTCTGCGGCTCCTCCTGGATCACGAGCAGCTTGGGACCACGGGCGTCGGGACCGGTGCCCAGGTCCTCGTACTCGTCCCAGTACTTGTCCATCGCCTCGCCCCAGGCGTCGGCGTCCCAGCCGGACTCCGCGTCCAGCTCGCCCAGCTCGTCGACGTGGTCGAGGGCCGCCAGCTCCACGCGGCGGAACATCGCGTTGCGGACCAGGACCCGGAAGGCCCGTGCGTTGGCGGTGACCGGCTTGACCTCGTCGGCCTTCTCCTGGGCCTCCTCGGCGGTCATCTCCTCCGGGTTGGCGAGCTGTTCCCACTCGTCCAGCAGGCTGGAGTCGACCTGGCGGACCATCTCGCCCAGCCACTCGATCAGGTCCTGCAGGTCCTCGGACTTGAGGTCGTCGGGGATGTTGTGGTCCAGCGTCTTGTACGCGCTCGCCAGGTAGCGCAGCACGATCCCCTCGGTCCGGGCCAGTTCGTAGAAGGAGACCAACTCGGTGAAGGACATGGCCCGTTCGTACATGTCCCGGATCACCGACTTCGGCGACAGCGGATGGTCGCCGACCCAGGGGTGGCTCTTGCGGTAGGTGTCGTACGCGTGGAACAGCAGCTCTTCCAGGGGCTTCGGGTAGGTGACGTCCTGGAGGCGCTCCATGCGCTCCTCGTACTCGACGCCGTCCGCCTTCATCGCGGCCACCGCCTCGCCCTTCGCCTTGTTCAGCTGGGCGACCAGGATCTGCCGCGGGTCGTCCAGGGTGGACTCGACGACGGACACCATGTCGAGCGCGTAGGACGGCGATTCGGGGTCGAGGAGTTCGAACGCGGCGAGGGCGAACGTGGAGAGCGGCTGGTTGAGCGCGAAGTCCTGCTGGAGGTCGACGGTGAGGCGGACGATACGGCCGGTCGGGTCCGGCTCGTCGAGCTTCTCGACGATGCCGCCGTCCAGGAGCGAGCGGTAGATGGCGATCGCCCGGCGGATGTGCCGCAGCTGCTGCTTGCGCGGCTCGTGGTTGTCCTCCAGCAGATGGCGCATCGCCTCGAAGGCATTGCCCGGGCGGGCGATCACCGACAGCAGCATCGTGTGCGTCACCCGGAACCGGGACGTCAGCGGCTCCGGCTCGGACGCGATCAGCTTCTCGAACGTGGTCTCCGACCAGGCGACGAAGCCCTCCGGTGCCTTCTTGCGCACCACCTTGCGCCGCTTCTTCGGGTCGTCGCCCGCCTTCGCCAGCGCCTTCTCGTTCTCGATGACGTGCTCGGGCGCCTGCGCGACCACCAGCCCGGCCGTGTCGAAGCCGGCCCGGCCCGCCCGCCCGGCGATCTGGTGGAACTCGCGGGCGCGCAGCGTGCGCACCCGGTTGCCGTCGTACTTGGTGAGGGCGGTGAACAACACCGTGCGGATGGGCACGTTGACGCCCACGCCCAGGGTGTCGGTACCGCAGATGACCTTCAGCAGGCCGGCCTGCGCGAGCTTCTCCACCAGCCGCCGGTACTTGGGCAGCATGCCGGCGTGGTGGACGCCGATGCCGTGCCGCACGTACCGGGAGAGGTTGCGGCCGAACTTGGTGGTGAAGCGGAAGTTGCCGATCAGTTCGGCGATCTGCTCCTTCTCCTCCTTCGAGCACATGTTGATGCTCATCAGCGCCTGCGCCCGCTCCACCGCCTGCGCCTGCGTGAAGTGCACGATGTACACCGGCGCCTGCCTGCTCTCCAGCAGTTCGGTCAGCGTCTCGGTGAGCGGGGTGAACTTGTACTCGTAGGACAGCGGTACCGGGCGGGTCGCCGAGCGGACCACCGAGGTGGGACGGCCGGTGCGGCGGGCCAGGTCCTTCTCGAAGAAGGAGACGTCACCGAGGGTGGCGGACATCAGGATGAACTGGGCCTGCGGCAGTTCGAGGAGCGGGATCTGCCAGGCCCAGCCGCGGTCGCCCTCGGCGTAGAAGTGGAACTCGTCCATGACGACCTGGCCGACGTCCGCCTGCCTGCCGTCGCGCAGGGCGATGGAGGCGAGTACCTCGGCGGTGCAGCAGATGACGGGTGCGTCGGAGTTCACGGAGGCGTCGCCGGTGAGCATGCCGACGTTCTCGGTGCCGAAGATCTTGCACAGCTCGAAGAACTTCTCCGACACCAGCGCCTTGATCGGCGCCGTGTAGAAGGTGACCTCGTCCCGGGCCAGGGCGGCGAAGTGCGCGCCCGCGGCGATCATGCTCTTGCCGGAGCCGGTCGGCGTCGACACGATCACGTTCGCCCCGGAGACCGCCTCGATCAGCGCCTCCTCCTGGTGGGGGTAGAGCGTGAGACCGCGCTCCTGCGCCCAGGACTCGAAGGCTTCGTACAGGGCGTCGGGGTCGGCGGTGGGCGGCAGTCGATCGATGAGGGTCACGCACCCATCTTGCCTGGCCCGACGCCCGAGGGGGGAATCGGCTTCGAGGCCGATGATCACGACGCCTATGCTGTGTCGCCGACGGAGCGTCATCGCACCCGGTCAACTGGACAGCGGCACAAGAGGAATGGGGCGCACAGCGGCCATGATGGGACCAGCACACTCACTGTCGGGAGCCGCCGCCTGGCTCGGCGTCGGAGCCGCGGCGGCCGCGGCCGGGCACGGGATGCCCTGGCCGGTACTCCTGGTCGGGGCACTGATCTGCGCCGGCGCGGCGCTCGCCCCGGACCTCGACCACAAGGCGGCCACCATCTCGCGCGCCTTCGGGCCGCTGTCACGCTGGCTCTGCGAGATCGTCGACAAGCTCTCCTACGCCGCCTACAAGTCGACCCGGAAGCCGGGCGACCCGCGCCGCTCCGGCGGCCACCGCACGCTGACCCACACCTGGGTGTGGGCGGTGCTGATCGGCGGGGGCTGTTCCGCCGCGGCGATCCTCGGCGGGCGCTGGGCGGTCCTGGCGATCCTCTTCGCGCACATGGTGCTGGCGATCGAGGGCCTGCTGTGGCGGGCCGCCCGCGGCTCCAGCAGCGACGTGCTGGTGTGGCTGCTCGCGGGGACCAGCGCCTGGATCCTGGCGGGCATCCTGGACAAGCCGGGCAACGGCTCGGACTGGTTGTTCACCCAGCCCGGCCAGGAGTACCTGTGGCTGGGGCTGCCGGTGGTGCTGGGGGCGCTGGTGCACGACATCGGGGACGCGCTGACCGTCTCCGGCTGCCCGATCCTGTGGCCCATCCCGATCGGCCGCAAGCGCTGGTACCCGCTGGGCCCGCCGAAGGTGATGCGGTTCCGCGCGGGCAGCTGGGTCGAGATCAAGGTGCTGATGCCGGTGTTCATGGTGCTGGGAGGCATAGGCTGCGCCGCCGCCCTGAACGTGATCTGAGCGCGGGGGCCCGGGGGTCAGCCGGCCTGCGGGGAACCGCCTCCGTAGCGTCGCTCGAACGCGGCGACACGGCCCTCGGTGTCCACCGTGCGGGCCTTCCCGGTGTAGAAGGGGTGGCTCTCGGAGGAGATCTCCACGTCGACCACCGGGTAGGTCTCGCCGTCGTCCCAGTCGATGGTCTGGTCGCTGGTCGCGGTGGACCGGGTGAGGAAGGCGTACCCGGCGGCGCGGTCGCGGAAGACCACGGGGTGGTAGTCGGGCTGCTTGTCCTGCTGCATGGCGTCTCCTCCGGCAAGGCGGACAACAAGGCGGACAGGTCGGTCGGGGCGGACGAGCAGGGCGGTCCGGCGTCAGCCGTAGGCGGTGTCCTCGTCGACGATGTGCATCGCGGCCTCCTCCGCGGAGGCCCCGGCGCCGTCGATGCCGACGTCGGTGGCGACGAGGCCGCTCTCGTCGTCCTCGTGCGCCCCCTCGTCGGGTGCCACGAGACGGCCGGAGCGCAGATCACCGACCTCGTTGTCCAGGAGCTCGCCGTCACTGCCCTGGCAGTCTCCGATGCCGTCGCCGTCGGGGGCGGCCGGATCGGGCAGTTCCTCGGCGAGGCGCTGGTCCAGGGTCTCGCCCCGGTGGCCCTCCGCCGCGGTCACCCCGGTGTGTTCCACGGCCCACGGCCGTTCGGGCGGGGACCAGCCCCGGTCCAGGGGATCGCTGACGCCGTCGGACTCCAGCGTGTCCTCCACGTCGAGCACTCCCGTGTCCTCACGGATCTCGGATCCGTCGGGCTGGTAGACGTCGTCCCCCCATCCGTCGGCGGTGGTCACGGCTACCTCCAGGGGGTGAGGCGGCGGTCCGAGGGGCGGCCCGCCGGCATGCTCGGCACGGGCCTCACGCGCCGCGAACCCTCCGGTTCCCGGCCCGCCCCCGAACCGGTGCCGCTCTCCAGCCTTCCACCCCTGCTCGTACCCGCGCAACGGCACGGGGTGCGACCTGCGGCGCGCGCCCCCCGTGCCAGGGCCGGTCACCCGTGCCACGACCGCCACAGCGCCGCGTAGGCGCCGTCGGCCGCCACCAGCTCGTCGTGGCTGCCGAGCTCGCTGATCCGGCCGTTCTCGACCACGGCGATGACGTCCGCGTCATGGGCGGTGTGCAGCCGGTGCGCGATGGCGACCACGGTGCGGCCGTCGAGGACCCGGGCCAGGGACCGTTCCAGGTGGCGGGCCGCCCGCGGGTCCAGGAGCGAGGTCGCCTCGTCCAGGACCAGGGTGTGCGGGTCGGCCAGCACCAGCCGGGCCAGCGCGATCTGCTGGGCCTGCGCCGGGGTCAGTGTGAGGCCGCCGGAGCCCACCTCGGTCTCCAGGCCCTGTTCCAGGGCCCGCGCCCAGCCGTCGGCGTCGACGGCGCCCAGGGCCGCCCACAGCTCGGCGTCCTCGGCGCCGGTCCGGGCGAGCAGCAGGTTGTCGCGCAGCGAGCCCACGAAGACGTGGTGCTCCTGGTTGACGAGGGCGACATGGGAACGGACCCGCTCGGCGGTCATCCGGGACAGCTCGGCGCCGCCGAGGGTGATCCGGCCGTCGCGGGGCGCGTAGATCCCGGCGAGCAGCCGGCCCAGGGTGGACTTTCCCGCGCCCGAGGGGCCGACCAGGGCGAGCCGGGTGCCCGGCGCGACCTCCAGGGAGACCCGGCGCAGCACGTCGACGCCCTGCAGGTAGCCGAACCGGACCTCGTCGGCGTGCACCTCGCGGCCCTCGGGTGTCAGCGCGGCGTCGCCGGGCTCCGGCTCGATGTCCCGTACGCCGACCAGCCGGGCCAGCGACACGTGCGCGACCTGCACCTCGTCGTACCAGCGCAGGATCAGGTTCACCGGTTCGACGAGCATCTGGGCGATGAGGGCGCCCGTGGTCAGCTGGCCGACGTCGAGCCAGCCGTGGAGGACGAAGACGCCTCCGATCATCAGCACCGAGCCGAGCACGGTGGTGTGGGTGGCGTTGGTGACGGGGAAGAGCACCGAGCGCAGCCACAGGGTGTACCGCTCCCAGCTGGTCCATTCCTTGATCCGGCGGTCGGACAGGGCGACGCGCCGGGCGCCGAGGCGGTGCGCCTCGATGGTGCGCCCGGCGTCCACGGACTCGGTGAGAGCGGCGGCCACGGACGCGTAACCGGCGGCTTCGGAGCGGTAGCCGGCGGGGGCCCGCCTGAAGTACCAGCGGCAGCCGACGATCAGGACCGGCAGGGCGAGCAGTACGGCGGCGGCCAGCGGCGGCGCCGTGACCACGAGCCCGCCGAGCAGCAGCACCACCCACACGGCGCCGATCGACAGCTGCGGCACGGCCTCCCGCATGGCGTTGGCGAGCCGGTCGATGTCGGTGGTGATCCGGGACAGCAGATCGCCGGTGCCCGCCCGTTCCAGGACGCCCGGCGGCAGCCCGACCGACCGGACGAGGAAGTCCTCGCGCAGGTCGGCCAGCATCCGCTCGCCGAGCACGGCGCCGCGCAGCCGTACCTCGCGGACGAAGACGGCCTGGACGGCGAGCGCGAGCACGAACAGGCCGATGGTCAGGCCCAGATGCAGTTCTCTGGCACCGTCGGACACCCGCTCGATCAGTCCGCCGAGCAGGTAGGGGCCGACCATGGAGGCGATCACGGCCACCGTGTTGACCAGGACGAGGACGGTGAAGGCCCGGCGGTGCCGGCGGAACAGCTCGGCCACGTAGGCGCGCACGGTGGAGCCGGCGCCGACGGGGAGGGTGGTGGCCGTCGTCGGGGCCGCCGGGTCGTAGGCCGGTGGTGCGACGCCGATCATGCGCTTTCCTCGATCTCTTCCAGCGCGCCGCTCCGCAGCGCGGCTTCCTTCTCCTTGAACGCGCCGCCTCGCAGGTCGGCGTCGTCGTCCGTCTCCCGGGTCACCACCGCCCGGTACCGGGGCTCGGTGCGCACCAGTTCGCGGTGCACGCCTACCGCCTCGACCTCGCCGTCGAGGATGAGCACGACCCGGTCGGCCCGGTCGAGCAGCAGCGGCGAGGAGGTGAACAGCACGGTCGTACGGCCCGAGCGCACCTCACGGATGCCCTCCGCGATCCGCGCCTCGGTGTGCGAGTCGACGGCGGAGGTCGGCTCGTCCAGGACGAGCACCTCGGGGTCGGTGATCAGCGACCGGGCGAGCGCGAGCCGCTGGCGCTGGCCGCCGGACAGGGAGCGGCCCCGCTCGGTGATCCGGGCGTCCATCGGGTCGGTGACGCCCAACGAACCCTGGACCAGGGCGTCCAGGACGTCCGCGCACTGGGCGGCGGCCAGCGCGTCCTCGGCCCGGACGGCGCCGGAGGCCGGCACGTCGAGCAGTTCGCGCAGCGAACCGGAGAGCAGGACCGGGTCCTTGTCCTGGACGAGCACCGCGGTACGGGCGGTCTCCAGCGGCAGTTCGTCGAGTGGTACACCGCCGAGCAGCACGGAGGCCGCGCTCTCGGCCGGGTGGCCGCCCACCCGTTCGGCGAGGCGGCCGGCCGCGTCGGGGTCGCCGCAGACCACGGCGGTCAGCCGGCCCGCGGGGGCCAGCAGACCGGTGTCCGGGTCGTACAGGTCGCCGTCCGGCACCGCGGCCGCGCGCGAGCCGCCGGTGTCGGTGACCCGCTCCAGGGAGAGCACCCGGGCCGCCCGTTTCGCCGAGGGACGCGAGAAGGAGTACGCCATGGCGATCTCGGTGAAGTGCTGCAACGGGTAGTTGAGGATCATGACCGAGCTGTAGACGGTGACCAGTTCGCCGACGGTGACCCGGCCCTGCCGGGCGAGGTGGACGCCGTGCCAGACCACCGCGATCAGCAGCAGCCCGGGTACCAGCACCTGGATCGCGGCGATCAGGGACCACATCCGGGCGCTGCGCACGGCGGCCCGCCGTACCTCCTGGGAGGCCCGGCGGTAGCGGTCGAGAAAGAGGTCCTCGCCGCCGATGCCGCGCAGCACCCGCAGGCCCGCCACGGTGTCCGAGGCCAACTCGGTGGCCCGGCCGGCCTTCGCCCGCTGGAAGTCGGCGCGCCGGGTCGCCCGGGGCAGCAGCGGCAGGACGGCGATCGCCACCAGCGGCAGTCCCGCGGCGACCACCCAGCCGAGCGCCGGCTGGTAGAAGAACAGGCCGACGCCGACCACGACGACGGTCAGGGCGGCCGCGGTGAACCGGGAGACCGCCTCGACGAACCAGCCGATCTTCTCCACGTCGCCGGTGGAGACGGCGACCACCTCGCCGGCCGCCACCCGCCGGGTCAGGGCCGAGCCGAGCTGGGTGGCCCTGCGGGCGAGCAGCTGCTGGACGCGGGCGGCCGCGGTGATCCAGTTGGTGACGGCGGCGCGGTGCAGGAAGGTGTCGCCGACGGCGATCGCCGCGCCGCACAGCACGAGCAGACCGCCCGTCAGCGCCAGCCGGGTACCGGAACGGTCGACGACGGCCTGCACGGCGAACCCCACGCAGAAGGGGAGCGCGGAGACGGCCACGAAGTGCAGCAGTCCCCAGGCCAGCGCCTTCAGCTGGCCGCCGAGCTGGTTCCGCCCGAGCCACCACAGGAACCGGGGACCTGAACGTGCGTCCGGCACGCCCGGATCGGAATACGGAAGATCTTGAATGTGCATGACGTCCCAGCGGCTCGTGTCGGGGGGAAAGGTGGCGACAAGCCGTGAAAGGTTCGCGTCGGGGCGTGGTCGAAATCAAACGGTTTTCCTGGACGATCGGCGAAATCCACCGCTTTCCGGCCAGGGCTCACCATCCAACACGCGGCACATGTCAGGAAAGTAATTCAATGTGATGTTATGTGATGCCAGGATGACCGGGTGCAGATCAAAAACGTTCGGCGTGCGGCGGCCGTGACGGCGGTGGCCTTCGGGGCCGTCCTGATGGCCCTGGGCGGGTGCGGGGGACCGGAGAGCGGCGACGGCGCGAAGAACGGTGTGCCGGGCACACCCGGCAGAGCCGCCGGGACGGGCCCGGCGGAGCGGCCGAGTCCGGCCGTACCCGTTGCCGCGTCCGTCCCCGTCGGCGACCCGGCCACGCTGCCCGGCGTCGGCGAGCGCCTGCACACGGGGATCCCTCCCGGATCCGGCCAGGTTCTGGTCGTGTACGGCGAGGGCCGGGACTCGGCCGACTCCACGGTCGTGCTGTACGTCCTGGGGGACGACGGCTGGCGCCCGGTGGGCAGCTGGCCCGCGCACAACGGACGGAACGGCTGGACCACCGACCACTACGCGGGCGACGGGCGCAGCCCGGTCGGCGTGTTCACCGTCAGCGACGCGGGCGGTGTGCTCCCCGACCCCGGCACCCGGCTCTCCTACACCCACGACAGGGCCGCCTACGTGCCCCCGCCCTACTGGAGCGCGGCGTACCAGCACGACTTCGACTACGTCATCGCCATCGACTACAACCGGTTGCGGGGCGCGCCGCCGCACGACGCCACCCGCCCCTGGGGCGCCGGCCGGGGCGGCAAGATCTGGCTCCACCTCGACCACGGCAGCGGCACCTCGGCCTGTATCGGCCTCCCGGAGGAGGCCATGAATGTCCTGCTCCGCACGTTCGACCCGGACCGCTACCCCGTCGTGGTGATGGGGGACCGGGCGGACCTGCTGGCCTAGCGGGACACCGGGTGCCGCGCGGGATCACCGGCCGGTGGTGCCGGGCTTCACCTCGGGTGTCCCCGCCGATCCGGTGCTGGTGTGCACCAGGTCCACGTCGTTCGCCCGGACGTAGGCGAGCCGGTGGCCGAACTGGATCTCGTAGTACTTCTCCCGGCCCAGTACCACGGGCTGGGGAATGTCGGAGAAGGTCGACCTGTCGACGTAGGAACTCTCCACGCCGGACTGGGTAACATATCGCTGGCCGGCCCGGAGGCTGTACGGGAGCGGCGAGTCGGACTCCTCCTCCATCCCCTCGGGGTAGGCGGTTTCCTCCGGCAGGGCGCGCCCGTACACGGGGATCTCGTCCAGTCCCTGCTTCGGGGTCACCATGCGGCCGCCGGCACCGACGGCCGTCGGGTGGTCCTTGGGGTTCTTGAACCAGGCCTTGTTGCCCTGGAACCAGATGGCCGTCCATTCGCCGCGGCGGTCGGCGACGGCGAAGGTCTGGCCGGTGGAGACCCGCGAACCGAGGTCGCTGACGTCCTCGGTGGACTCCTCGCCGTCCGGCCTGCGGCCCGGGTCCTGGATCAGCGGGGCGTCGTCGGCCGGTTGGGTGTGCAGGCGGACGGCGCTGGAGCCGTGCGGCTGGCACCGCTTCCCCGCGCCGTCGCACCCGGTGTACCGGGGCTTGTGGGTGGCGTAGTCGGGCAGGATCATCACCATGTCGCCGGCCGGTCCGGCCGTGGCCTTCAGCGGAGCGCCGAGCAGGTCGAAGTAGTGCTGCCAGTCCCAGAACGGGCCGGGGTCCTCGTGCATCTCGGGGATGCTGTCGCCGGTCGGGGCGGGCACGTTGTCATGCCCGAAGATGTGCTGCCGGTCGAGCGGGACGCCGTACTTCCTCGCCAGGAAGCGCACCAGACGGGCCGAGGACCGGTACATCTGCTCCGTGTACCAGGCGCCGGGGTGGGCGAGGAACCCCTCGTGCTCGACGCCGATCGAACGGGCGTTGACGAACTGGCTGCCCGAGTGCCAGGCCTCGTCCTTGGTCCGCACGTGCTGGGTGACGTGGCCGTCGGTGGAGCGGATCGAGTAGTGCCAGGACGCCTCGGTCGGGTCCTGCACGGTCTTGAACATGTTCGGCAGCGTCGACTCGGTGTCGTGGATGACGATGTACTCGATCTTCTGGTCCCGGGGGCGGTCGGCCAGGTCGTGGTTGCCGTAGTCGCCGTCCTCGTCGATCTGCACGTACGGCGCGGCGAGCCAGTCGCAGGCCAGCTCCGGAGGGCACTCGACCTCCTTGGGCCGCCGCGGGACCTGCGGCCCGGGGTTCGAGCGGACACCGGGACTCGCGGGGAGCGTGACCTCCTGGCCCTCGGCGGTGGTCCGGTGGGCACCCCGGCGGATCAGGGCGAAGACGTCGTCGGCGTACGTCGTCGCCGTGGCGACGTCACGGGTGCCGGGGAAACGTTCCACCGCCTGCCACCAGTCCGCCGGGTCCTTGCTGAGCCGCTTGCCGAGGTGCCGCTGCGCGGCGGCGAGCAGGGCCGCGCCGCCGCGTACGTTGGCGACGGCGTCCGATCGCAGGACGGCGGGCGGCGCCTTGATGAGGCGGGCGGCGCGATCCAGGTCCGCAGGCTGCACGGCGTGCCCGCCCGAGGCGAACACCGTCCCGGCGACGGCGCTGTTCTCGCGGCCGTCCGGCGTCGCCGGTGCGCCGCCGGTGCCGCCGCCGGTCTCCACCAGGTGCATCGGCCCGTACCCGCCCGCGACGCTGGGGGTGCCGGGGTGGGAGTCCCAGCGCGACTGCATGTAGGACACGCTCAGGAGCACACTGCTCGGGACGTGGAACTCGCGGGCGGCGTCCGTGAAGGCGTTCTGCAGGCGCTGGTCCTCCGCCTCGTCGGCGCCCGACGCCGGGAGGATCAGCAGCGGTGGCAGCAGCGCGGCCGTCGCGAGCAGACACGCC
This sequence comes from Streptomyces sp. NPDC059224, assembly GCF_042754285.1. Taxonomy (NCBI): domain Bacteria; kingdom Bacillati; phylum Actinomycetota; class Actinomycetes; order Kitasatosporales; family Streptomycetaceae; genus Streptomyces; species Streptomyces sp. NPDC059224. The sequence continues at coordinate 81,414 of NZ_JBHZAN010000023.1, forward strand.
GTCAGTCGGCAGGTTCGCAGGCCGCCGGGGACACGTTGGGCGACAGTTCTTCTCATACCTGAGGGTCTCCAACCGCTTGCTGAGGGTCTCCAACCACGCTCGTCGCAACCAGGGCGAAGGGACCGCCCTTATGCCACCCCCCGTACGCTTCCGTGTCCCGCGCGGCACGGCGCGCCGAACGTCAACCGGGTGGACCAGCGGTCCGGCAGAGGCCACCCGGTCGGCGGCAGCGCATCGGCATCCGAGGGGGTGGCCGCGGACCGTCCGGACTCAGTCCTCGACCGGATCCACCCGCCAGTCGGGATGGCCGGGCATCGGCGGGGTGTCCGGCCCGTACAGCCAGGCCGTCAGAAAGGGCGTCAGATCCTCGCCCGCGACCCGCGAGGCGAGCGCGACGAAGTCCTTGGTGCCGGCCGCACGGCCCCGGTACCTGGTCACCCAGGTGCGTTCGATCCGGTCGAACGTCTCGTCACCTACCTTCTGCCGCAGGGCGTACAGCACCAGTGCCGAGCCGTCGTAGCGCATCACCTTGAAGAGCGTCGGCTCCGTGGGCTCGGCGGGTGCCCCGTCGTCGTGGCGCCACTGGTCGTGCTGCTCGTACGCGTCCCGCATGGCGTCCTCCATGCGGACGCCGCCGTGCTCGTCGGAGTACAGCCGTTCGTAGTACCGGGCATGACCCTCACTCAGCCACAGGTCGGACCACCGCCGGATGGCGACGCTGTCCCCGGTCCAGTGGTGGGTCAGCTCGTGCACGAGATTGCGTTCGGCGTCGACGCGGTCGCCCAGCAGGTCGTCCTTCGGTACGACGGACAGGGACTGCGTCTCCAGCGCCACCGGCAGGTCGGTGTCCCCGACCAGGACGCCGTAGCGACGGAACGGGTACGGCCCGAGACGCTCCTCCAGCCAGGCGAGGTGGTCCGCCGTGAGCGCGCGGGCGGCCGCGGTGTCCGCGACCAGGCCGTCCGGCACCACGTCCCTGACGGGCAGTCCGCGCGGACCGGTGCTGTCGAGGACCGTGAACTTCCCGATCGCCACCTGGATCAGCTGGGCCGCGAGCGGCTCCTCGGAGTCGTACGTCCACCGCACGCGTCCGCCGGGCCGGGGCGCGCGCTCGACGAGCCGTCCGTTGGCCACCGCGCGGAGCCCCGCGGGGGTGGTGATGCGGAAGGTGACCGGCGCCCGCAGGCTGGGGTGGTCGTCCACCGGGAAGACCAGTTTGGCGCCGTCGGGCTGTGCATACAGCAGGGTCCCGTCGGCGGTGGGCACCCAGCCGTACTCCCGGATCGCGTCGCCGCGCCGCCGGCGCTGGGTGGGGTCGGCGGTGTAGGTGACGCGGACGGCGAACGCGCGGCCGCGCGGGATCGGCCGGGCGGGCGTGACGACGAGTTCGTCGCCGTCCCGTACGGCCGTGGCCGGTGTGCCGTCGACGGTGACCTTGTGCAGGGTGTTGCCGGCGAAGTCCAGGTCGAAGCGGGACAGCGCCTGCGTGGCGGTCGCGCTGACGGTGGCGCCGGCCTCGAAGGGCGTCCCGGGTGCCTGCCAGTCGAAGTCGAGTGCGTAACGGCGCACCGTGTAGCCGCCGTTGCCGTCCAGCGGCATCAGCGGATCGCCGATACCCGGCGCGCCGGGGGCTGGGGCTGGGGCTGGGGCCGGGGCCTGGGCCGGGGCCTGGGCCGGGCCGGAGGCGGCGGCCGAAGGGCCGGGGGAGGGGGAGTCGTGGTCCCGGTGCGGGAGGCCGGCGAGCACGGCGTCGCAGGTGAGGGCGGTGGCACCGCCGAGGGCGAGGGCGAGGGCCATGCGACGGACGCGGCCGGTCGTGATCTCCATGGGAGCACTGTGGCAGCAGGATCGGTTTATAGCACCATATTTACCCCTGGTGGGTGCCCGTGCGGATCCGTGCGCGCGTGCGCGCGCCGCTGGGGTGGTAGGCCGGTCTCCTCGTTGCGGTCGGGGGGCAACTCCCCGTAGAACACCGGCCATGAGAAGACGGATCGTCATGTCCATGCTTGCCGGGGTGACCCTCCTGGCGAGCGCGCTCTTGGGCACGGGCGCCCCGGCCGCCTCGGCGGCCGACGTCCCGGCGGAGTTCGGCACCGACTGGCACGACCCGGTGACCGCCGCCCCGCCGGTGTCCGTGCCCAAGGGCGCGAAGTCCTGCCAAGTCACCCTGGCCGAGGCCCGGTTCCGCGACTTCACGCCGTACCGGGGCACCTACGCACCGCCCCGGGGCTGCGGCGGACGCTGGAGCGAGGTGGTGCTGCGGCTCGACGGCAAGGTGAAGGGCCGTCAGTACGACCGGCTCGGCTATCTGCACGTCGGAGGGGTGGAGGTGCTGCGCACCTCCACCCCCGAACCCTCGCCGGACGGCATCGAGTGGCACGTGGAGAAGGACGTCACCCGCTACAGCGACACCTTCCGCGGCACCCAGGACGTCGAGATGCTGATCGGCAACGTCGTCGACGACACGTACACGGGCGTCATCGACGTCAAGGCCACGCTCACGTTCTACGCGGGACGCCCCCGGGCCACGGTCCCCGACCGGGTGCTCACCCTCGACGGCGGCACCACCCTGACCACCCCGCGCAACAGCGAGCGCATCGTCGCAGAGGTGTACGCCACCGGATCCGGCGGCGGCTGCGAGGAGTTCTGGTACCTGACGGTCGCCGACCCGGCGTCGTACTCCTGCAAGGCGGACCGCGGCCCCTACCGGGAGGTGCAGATCACGGTGGACGGCCGGCCGGCCGGAATCGCCGCGCCGTTCCCGAACGTGTGGACCGGCGGCTGGTCCAACCCCTTCCTCTGGTACGTCGTGCCGGCCCCCCGCGCCTTCGACGTCAAGCCGATCGAGTACGACCTGACGCCGTTCGCCGGACTGCTCGACGACGGTCGCCCGCACCGGGTCGAGGTCTCCGTGGCCGGGGTGCCCGAGGGGCAGGCCGGCTGGAGCGCCCCTGTGAACGTGCTGGTCTGGCAGGACGCGCACCGCGCCCGCGTCACCGGCGCGGTCACCGTCGCCAGGGCCTCCGCACCCGTCAACTCCTCGGTGTACACCCCGGGTCCGGGGGAGTACCGGGTCGACACCGGCGCCGGGCACCGGCTGACCGTCTCCGGATACGTCGACACCTCGCACGGCCGGGTGACCACCACCGTCAGCCGGACGCTGGCCAACACCTCCGCGCACCGCTGGACCGACGGCGAGACGACCGACGCGCTCGACGCCGTCTGGACGGACGACCAGAGTGTCACGGTGCGGGCGGGCGGGGCGCCCCGGACGACGCGCACCCGGCGGACGTACACGATGGGCGGGGCCATCACGATCGGCGCCGACGGCCGGCTGCGCACCGGACTTACCCTCGGCGACCGGGCGGCGGTCACCTCGCCCCTGGGCGGTCGGTCATGGCTGGACGACACCTACCGCGGCGACGCGACGTACACCTTGAACGTGCCGCGCGACCAGCGGCACGCGGTCGGCACGTCGAGCGAGCGCTTCCGGCTGTACGGATCCGGCGGGTGCTACGACCGGTTGCTGACCACCGAACAGGGGGTGCTGACGGCGGACCGCGACGGCTGCTGAGCGGCGGCCGCGGAGCGGGGAGCGGCTCATCCTCCGGAAGGCCGGGCGGGGTGAGCCGCTCCGTCGCGGCTCAGCAGTGCCTCGCCGGCACCGGCCCGTCGACCAGGGTGTCGAGCAGTCCGCCCAGTACCTCCCGCTGCTCCTCCGACAGCGGGGCGAGGATCTCCTCCGCCGCGGACCTCCGGGCGGCGCGCAGCTCACGCAGGGTCGCGTGCCCCTCGTCCGTGATCTCGATCCGGGTCACCCGGCGGTTCGTCGGATCCGGTACCCGGCACACCTTGCCGCTCGCCTCCAGGCCGTCGACCAGCGTCGTCACCGCGCGCGGCACCACCTCGAGGCGTGCGGCGAGGTCGGCCATGCGCGGAGGTGCGTCGTAGTGCGCGAGAGTGCGCAGCAGCCGAGACTGGGCCGGAGTGACGCCCAGATCGCGCGCCGCCAGATGGCGCTTCTGGATACGCCACACCCGGCGGGTGAGGTGCAGCAACTGCTCGGCGAGCGGGCCGTCGGAGTCGGGGGTGCTCATACGGGAACAATATCAGGACTATGTTCATTGTGAGCATAGGTAACAGTGAGCTATGCTCCGTGAATCCGTACACACCGCACCCATCCGCAGGAGCCATGCCCCGAGACGAGATCAACTGGACCCCAGACGGCACCTCGACCGGAGAACCCCGGCAGGTGCGCCGTATCCTCAGCCTCTTCCGCCCCTACCGCGGACGGCTCGCGATCGTCGGCCTGCTGGTCGGCGCCGCATCGCTGGTGTCGGTCGCCACGCCCTTCCTGCTGAAGGCGATCCTCGACACCGCCATCCCGCAGGGCCGCACCGGACTGCTCAGCCTGCTGGCGCTGGGCATGATCCTCAGTGCCGTCCTCACCAGCGTCTTCGGCGTCCTGCAGACGCTGATATCCACCACCGTCGGCCAGCGCGTCATGCACGACCTGCGCACCGCCGTCTACGGCCGGCTGCAGCGCATGTCGCTCGCCTTCTTCACCCGCACCCGCACCGGCGAGGTGCAGTCCCGCATCGCCAACGACATCGGCGGCATGCAGGCCACCGTCACCTCGACGGCCACCTCCCTGGTCTCCAACCTGACCGGCGTGGTCGCCACGATCATCGCGATGATCGCCCTCGACTGGCGGCTCACCGTCGTCTCGCTGGTCCTGCTGCCCGCCTTCGTGTGGATCAGCCGCCGGGTCGGCAACGAGCGCAAGAGGATCACCACCGAGCGCCAGAAGCAGATGGCCGCGATGGCCGCGACGGTCACCGAGTCGCTCTCCGTCAGCGGCATCCTGCTCGGCCGGACCATGGGCCGCGCCGACTCGCTCACCGCCTCCTTCGCGGAGGAGTCCGAGCGGCTCGTCGGCCTGGAAGTGCGCTCGAACATGGCCGGCCGCTGGCGCATGGCCGTGATCACGATCGTGATGGCCGCGATGCCCGCCGTCATCTACTGGACCGCCGGCATGGCGCTCCACCTGGGCGGCCCGCGGATCTCGCTCGGCACCATCGTCGCCTTCGTCTCGCTCCAGCAGGGCCTGTTCCGGCCCGCCGTGAGCCTGCTGGCGACCGGCGTGCAGATCCAGACCTCCCTCGCCCTGTTCCAGCGCATCTTCGAGTACCTCGACCTGCCCGTCGACATCACCGAGCGGGACGAGCCGGTCCACCTCGACCGGGTGAAGGGCGAGGTGCGCTTCGAGAAGGTCGAGTTCCGCTACGACGACAAGAGCGGTCCGGTCCTCGACGGCATCGACCTCACCGTCCCGGCCGGCGGCAGCCTGGCGGTCGTCGGCCCGACCGGCGCCGGCAAGTCCACGCTCGGCTACCTGGTGCCGCGGCTCTACGACGTCACCGGCGGCCGGGTCACCCTGGACGGCGTCGACGTCCGTGACCTCGACTTCGACACCCTCGCCCGCGCGGTCGGCGTCGTCTCCCAGGAGACGTACCTCTTCCACGCCTCGGTCGCCGACAACCTGCGCTTCGCCAAGCCGGACGCCACCGACGAGGAACTTCGCGCGGCCGCCCGCGCGGCCCAGATCCACGATCACATCGCCGCACTGCCCGACGGCTACGACACCGTCGTCGGCGAACGCGGCCACCGTTTCTCCGGCGGCGAGAAGCAGCGGCTGGCCATCGCGCGTACCATCCTGCGCGATCCGCCGGTCCTCATCCTCGACGAGGCGACCAGCGCCCTGGACACCCGCACCGAGCACGCGGTCCAGCAAGCCATCGACTCCCTCGCGGCCAACCGGACGACCGTCACCATCGCCCACCGGCTGTCCACGATCCGCGGTGCCGACCAGATCGTCGTTCTCGACTCCGGCCGGGTGGCCGAACGGGGCACGCACGAGGAGCTGCTGGAACGCGACGGACGGTACGCGGCGCTGGTGCGCCGGGACGCCCGGGTGGAGACGGCGGCGGCATCGGAGGCGACGGATGGTGCCGCGAGGGAGCGGCCGGGCCAGACCGGCGACGCGGCCCCGTGGGAGACGGCGAGACGGCCGGGGCGCCGGCGGGGCGATCATGCGGCGGCAGTGGGTGACTCCGCCGACAAGCTGAGCCCGACAAGCTGACGATATGTCGGGTTTATGACTGTTTGCGGGCTAACGTTCCCGCATGCAGATGAACACTCCGCGACGGAAAGCCGCCCGAGGGGGCGCGGTCCGACGGAACACGGTCCGGTCGAGGGCGATCCGGCGGAAGGCCGTCCGGCTGACGCGTCGGGGCAGGCTCCTCCTCGGTGCGGCCGGTGTCGTCGTGGCGGGCGCCGCCGTGACGGTGCCGCTGCTGGTCCTGGCCCACGGCGCGGCCGGCAGGCCCACCACCCTGGTCATTCCGGAGGGCTGGCGCGCCAGCCAGGTCTACGACGCCGTCGACAGGGCGCTCGCCCTTCCCGCGGGCAGCACCAGGCAGTCCGTCGGCGACGCGGGCCTGAAACTGCCCGGCGACGCTGGGGGCAACCCCGAGGGCTATCTCTTCCCGGCCACCTATCCGCTGGACAAGGACGCGACCCCGCAGTCCGTGCTGCGGTACATGGTCGACACCGCCAACCAGCGGTTCGGCGGGGCGCCCGTCGCGGCCGGTGCGCAGCGCGACGCGATGAACGTCTACCAGGCGGTGACCATCGCCAGCATCGTCCAGGCCGAGGCGGCGGACAAGGCCGACATGGGGAAGGTGGCCCGGGTCGTCTTCAACCGGCTGCAGAGCGGCATGCCGCTGCAGATGGACTCCACCCTCAACTACGCCCTCGGCCGCAGCACCCTCGACACCACGGTGGCCGACACCCGTGTCGAGAACCCGTACAACTCCTACCAGCGCATGGGCCTGCCGCCCAGTCCCATCGACAACCCGGGCGAGGACGCCATGCGCGCCGCGATGAACCCCACGCCGGGCAACTGGCTGTACTTCGTCACGGTCAAGCCGGGGGACACCCGGTTCACCGCCGACTACGCCGAACACCAGCGCAATGTCGCGGAGTTCAACGCGGAGCGGAAGAACGCGGAGGCGAAGGACACCACCCGGAGGTCGCCGTCGGCCGCGCAGCCGTCCGGCTGAGACGCCGCTGCCCCACGTGCGGGGCAGCGCGGCCGGGTGTCACGCGGCGACCCGCTCTCCCGCGAGCAGCCGCCTGATGTCCGTGACGGCCTGGCGGCCGGCGCGGTTGGCGCCGATGGTGCTGGCCGAGGGGCCGTACCCCACGAGATGGACCCGCGGATCGACGACCGAACGGGTTCCCTCGACGCGGATCCCGCCGCCCGGCTCGCGCAGCCGCAGCGGCGTCAGATGGTCGAGGGCGGCACGGAAACCGGTCGCCCACAGGATGACGTCGGCCTCGACACGACTGCCGTCGCTCCACTCCACCCCGTCCGGCGTCAGGCGGGCGAACATCGGGCGCCGGTCCAGGACACCGTCCCTCAGGCCCTGGCGGATCGCGTCGTTGAGGGGCAGCCCGGTCACCGAGACCACGCTCCGCGGCGGCAGCCCCTGCCGGACCCGCTCCTCCACCAGCGCCACCGCGGACCGGCCCGCGCCCTCGTCGAAGGGCCCCTCACGGAAGACCGGCGGGCGCCGGGTGACCCAGGTGGTGGCGGCCGCGTACGGGGCGAGCTCCAGCAGGTGCTGGGTGCCGGAGGCACCGCCACCGACGACCACCACCCGCTTCCCGGTGAACTCCTCGGGCCCGGCGTACTGCGCGGTGTGCAACTGCCGGCCGCGGAACGTCTCCTGACCCGGGTAACGCGGCCAGAACGGCCGGTCCCAGGTACCGGTCGCGTTGATCAGCGCCCGCGCCGACCAGTCCCCGGCGTCCGTCTCCACGAGCAGCCGTCCGCCCTCGCCCTCGCGCACCGCGCGGACGTTCACGGGGCGCCGTACGCGCAGGTCGAAGGTGCGCTCGTAGTCCGCGAAGTACGCGCCGATCACCTCGGCGGAGGGCCGCGCCGGGTCGGCCCCGGTCAGCTCCATGCCCGGCAGCGCGTGCATCCCGTGGACCTTGCCGTACGTCAGCGACGGCCACCGGAACTGCCAGGCGCCGCCCGGGGCGGGGGAGTGGTCCAGGACCACGAAGTCGCGGTCCGGCTCGAAACCGGTGCGGCGCAGGTGATAGGCGCTGGACAGACCGGCCTGACCAGCGCCCGCGACGACCACCTCGACCTCGCGCATGTTGTTCACGCTTCCACCAACAGGAGACCCGCCACGGATCTTCCCGCCACGGCGGCCGCGTGCGCCGGCGGTGCGGCGGATGCGCGAGGATGGGGGCATGCCGGATGCCTTCACCACACGCGTGCTGCACGTCACCACCGGGACCCGCGAGCGGGTCGTCGACCTGACCGCGGAGTGCGAGGCCTTCCTCCGCGAGGCCGCGGCCGGCCGGGACGGCCTGCTGAACGTCTTCACGCCGCACGCGACGGCCGGGATCGCGGTCATCGAGACCGGCGCCGGCAGCGACGACGACCTGCTGGCCGCCCTGCACACCCTGCTCCCCGCCGACGACCGCTGGCAGCACCGGCACGGCAGCCCGGGCCACGGCCGCGACCACGTCCTGCCGGCCTTCGTGCCCCCGCACGCCACCCTCCCGGTGATCGACGGCCGGCCGGCACTGGGCACCTGGCAGTCGGTGTGCCTGGTCGACACGAACAAGGACAACACCGACCGTCAGGTCCGGCTGAGCTTCCTGGGCTGACTTCACCGCGGGCGGGGACGGGCCCGGACCGCTCAGGCGGGCGGCTGGTGGAGCAGCGCGGCCCGCAGGGCCTGATCGGTGATCTGGTCGGGAGGGCGGTGAAGCGTCCAGCGGTGTGCCTCGCCGTCCATGGGGAGCACGGCGACGACGGTCCTGCGCGGTGGCCGGCCGGGTTCGGTGTACCGGAACTCGCGGATCACGACGGCGGTGTCGTCGTCCAGGCCGAGCAGGGCGCGCACGCGCTCCCTCAGTCCGCGCGGCCGCGGGCTCGGTCCGCCGGTTGCCGGGTGTGGTTGCGGTGGCATGGGGAGACTCCTTGGTTCCGTTCGGTTCTGTCACTTGGGTGGGGTGTGGAGGGTGACCCGGTCCCGGGCCGGCGGTCGGCGGGGGGCCCGGCCGGCGCGGCGCCGTCTGGCCACGCCTGCCTGCCGGACGGCGATGAGCAGCAGGGTCCCGGCTTCGGCCAGGAGGCTGAGCAGGGCCTGCGGGGCCGGCTGCAGACCGTGTTCGGTGAATCCGAAGACGCCCACGGTGCGGGAGGCGGCGAATCCGCCGAGGGCGCCCAGCGCCACACCGCCGGCGGCGAGCGACAGCAGCGGCGGCATGCCGATCAGCAGCAGGGCGGCGACCGCGAAGGACACGCTCGCCTGGACCAGGAAGAGGGGGCCGACGACGTGGATGAAGCGGTACCCGTCGGCGTAGAGCCGGGCGTGGAGGTACCCGCTCACGGCGAGGGTGACGGCGGTCGCCACGCGCAGGGCCGGGTCGAGGAGTCTTCCGGGCGTCATGTCAGCCTCTCTTCCTTGATCGCCAGCTCCCGGTCGCCCCGCCGGTAGCCGACGGTGCGGATGCCGAGGGCGTCCTTGAGCTGTCGGGCGGGGACGACCTGAGGCGTCGGTGCGGGGGCCCGGCCCGGCTTCGGCAGCGGGTAGGCCGTGGTGGTGGCGGAGTGGAAGGTGATGTTGCCGTCCGTCTTCGTGAACAGCTGGTGGACATGCCCGTTGAGGCAGGTGACGGAGGAGAAGCGGCGCAGGAGCGCGATGACCCGCAACGCGTCGTCCGTGCTCCAGCCCCACCGCGGATACATGGCGAACAGCGGGATGTGGCTGAAGACGACGATGGGCGTGTCCGACGACAGTCCCTGCAGGTCCTTGCGTACGAACTCGATCTGTTCGTCGCCCAGATGGCCGAGCTTCTCCAGGCTCAGGGTGTTGACCAGGGCGATGACGTGCACGCCGTGGGTGTCGAAGCTGTACCAGCCGTCGCCGAGCGTGCCCTTGCCGAAGGTCTGCCGGTAGGCGCGGCCCCCGTCGCCGATGGAGTCGTGCTCGCCCGGCACGGTGAAGACGCGGTCGGTCTCCATGCCGGTCAGCATCTGCCGGACCTGGTCGAACTGGGCTGCCGTGGAAAGGTGGGTGAGGTCACCGCTGTGCATGACGAAGTCGGGCCGGAATCCGAGCGAGTTGACCTGGTGGATGGCTTCGGTGAAGGAGCCGACCACGTCCGTGTTCGCCGGGCCCTGGAATCCGATGTGGCTGTCGGAGACCTGCACGAAACGCAGCTCCCCGCTCGCCGTCGTTCCGTCCGTCGCCGAGGCCGCCCCGGCGGTGGTGTCCCCGGAGCCCGCGATCTGACTGACCACCTCTCCGGCGGTCAGGGTCAGGACCACGGCCCCGCCGAACCATCCCGCATGCCGCAGGAGCTGGCGGCGGGTCATGTCGTGTTCCCGGGCCGGCTGCTCGGTGCCGTGCTCGGTGCCGTCGCCGGGTCCTGCCGGCTGAGGGTCGAGGTACTCGGTCATCGGGTCACCTCCACGGTGGCGGTCATGAACGGATGGACGGTGCAGAGGTAGGCGTAGGTACCGGGCTTGGTGAACCGGTAGCTGTAGGTGGCGTGGCTGGTCAGGGCGGCCGAGTGCAACGGGCCGCCCGGCTGGGTGCTGGTGACGGTGTGGGGGTCGCTGTCCTGGTTGGTCCAGGTCACCGTCGTGCCCGCCCTGACCTTCAGCGCGGCCGGCGCGAACGCGAAGTTCTTGATCGCCACGGCGTCTCCGGCCACCGGCGCGGTCGGCGTCCCGGTGCTCGGGGGGCTCATGGGCATGCTCATGTGGGGCATCGGCGAGGCGCCGGGAGCGGAGCCTGCCGCGTTCCGCGGTCCGGAGGTGCCGGGCATCCCGGCGGTCTGATGCTGGGCGCGTCCCGGTGTGATGGCGACGGTCCCGGCGGACGGGGCGTGCGACGACTGGCCGCATGCGCTCAGGAGCCCCAGCGCGCCGGCGGTGGCGACGGCAAGTCCGGTGGCGGTGAGTGACCGCCGGCCTGGTGTACGAAGGTGTACATGCATGCTGTTCGTTCCTCGTGATCGGATGGAGTCGGGCAGTGCGCCGAACGGGTGCGCTGACGAGGCGAAGTCTCGGGCGCCATGCGGCGGTTCCCCGTCCGCGGGCGCTGTCCGTGGGCAATCTCCGTGGGCGGGACCGGCCTGGGACGCCGGCGGGATGTGCCGCGTTCGTCGGCTCTCGTCTGGCTTCACGGGCGGCAGGGGGCGAACGGTTCGGTCGGTTCGCACCTTTTTCGACGGCTTTCGCCCTCGTGTGGACAGGGGATGATGACGCTCACGGGGAGTGACTGATCCGGTGCGGTGCATCACAGGACAAAGCGGTGAGTCTGCGTAATGATCGGCTTATGTCCTGGCGTTCCCGAAAACGTGACCCGAGGACCGATCCGGATCGCTCCACGGACCGTGTCTCTGGTAGAGGGACCCTTTCGACCACGGACGAGGAACTGCTGCGCACCCTGTACGCCGAGCACGCGGGGCCCCTGTTCCACTACGCGCTTCGGCTGACCTCGGGTGACCGGCAATGGGCGGAGGACGTCGTGCAGGAGACGTTGCTGCGAGCGTGGCAGCATCCCGACGCGTTCGATCCCGCGCGGGGCCCGGCCCGGGCATGGCTGTGCACGGTCGCCCGGCACCTGGTCATCGATGCCCACCGGGCCCGCCGGGCCAGGCCGGCCGAGGCCGGCGGCGAGGCGCTCGAGCGGGTCGCGGAGCAGGCGCCGGGCGAGGACGAGATCGAGCAGGCGCTGCAGAGCTGGGCGGTGGCGGAAGCCCTCCGGGCGCTGTCCCCTGACCACCGCGCCGTTTTGTTGGAGACCTATTACCGGGGCCGGACCATGGCGGAGGCCGCGCGGGTGCTGGGCATCCCCCTCGGCACCGTGAAGTCGCGGACGTACTACGCCCTGCATGCCCTGCGGCTGGCGCTGCAGGAACGGGGCATCGAGCCATGACCACGCCGTGCGGGAGGTGGGCACCATGAGTGCGGAGTGCGACGCCCTCCGGCTGGCGCTGGGGGGCTACGTCCTGGGCACACTGCCGCCGCAGGAGGCGGAACGGGTGCGCGGCCATCTCGCGGGGTGCGCCGAGTGCCGGGCGGAACACGCCCAGTTGGCGGGACTGCCGGCGCTGCTGGCGACGGTGACCGCGACCGAAGCCGCCGGCCTGACGGTACCCGCTGCCGACGGGGACCCGGCCGGTCGGCTGGTGGCGCGGGCCGCCGAGGGCACGCCGGCCGCTGCGCCCGAGCGGCCCGTCGCGGCCGCGGCACCGCAGGCGCACGAGGCAGGGGTGCTGGAGAGGCTGCTGGGACAGGCCGCCGCCCGGCGCCGCAGGACCTGGCGGATGCAGCTGGCGGGGGCCGCCGCCTCCCTGATGCTCGTGGCGGGAGCGGTCACCGGCGCCTGGCTGGCGACCGTCGGGTCCCTGGGCAGTGAGGCGAAACAGCCCGGACCCACCGCGCCGGCTCCTGCGCGCACCTTCTCCGGAAGCGATCCCGCCACCGGGGTCACCGCCTCGGTGAAGGTCTCGCCCTCCGCCTGGGGCAGCGTCCTGCTGGTCTCCGCCAAGGGAGCGCCCGCCGGGATCACCTGCCGGCTGCAGGCCGTCGGGCACGGCGGGGTCAGGGCGGACGGCGCCACCTGGCGGGCGGGCGAATACCCTCCCGGCACCACGGTCCCGGGCGCGGTTCCCATGTCTCCGAATGCCATCGAGCACTTCGAGATCGTCGCCGGCGACGGCCGGAAACTCGTCACGATCCAGGCGTGAGACAGCGGAGCAAAAGGCGCGAATTTGCTCGAACCGTCCGGCATGTGTCATCCGTGGAACTGAGTGAGCGCTCCTCTACAGGAACCCCCACAGAAGAGTCGGAAGACCATGTCTGTAACCGATGCCCCCCGCCTGAACCCACTGCTCTCCCCGCTCCGCCGCCGCGAGGCACTGCTCACCCTGCCCGCGCAGGAGGCGCACGTCCCCGCCGCTCGTCACTTCGCGGCCGATCTGCTGGAGACCTGGAGCGTTCCGGAGAGCGAGCGGGACTCCGCCGTACTCATCGTCGACGAACTCGCGGCCAACGCCGCCCAGTACGGCCGTGAGCGCATGACCCTGCTGCTCGTGCTCGACCTCGGCACCCTGCACATCGTGGTCAGTGACTCCGGCACCGCCGTGGAGCGCCCCCGCCCCGACATCGCCCCGGACGAGCACGGACGCGGCACCGGCATCGTCCGGTGCCTCGCGGAGTCGACCGAGGTCCACCAGACGCGCGGCGGCCGCGAGGTCCGCGCCTGCCTGAGGTGTTCGGCATGACCGGCCCCGCACGCCAGGGCGACCGCCCCCGTCCGCCGGGCGGGGATGTGCCCCCGGACACCGGCGACGAGATCGACGCTCCGCCCCCGCACGAGGCGTACGCGAACGCGCCCGCCCTGCGCCGCGAGATGCACCGGGTGCTCGCCCTCGGGGCCGAGCGTGACGGCCGCGGGCCCAGGACCGTCGCCGACCCGCCGGCCGACGCCGCGGTCGCCGAACGTGCCTGGCTGCTGCGCCGGGCGGCCCTCATGGACCGGATGGCGCTGGAGAGCGCCGACCCGGGCCCGGCGGGCGCCGCCGCGCAGACCGCCGGACACCTCCTGGCGCACGACCGGTCCCGTCCCGACCTGGTGGCCGGGCCGCACCGACCCGACGAGGTCCCGTCCGGGCAGAGCCACCGCGACTACGTCCGCCAGGAGTACGCCGCCTGGGCCTCCGCCGGGCGGCTCGGCGCCTGAACCCGCTCCGCCCGCCGGACGCGCCGACCGGCTGGATTCCGGCCCCGCGCTCCACGGGCTACGCCGGCCTGCGCCACACGGAGATGTGCTTCGCCGAGTCCCGGGTGAACGGGGAACCGTCCCAGTCCGCGACGCGCCGCTCCGGTTCGAGCCCCGCGATCCTGGCCATCAGATCCAGCTCGGCCGGCCACGCGTACCGGTGCCGGGAGGCGTCGCGGCGGTAGCGGCCGTCCTCGCCGTCACGGGTGAGATGGTGCGAGACGAGGATCTGCCCGACCAGGTCGAAGGTGTCGAAACCGATGTGCCCCGCGGACACGTCGAAGGGCACCGCGGTCTGACCGGGCGGCAGCAGCCGCAGCGGCGGCACCCCCAGCTCGATCACGAACCGGCCGCCGGGCGCCAGATGCCGCGCCGCGTTGCGGAAGCACTCGACCTGCTCGTCCTGCGTGAGCAGGTTCGAGATGGTGTTGTAGACGAGGTACACCAGGGAGAACTCACCGGGCACGGTGGTCGTCGCCATGTCCCCGATCACCACCGGCAGCGTCGCGGCGTCGACCTTGCGGCGCAGCACGGCCGCCATGTGCTCGGAGAACTCGATCCCCACCACGGGCACCCCACGCTCACGGAGTGGCACCCCCACCCGGCCGGTGCCGATGGCGAACTCCAACGCCCGCCCCCGGCCGGCGAGTCCGGCGAGGAACTCGACGGTCGGCCCGAGCACGGCCGCCGAGGTCATCTCGGTCTCCTCGGCGTCGTAACGGTCGGCCTCGGCACGGCTCCACAGCTCGCTGCTCGTCATGGACGGCCACTCTGCCGGGCGGCCTCAACCGCCGTCCACGCAATTTCCCGGCCCCGGTCACTGCTGCGACGGCCGTCCGCCGCCCGGTCGGGGACGGACACCAGACCCAGACGCTGGGCCTTGAGGACCGTGCTCAAACGGTCGCGGGTGCCGAGCTTGCGGTAGATGTTCTCGACGTGCTTGTGCACCGTGCGGGCCGAGATGCCGAGCCGCCGGCCGATCGCGTCCGCCGTCAGGGCATCGGTGAGCAGGAGCAGGACGGTCAGTTCACGGGGCGTCAGCGCACAGTCCGCCGCCCGCTCCTCCGGCTCGCCGGCGGGTGCGGCCGACCCGCGCCACTGCTCCAGCAGTTGGCGCTGCCGCTCGACGGCGGCCAGCAGCGGCTGGGCACGCTCGGCGGTGCGCAGGTGGTCCTCGGTGAAGTCCGCCCCGGAGCGGTAGATCAGGCAGCCGGTGATCGGCGCGACCGTCCCGGGCAGCGGAAGGGCCAGCACCTGGTCCAGGTCCAGGGCCCGGCCGAGCACCCGCGCGGTCTCGCTCGCCGTCCAGGCCCCGCCCGCGAGGCGGCGGGCCGTGGCGGGCACCCGCCCGGGGCCGGCCGCGTAGTGACGGGCGAACGGGTAGCCCGAGCGGAGCACGCCCAGCTCCCGGTGGCCGAGCCGGTCCAACTCGTCGGCGGCAGCGGCGGACATGCCGAGCGTGCCCTCGCCCTCGTTCCAGTCGTCCAGCTTGTAGATCAGCGTCTCGCCTTCGCACAGGTCGGTCAGCGCGTCGGCGAGCAGTGGCCACAGCCGTTCGGGCTCGCGCTCGTTCAACGCGGCCACGGCGAGCCCCGTGAGGCGTTCGTAGGCCCTGTCCAGCCCTCGTATCACGTGTTCCTCTCCGCCCGCGCTCCTACGCAGTTCTACGCATACCCATGCCACGGCCTGCTGTCGCATGCTTCAACCGGGCACCGGGATCGGGTGCGACGACTCCGGTCGTGCGGGCCGCCGGCACGGGGGAGCGGCGGCCCGCGTCCGGTCGTCGGCCCGCTCAGCCGCCCCAGGCCGCGGCACACAGCACACGGTCGACCTCGTCCGCGTAGCGCGCCGCGGTCAGCCACGCCCGCGCGAACCGGCCCGTGTCGGCCGGCAGCAGGCGGCCGAAGGCGTCGCGCGAGCGCTCCGCCGCGGCCGCGAGCAGCTCGTCGAGGACATCCCCGGCCGTGGCGAGACCGTGCCGGTGCAGCCGGTGGACGTCCGCGGTCGTGTTCCCCGGGAAGGCCAGCACCCGCCGGCCGCCCGCGGCCGCCTGCTCGACCCTGCGGCGCAGCAGGTGCAGCGGCGCCTCCTCGGCGGTGGGCACGGCAGAGGCCGCCGCCGGAGCCGGCAGGTCCGCGTGCTGGAGCCGGTCCAGGCCCACGTCGACACGGTTCCCGGCGATCGTCGGATGCTCGGTCGCGAGCAACTGGGCACGGGCGTGCGGGGCGGACACCAGACGCGCGACCACACGCAGCCGACCGCCCCGGGCCGCCGACAGCAACCGCAGGTTGTCGCGGTGCGGCAGCGCCGGATGGTCGTGTGCCGCCGTCAGCCGCAGCGGCACCCCGCCGCAGTCGGCCAGCAGAGCGTCGCCCGCCGCCTCGCGTGCCACGCCGGCCGGGGTGACCTCCAGGAACAGCAGATCGTGACCGCCGCTCTGGGCACGCCCGACCTGCTCGGCCACCGGCACCGTCCACAACCGGTCCAGTGGTTCGGCCCGCCAGCCCGCTCCGGACGCGCGCACGGCCCGTACCCCCGCGCCCGCTCCCAGCCGCCCGGTCGCGGACACCGTCGCGCCCGACACCGCGAGGCCCGCCCGCGCCAACTCCCGGTGCGTCAGAGCGGTGTCGCCGATGCGGACGGCGCGGTCGGCGGCGCCCACCGCCCGGCCCGCGCCGCCCGGGGCCACGTCCGAGACCGTGTACAGGCGGCCCTCGGCGTCGGCGGTCCAGGTGACGGCGCCCGCGTAGCCGCTCGCGGTCAGCACGGGTTCGGAGAACAGCCCGTACAACCGCAGCGAACCGTCCGGGGTGTACGGCTGCCGTACGGTGCCGCGCAGCCCGGTCAGTTCCGGGCCGGTCGCGGACGGAACGCGGTGAGCCACGTACAGGGTCTCCGACAGGGCGGCCACCAGCTCGGCGAGCCGGAACGCCGGGTCGGCGGCGCGGACCGCACGCAGGGCGGTGACCACGGAGACCACGGCCGTGGCCGCCCGGGGGAGCCCCGCGAGACGCGCGGCGTGCGCGGCGTGCAGCAGCTCCGCCTGGAGCACCGCGCCGGAACCGTCCGTGCCGGCGTCGAGCACAGCGGCCGCGGCGGCGAGAACGGCTCCGGCGGCGACGCGTTGAGGGTGCGTGGCGGATTCCTCGGAGGCGGGAGGCGGAGCGGGGGCGGGAGCCGTTGGTGCCGTCGAGCCGGACGCCGGTTCATCGAGGGTCTCCGGGGAGCCCGGCACCGCGACGGCCGCGACGGCCGCGACGGCCGCGTCGGCCGTCGGCGCGGGCGCAGGCGCGTCCGCCACCGGTGCCGCCGAAGCCGCCGCCGCGCGGTGCAGGCAGTCCGGGGACAGCAGACAGCCGCAGCGGATGGCCGCCGTCCCGGCCACGACGCCCCCGGGGGCGTGCAGTTCGAGCTCCGAGCCCTCGTCGTCGACGGTGACGCGCACGGTGTCGCCGTCCCGGACCACCGGGCGGCCCGCCAGCTTGGCGACGCCCGCGTCCAGCCGCTTGCGCAGCCGGGGCGAGAGCGCCGCGACCAGTTCGGCGGTCACCGCGGGCGCGACCGCGGGCAGTTCGAGGCTCATGCGATCTTCTCCCCTACCCAGCGGGCGAGTTCGAGGGGGCTGAGAGCGGCGACCGGCATGCCGGCGGCCACCAGCTGTCCGGCGATCCCGGTGGAGTACCGGGGGCGCCCCGAGTCGTCGAGGCTGGCGCAGCCCAGCACCTGACACCCCGCGGCGACCAGCGCCCTGACCTCGGCGAGCAGCCCGCCGACCGGGTAGCCCTCCTCGAAGTCGCTGACCACGACGACGAGCGTCCGGGACGGCACCGTCACCAGCTCGCGCGCATGCCGCAGTCCGGCCGCGATATGGGTGCCGCCGCCCACCCTGACCTCCAGCAGCAGCGACAGCGGGTCCTCGACATGGTCGGTGAGGTCGATGACCTCGGTGGAGAACGCCAGGAAGTGCGTGGACAGGGTCGGCACACCGGCCAGCACGGAGGCCGTGAGCGCCGCCCAGACGGTCGACGCCTCCATGGACCCCGACACATCGGTGACCAGGACCAGCCGCCAGTCGGACGCGCGCCGGGCCCGGGTGCGGAAGACCGGACGCTCCGGGACCACCCGGACCGTGCCGTCGGCCGCCCGGCGGGCGGTGGCCAGGTTGGCCCGCAGCGTACGGGGCAGGTCGAGGCCGCCGCCCGGTCGCCTGCCGGGGCGGGGCAGCGTCGTGCCGTGCAGCGCGGGGCGCAGTCGCGTCGCCAGCTCCCGGGTCAGAGCGTCGACCAGGCGTCGCACCAGTGGGCGCAGCGCGGCCAGCCTGGCCTCCGGCAGCCCGCCCGCGTGCCGCAGCACCGAGCGCAGCAGATCCACGGAGGGGCGCACGCTGTCCGGGTCCAGCTCGGCCAGCACGTCCTGACGGCCGGTCGCGGCGGCCGCCGCCAGCACCTCCTCCCGGACACCCGGCCCGAACAGCGCCGCGAGTTCCTGCGACCACTCCCGCACCCCGGGATACGGCGCCTCGCGCCCGCCGCCGGTACCGCCACCGAGGTCGCCCCGGCTGCCCTCACCGCGCCCGCTGCCGTACAACTCGTCGAGCGCGGTCGCCACCGCGCGTGCCCGCGGGGGGAGTTGATCGGCGCGGCGGCCGAGCAGCAGGCGCCAGCGGTCGGCGGGGGCCAGCCGATGGTCCGCCAAGAGCGCGGCGGCGCTGACGGCGGCGGGCTCCGCGTGTCTGCGGCGGGGCGGCAACAGGCCTAGCGTGTGCAGGGTCTCGCGGGCGGCGAGATCCGCCCGCGCCCAGATGGCCAGCGCGGCGGGGTCGACGGCGCCGGTGTCGGCCACCCGGTCGGCGCCCAGACGCTCCTCCACACCGGCCAGCAGCCGGCCGCGGTCGGCCGGGCTCAGCGCGTCGAAGCCGCCCCGCAGGGCCGGCAGCCGGTCGAGGAAGTCCCGGTCGGACAGCTCCGACACCCGGCCGACCAGCGGTTCCAGCGCCGGCGCGGCCGCCTCCAGCAGGCGTCCGGCGGCCGTCAGCAGCCCGGTCAGCCGGGCGGTGAGCGCGGTACGCGACTCGGCGTCGACAGCCCCGTCCACCCAGGAAGCGACCCTGCCCCCGAAGTCACCCGGGTCCTCCTGACCGAGCAGGACCCGGACGGCTCCGGCGGCACCCCGCATCAACGGGGACCCGCCGGCGGCCAGCCGGGCCAGCGCGTCGGTGAGCCGGATCCCGCCCGACAGATCGGCACGATGGGCGAGTTCGAGCAGTGCACGGGCGTCGGCCGGGTCCTCGGAACCCGTGAGGCCGTCCACCTGGCGCACCGCGGCGGCGGTCAGCAACTCGGCCGCGGCGACCACGCGGGCCGTACGGTCCTCGTCCGTGCCGAGACCGGCGACATGACCGGCCCGCAGCCGGTCCAGCAGGGCCAGTCCGGTGAGGAGCTCGGGCAGGGTGCCGGCGTTCGGCAGGGCGGCCGCGGTGTCGTCGAGCCGCTCGTCCACCAGGCCGGGCAGGCCGCAGCGGGCCGCCTGCCCCAGGCCGTCGAGCACCTGCGCCGCCGTGGGGCCGCCCGCCTCCCGCTCCTTGCGGCTCCGCTCGCGCAGCAGGCCCTCGGCGGCCTGGACGAGGGTGACCCCGCGGACCCCGGCCGCCGTCAGCATCGCGGCGGTCGCCGGGGTCCAGCGCACCTCCCAGCGCGAGGTGAGGGCCTCGGCACCGCCGGTACCGGTCACCTGCCTGTGCTCGGCGTAGGGCACCGAGCACAACGCCAGCCGGTGCAGCAGCAGTTCGCGGCGCCGGTCGAGGTCCGAGCGCAGGGGGTCGAGCCGCAGGTCCCGGGCGGGCCCGGGGTCCGCGGGGCCGGGCAGACCGAGGGCCGCGAGGTCGGCCTCCACGGCGGGTGCCAGGCCGCTTCGCGGAGCGCCGGGCGCGGGCGAGCCGGTACGAGTACCCACCAGCACGCTCTCCATCGCCCGCGCCACGGCTCGGCCACGCCCGTAGGGCTCTCCCTGCGTCAGCACGGTCTGGACCGCTTCGACCAGCTCTCCGCGGCCCGCGGCCGGCAGGCCGCGCAGCCGGGCGAGATCTCCCGCGAGGCGGGTGATCTCCCGGGCGTCGGCGGGACCCGACGGGTGGCCCAGCTCGCGGAGGCCGGCACAGATCCGGACCGCCGAACTGGTCAACGCGTCCTGAAGAGCGGCCGGTTCACCGGCCGCTTCGAGGATCAGGTGCTGCCATTCGGGATCGCGGATGCCTGCCGGGTAACCGGAGCGCTCGTCCAGGAGGGCGTAGGTGTAGGGGATGAGTGAGGTGGCCCATCCGGCCGTGGCCGGGCGGGGGCCGGTCGTACCCGCCTCGTGGTGGCCGCACATCGACCGCGGCCCCGCGTCCCCGGAGGGGCTCAGCAGCGCGGGAGTGTGGAAGGCGCCCACGAGCACGGCCGCCCGGCCGCCGCCCCGCGTGGCCTCCGCCAGCCGGGAACGCATCCACTCCTCCCGCCGCAGGTCGACCTCCGGCACATCCGACTCCGCCCGCAGCGCCCACCCCGTCAGCAGGGCCGCCCGCCGCAGCGCCTCCGGTGCCGAACCGGGCGCGGCGGCCTCGACCAACCGGTCCCAGAGGTCCTCGCCCGCGCGTCCGGTGATCCGGGAACGCAGGGCGCCCGACAGCCGGCCCGGCCCCTGCGCCGTGCGTTCCCCCTCGTGCCATCCCCGATCCGCCAGCGGCAGATCGCAGGCCACCACCGGTACTCCCTGCCGCGCCGCCCACCGCACCGCCGCCAGCTCCGGGGAGAAGTCGGCGAACGGATAGAACGCCGGCCCGCCGCTGCCGTCGGACGGTGCCGCCGCCAGGGCCACCGGGGCCCGGGTCTCCTCGTGGGCCAGCCACGGCAGCCACTCCTGCAGCTCCGCGGGCAGCTCGACCAGGAGCACGTCCGGCCCGGCGGCGTCCAGCAGCTCGGGCACGGCCGCGGCCAGGGAGGGCGCGTGGTGCCGTACGCCGATCAGGTACGGGCCGGCAGGGTCGGTGAGGGCCGCCAGAGCGGCCTCGGGGGAGTCGGTCACGATGGTCACGCCTCCAGGACCGTGCGCAGGTCCCACAGGGTGCGCCAGGTCGCCGAGCCCTGTTCCGCGCGCCGGCGCACCGGACCGTCCCAGTAGCCGCGCAGCCGTGCCGCGTCGGCGGGATCGTCCTTGCGCACGACGCCCAGGAGATGTCCCGGGAGCAGGCCGAGGACATCGCGGTCCCCGGGGAAGTAGGCCGCGGCCAGGGCCAGCGCGCCCGCCACCGACACCGCCTCCGCCGTGCTCATCACCGTGGACGGGCGCTCCACCTCCCAGCCCTCCGCCGACCGTCCCTCCCGCAGATCCCGGAACGCGGTGACCAGCGCCTCGAGCACCGCGTCGTCGACCTGGAACGGCGCTCCGGCCCGCTCCACCGACGCCCGGGCCTGGCCACGCACCAGCGCGGTCTCGGCGTCCAGGTCCGCGATCGGGCCCACGGTCTCGAAGTTGAAACGGCGCTTGAGCGCGGCCGACATCTCCGAGACGCCCCGGTCGCGCAGGTTGGCCGTGGCGATGAGGGTGAAGCCGGGCGCGGCGTGCGCCAGCGCGTCCTCGGTGCCCGCCAGTTCGGGCACCGCGATGCGCCGCTCGGACAGCAACGACACCAGGGAGTCCTGGACCTCGGGCAGACAGCGGGTCACCTCCTCCACCCGGGCCACGGCGCCCCGGGACATCGCGGTGAGCACCGGGGAGGGGACGAGCGCCTGCCGGCTGGGCCCCTGGGCGAGCAGCAGGGCGTAGTTCCAGCCGTACTTGAGCTGGTCCTCGGTCGTGCCCGCGGTGCCCTGGACGACCAGCCCGCTGGTGCCGCACACGGCGGCCGAGAGCAGCTCGGACAGCATCGACTTGGCGGTACCGGGCTCGCCCACCAGCAGCAGACCCCGCTCCCCGGCGAGCGTGACCACACAGCGCTCGACCAGGGCCCGGTCGCCGACGAACTTGCCCGCCACGACCAGCCGGCGCGGCACCCCGGCCGGCACCTCGGCGTCGTCCGGCAGCCGCAGCGCCCGGCCGTCGCTGCCCATGACGAAGGTGACGACGGCGCGGGGCGTGAGCCGCCAGGCGGGCGGGCGCGGCCCGCCGTCGTAGGCGGCGAGGAAGGCCAGTTCGGTGGCGTACCGGTCCTCGGGCGGCACGATCTGGCGGAGCGGAGCGGCACTGGCGGTCATCGGTGGTCGTCCTTCGCGGTGGTACGGATCGTGGTCATCGGCGGCGGCCGGCGCGAGCGGCCCGCGTGGTCAGCTGCTCGTACGCGGGCGCGTCCCCGGCCCGCACGCGCTCCCAGGCGCGGGCGAACAGTTCCGGCACCGGGACCAGCGGGAGGGTGCGTTCGCCGTCGGAGACCGGGTAGAGCGCCTCCTTCCAGGTCTCCACCGGCAGAGCCGGGGCCTTGAGGTCGCGCCAGCCGCCCGGCAGGAAGAGGGTGCGGCCGGCGCGCGGGCGCTTGGCCTCGACGACCAGGGCGGCCGCCGCCAGTTCGGCGCGGGCCTTCTTCGTCCGGGCGGGCTTCCAGCCTGTCCAGCGGGCGCAGTTGCGGTCGGTCGGGTCTGGCAGCGCCAGCAATTGGAGGTAGAGCGCCGCCGCGTCCTCGCCGAGACCCTGGGCCGAGGCGACCTCGGCGACCAGCGCGGGCACGCTGACCGTAGGGTCCTGGGCGTACCCGGCGGGCCCGTCGGCGGCGAGGGCGCGGGCCAGGTCGTCGCCGAGGATCGTCCGCAGGGCGCGCAGCCCGGTGGTGCGCCCCTCGCCGACCAGCCCCTCCAGGAGCCCGAGGACCGGGTCGTCCGCTCCGCTCAGCGTGGCGGGCCGGATCATGACGTGCTCCGTCTCCGCGTACCAGGGGCGCAGCACCAGCGTGTCACCGGCCCGGGTCAGTCCGTCGGCGTCGGCGCCGCCGGACTCGGGCAGGCCGAAGACCCTGCGCAGCTGGACGGAGGTCGGGCCGCCCTTCTCCGTCCACTCCAGGCCCGGTTCGAGCAGCAGCCCGGGGTCGGCCAGCCGGCGGCGCAGCGCGCTGTGCCCGTCCGTCAGCCCGGCTCGCAGCGGATGCCCGTACGGCAGCAGATAGGCGAGCGCCGCGAGGCTCTCCACGGCTCCGGCCAGCGTGTGCGAACCGGGTACCGCCGACGGATCGGCGGGCGCCGGGTCGCCGTCCTCGTCGGGCCGGAACACCGTGGTACGGGCCAGCCAAGGGGTTCGTCCGGGGTTGAGCACCGCCTCGGCGTGAGAGACGCCCATGCCCGCCAGATCGGTGCTGAGATCCTCCGGCAGGCGCACCAGGGTGCCGAGCAGCTCGGCCCACAGCCGGGCCGCGGCCGCCGTGGCGGGGCCGGACGTCCACAGGTCGGCCGGGTCGTCCGGCAGGAGCGCGCCGAGCAGCGCCCGCTGCTCGGCCGGATCAAGGGAGTTCAACATCTCGGCGCCGAAGCCGCGCTGGCGAGGCTTGAGACCGATGGTGGCAAGGCCGTCGGCGCCGGGAGCCTGGGGATGGCCGGCCAGCAGCACGGTGGCCTGGAGCGGACCGAGCCCGCCGCCCGTGGCGGCCACCAGCGCCTCGGGGGCCTCGGGTCGCCAGGGTGCGGCGCCCTTCTCCCGGACCAGCCGGGTCAGGGCCGCGAGCCGGTCCGCCGGAATCCCGGGGGTGTGCCGGGTCTCCCGGACCAGCGTGAAGTGCCCCACGGCACCGAACGCCCCGGACGGATCGTGGTCCAGGGCCAGCCACTCGACCTGGCCCTGCCGGACGTCCACGCTCTGGCAGCCGAGGACCACCACCGTTCGGCCGTTCCGGCGCAGCACCTGCCCCGCCCGCTGCTGCTTGTCGTGCGGTTCGCTCAGCACCACCTC
Source organism: Streptomyces sp. NPDC059224 (assembly GCF_042754285.1). Lineage (NCBI taxonomy): Bacteria > Bacillati > Actinomycetota > Actinomycetes > Kitasatosporales > Streptomycetaceae > Streptomyces > Streptomyces sp. NPDC059224. Next base: position 105,206 of record NZ_JBHZAN010000023.1, read on the forward strand.
GCGCAGCGTGCTCCCCAGCCCGGCGAGCGGTCCCTCGGTCAGCGCCTCGAACAGCAGGAGCAGCGGCTCGCGCTGGACGTCGGTCAGGGCCGGTGAGGCGGCCCGGTAGGCGAGCGGGCGCAGCGCTCCCAGGACGGCCGGCCAGATCGCGCCGACGCCGGGGACGGTGTGCTCGTCGCTCAGCCAGCCGTCGCCCAGGGCGGCGAGCTGCTCGTGTCCCGGCAGCGGCTTGCCGTCGGCGGGCCTGCCGGACAGCACATGGTTCACCGACCGGATCTGCCGCAGCGCGGCCCAGCCGTTCTGCCACGCGTTCTGCAGCATGACCACTCCGGCGACGGCGTCGTGCAGGGCCCGGTCCCCGCCGTGCTCGGGGGAGTAGTCGGCGAACATCCCCTCGGTCCGCTGCCGGGGCTGCCGAGGCCGCTCCTGCGCGGGCGTGGCCAGGGACACGGCGGACTCGGCGATCCGCAGCGCAGCCCGGACGACGGAGGCGACACCGGTCAGCAGCCGCCGGTCGGTCAGCGCGGGCAGCGACCGTGCCACCGCGGCCACGGCCACCTCGTCGGCGGCCGGCACCGCGGCTCTGGCCCGCTCGTCCTGCCCGGCCCCGGCCAGCGCCTGCCGGCGTTCGTCCAGTGCCGTCGCCGTCGCCCGCATCAGGGCGCCGGCCGCCTCGTCGCTCAGGGCACGCAGCGCACCGGAGCCGCTTTCGTCACGGGGGCGCAGCGCGTGCCAGAACGCGACCGGCGGCACCAGCCGGGTACCGGCCGCGTACGTCCCGCCGCCCTCGCCGAAGGACAGCCGGCCGAGTTCGGTGCCGTCGCCGGCGTGCAGGGCCACGCTCTGGTGCGTCTGCGCGGCCATCGGCTCGGCCCCGCCCGGCAGCCGCAGCCCGCCCAGCGGCACCCCCCGGACCCGGCCGTCGCGGTCCGCCCGCAGAGCCGCCGTCCGCCCGTCCGGCGTACCGACGACGGTCCGGGCCTCGGCACCCTCGCCCTCCGTGCGCACCCAGCGTCCCAGGACCGTGCCGTCGGTGCCGAACGGGCTGTGCTCGAGCCCGGGTTGCAACGGCAGCACCTCGCAGGAGCCGTGCAGCAGCGACGCGTCCTCGCGGACGGCCGAGGCCAGCAGCGCCGGCAGCGAGGCGCGTCCGTGCTCACCGGTCGCCGGGTCGTACTCCAGCCACACCGACTGCCGCCCCTGCCTGCCCTGACGCCAGTACGTGGTGCCGTCGCCCAGCACCGGGCGGCTCGGCGGCAGGACCGTGTCGCCCGCGTGCAGGGTGTGGCCGCCCGTGGCCCGGCCGCCGCCGGGCAGCGGGATCGACGCGTTGGCCGCGTCCATGCCGGACCACCAGCCGGGCACCTGCTCACCGCCGAGCGAGAACACCTCGGACGGGCGGTTCGACCAGTAGCCGTACTGCTTCGAGCCGTCCCGCCACAGCACCAGCAACTCGCCGTCGGCGTAACGGAACCGGGGCCGTTGCCAGCGGTCCAGGTCCGCCGGCAGCCGCAGGTCGTGCGTGAGCAGCACCCCTTCGGGGCCGACCACGATCGCCTTGTGGCCGCGCGCCAGGATCAGCGCGGGCCACGCCTCGGTCACCGACAGCGCGTTGTCACGGTCCTTGCGCACCTCGGAGTCGAGCAGCTCCAGCGCGTCCTCCAGCGCGGGCCAGCCCAGTTCGTCCAGGAGTCCGGCGCGGAGCGTACGGCCGAGGACCGGGACGACGTCGTACGCGGTGAGCCCTCGCACGGCGGGCGGGCTCTCCGGCATGACCGCCCGGAACGGGCGCAGCCGCTGCAGCTTCGCGTCGGCGCCGGGCAGTCCGGCCGCGGCGGCGAACTGAGCGGTCGCCTCCCGCAGCCACTCGCGCAGCACCGCGCCGAGGACCGGATGCGCGCTCACCCGGGGGAGATCCGCGGGTCCCCGCCCACGCCCGAGCTCCTCGACGGCCTCGGACAGCAGGGTGCGGTAACGGGATTCGGCGGCCAGCGTCTTCAGATCCCGCCGCCCGGGCCGCTCGTCGCGCAGCCAGGCGCTCAGCGGCAGATGCACCTGGGTGTCCGCGTCCGGAGCGGTCAGTGCGACGCCCTCCGACACGCACAGGTCCAGCAGGTCGAGGTCGGCCCCGGCCTGCCAGCGCCCGGTGAACAGGTCAACGGGCCGCCCCGAGGCCCGCAGCCGGGACGCCATCCGCTCGACCAGCGCCAGCGTGGCGGGGGAGCGATGCGAGTACGCCGCCCCGTGCTTGCGGTGCTGGGCCCAGCGGCTCAGCCAGTCCGCCGCGTTCAGGCCCCCGTCGATCCCGTCGGCCCCGCCGTCGGAGGTGAGCAGCAGATCCGCCCCGCACTCGGCCAGCAGCGCCAGCCAGAACTCGTCGTCCGCCACCTCCCGGCCCAGCCCGGCCGGCATGATCTCCAGCAGCCGCACCCGGACCTCGGGCCGGGACTCGGCGAGGACCGGCAGCACACCGCGGTAGGCGTTCCAGAAGGAGGCCGGTGCCCGCACAGCGGCCGGGGAGGCGAGGAGATCGGCGACCAGCGCACACTCCTCGGTGACCCGGTCGAGCCCCGCCGCCCTGATCAGCCCGCGCGCGTCCTGCGGCAGCGAGGCGTACGGGGGCATGCCGGCCGCGCAGCGCTCCACCGTCAGCTGCCGGAACTGGGCCCAGGCGGTGCCCGGTTCGAGCCGTCGGGCGAGGTCCCTCACGTATTCCTTGAGCGCCTTGACGGTGAGCGCCCCGGCGAAGGCGAACTCCAGGAACACCGCACGCTGCCGCTCCTCGTCCACGGCCAGGGCGTGCACCCGCTCCGCCTCGCGGGCCTTGCCGAAGAAGGCCGCCGCGTAGGTGGTGTTCTCGTACTGGAGGAAGACCCGCGCGGCCTGCTCGTAGAAGGTCGGCAGGAAGTGCGGGACGGCCCGGCCCAGCCGTTCGCCGAGCGCCTCGAAGCCCTCCTTCGCGTTGCCCGGCCTGGACTTGGCCTGCCGGGCCAGCCGCTCGACGTCCTTGACCAGGGCGAGGGCGTGATGGCCGTTGGCCGGGTCGTGGACCAGTGCCCAGGCGGGGAAGCCCAGGGTCTCCCGGCGCACCTGACCGACCTCGGGCGCCTCCGGCTCCCGGGCGAGGCCGAGGAACTCCAGGGCCAGGTCCTCGGCCTCACCGAGGGTGCCCGGCACCAGGCGCACCACCGGGCGGTCGTCCAGAGCGGGATGGGTGTAGGTGCGGGCGGTCAGGACGTCGGCGTCCTCGCGCCCGGTGGTGCCCGACGGCAGGATCGCGCCGGCGTCCAGCAGCGCGGCCGTGCTGGTGTCGTCGTACGTGCTCATGCCGCCCGCTCCTCGTCCTCGATGTCCCGCCCGGCGTACAGCGCCGCCGCCATCCGCATGCCCTCCGACCAGGCGACCGGGCCGACCTGACTGAGCCTCAGTGCCCGGCCCGCCGGATCGGTCCACACCAGGGGGCCGGTCTCGGTCTCGTAGTAGGCGTCGAAGTCGCCGACCCACACCCGGGCCTCGATCCCGCGGCCCTCCTCCAGCACGGAGCACACCGCGTGGCCGCCGCGCACCCGGTACCCCAACTGTGTGACCCTGCCGTGCAGGAAGCGCAGCTCCTTGAAGACCCCGCCCGCGTACTCCTCGACCTGCGTGGCGTCCGCGTCCAGGCCGGCGGGGCGGTGCCAGACCTCACGGAAGAGCTGCCGGGCCTGCTGCTCGACGCCCAGCTCGACGGCGAACTCCCGCAGTTCCTCGAGGTCTTCGAGGAGCACCGGATGCGGCAGCCGGACCAGGTCGGGTGTGATGCGCACGGTGTCGCCGTCGAGATCCACCAGGCCGAGCCCGCGCTCGGTGTCGGCGTCCCGCAGGAAACCGGCGACCTCGCCGTCGGCGCCGGTGACCACCAGGTCGCGCAGCGCCGCCTGCCAGGCGGGGTCCGGCCAGACGCGGGTGAGGACCTCCAGCGGCACCGGCAGGGAACGGGTCAACCACCGCTCCACATCGGCCAGGCACTGCCGTTCGTGCCGCTCCAGCCACTCGGAGAGCTGCCGCAGTCCCACCACCGCCGGATCGTCCGCGAGCTTCGCGGGCACGGACTTCAGCCGCCGTCCCGCCGCGTTGCGGCAGATCACCTTCCCGTCGTCCAGGGCCACTTCGTAGTCCCCGGCCGTCACCCACCCCATGCGTGCCTCCCCGCACCGCAGTGATCAAGTGAGGGCGACTGTAGGGGAGAGCACTGACAACGCCCCGCGCGGTCCTCGGCGACGGTGTAAGAACGCGTCGCAGGTGAGCTGGGCGGTCCGACGACATGCGGCAAGGTACGCGAACGGCCCCGGTCCAGGCGGACACGCCTGGACCGGGGCCGTACCGACGTCACGCGGGCGAGGGTCTCAGCCCTGCCGCGCCTCCTTCTCCCGCTTCAGGTTCTTCAGGCGTGCGCCCTCCTTGCGGACCTCCGCCTGGGTGGCGCGTTCCTTCTCCAGCCACTCGGGCCGCTCGCGCCTGAGCTCCTCGATCTGCTCGGTGGTGAGCGGCTCGGTCACTCCGCCGCGCGCCAGCCCCGCGATGGACACGCCCAGCCGCTCCGCGACCACCGGACGCGGGTGCGGCCCGTTGGCCCGCAGTTCGCGCAGCCACTCGGGCGGATCCGCCTGGAGTCCGGTCAGCTCGGCGCGCGAGACGACACCCTCCTGGAAGGCGGCGGGCGTGGCGGGCAGGTACACACCCAGCTTCTTCGCCGCGGTCGCGGGCTTCATCGTCTGGGTGGTCTGGTGCGAACTCATGAGGTCAAGGGTATCGGCCGGGTACGTGAGCGCCGACCACGGCCGACGCGGGGGGCCCGCCACGCCTGACGTGGGGCGGCCCGCCACGGCCGGTGCCGGGCCGCCGGCCACGGCCGATGCGGGGCGGCCGCCGCCGGGCGGTTAACCTGGCCAGGTGACAGGCTCGGAGGAAACACCGTCGTTCCGGCTCGCGTACGTCCCCGGCGTGACGCCCGCCAAATGGGTTCGGATCTGGAATGAGCGGCTGCCCGGCATTCCTCTCAGCCTCCACCAGGTCACGCCCGCCGAGGCGTCCGACCTGCTGCGCGCCCGCGGCGCGGACGCGGGTCTGGTACGGCTCCCGGTGGACCGCACGTTCTTCAGCGCGATCCCCCTCTACACCGAGGCCACGGTGGTCGTCGTACCCAAGGACCACGTGATCACGGCGGCCGAGGAGGTCACCGTCGCCGACCTCGCCGACGAGGTCCTCTTCCACCCCCTGGACGACGTCCTCGACTGGGACGCACCGCCCGGCGAGCCCGCCTTCGAGCGCCCGGCCACCACCGAGGACGCCGTCGAACTGGTCGCCGCCGGCGTCGGCCTGGTGGCCGTTCCGCAGTCGCTGGCCAGGCTCTACCACCGCCGGGACCTCACCTACCGGCCGCTCACCGACGCCCCCCGGTCGACGGTCGCCCTGTCCTGGCCCGAGGAGGCGACCACGGACCTGGTCGAGGACTTCATCGGCATCGTCCGCGGCCGTACGGTCAACAGCACGCGTGGCCGCCAGACCGAACAGCCCTCCCAGGGGTCCCAGGGCGCGCGGACGCAGCCGAAACGGTCGCAGAAGGCGGCCGCGGCGGGTCGTGGCGCACAGGGCCGGGCCGCAGCCGGCGGAGCCAAGCGCGCCCAGTCCGGCAAGCCGGCGAAACGCGGAAAGCCCCGCCGCCGGTCGTAGGCCGCCGTTCGTACGGGCGCCGGCCCAGGACCTCCTGGGTTCAGTCGTCCTGCGGCGCGTGCGAGCGGTCGCGCAGGTCGGCGACGGCCAGGCACAACGCCAGCAGGATGAGCCCGACGGACGTGAGCAGGCCCAGCTGGAGCGCCTCGGTGGCCGGGCCGCCGTTCGCCAGGTGGGCGAAGTACACCGCGCCCACCACGGCGATCCCGGCCGCCGAGCCGACGCGCTGGCCGGTCTGCAGCACCCCGCCGGCCGCGCCGGCGCGCTTCACCGGGACGAGGGTGAGGGTGAGCGTCGTATTGGGGGGGACCGTGACACCGGAGCCGATCCCGCCGATGATCATCGGTACCGCCGCGGCCCATCCCAGGTCCTCCAGCGGCACCAGCCACGCCACCGCGGCGATCCCGAGCAGCCCCACCGCCACTGCGCTGAGGCCGATGACGACCAGCCTGCGCCCGTGGCGCACCACCAGCCGGCCCCCGAGGGCGGCACCGACCGCCGAGGAGACCGCGAAGGGCAGCACCGTGAGACCGGAGGCCAGCGCGCTGTATCCGGCCGCGTTCTGCAGGAAGAGGGCGAGAACGAAGAAGACCGTGGTGAAGCCCGCGAAGTAGCTCAGGCTGATCAGCGCGCCGCGGGTGAAGGACCGCAGCGAGAACAGCTCCAGATCGACCAGGGGCGCCCGGCCGAGCCGGCCCTGGCGCCGTTCCCACGCCCAGAACAGGCACAGCAGCAGCCCGCCCACCGGCAGCAGCGCCCACTTCAGCCGCCCGGTCCACTGCTGCTCCTGCACCAGCGGCAGCATCAGCGCGAGCACCCCGCCACCGAGGAGCACCACGCCGACGGGGTCGAACTCCTCGCGCCGCCCGGTCGAGGGGGGAAACCGAGGCAGCAGCCGCAGTCCGGCCGCGAGCGCGGCCACCCCGATGGGCAGGTTGACGAAGAACACCCAGCGCCAGCCGTCGCCGGTGCCGACCGCGTCGATGATCAGACCACCCGCCAGCGGACCCACCGCCGTCGAGACGCCGATGACACTGCCGAGCAGCCCGAAGGCCCTGGCGCGCTCGGCGCCCTGGAACATCTGCTGGATCAGCCCCGAGGTCTGCGGGGCCACCATGCCCGCCGCCGCGCCCTGGATCAGCCGGAACACCACCAGCCAGTCAGGGCTCGCGGCGAGCCCGCAGGCCGTCGACGCCAGCGTGAACACGGCGAGTCCGATCAGGAAGGCCTGGCGCCGTCCGCGCATGTCGCCGAGCCGGCCGGCCGGGACGAGCGCCAGCCCGAAGGTCAGGGCGTAGCCGGAGACCACCCAGGACTGGGCGGCATCGCTCGCGCCGAGCCCATGCTCGATCGAGGGCAGCGCCACGTTCACGATGGAGGTGTCGAGCAGCGAGATGAAACCGGCCGCCAGACACACCCCGAGCGCCCGCCACCGCCGGTCCTCGGTGGCCGGTCGCTGTGGCTTCGCCCAGGTCGTGGTCATGCCGTCACGCTAGGCAGCCCTCTCGGACATCGCACGACCGGCGGAGCGAACGGCTGGCGGCGCTGCTCCGTGCGGGTGACGCAGGACGCCGTCAGGTGCGTGCGGCCCGGCCGATGGACTCGACCAGGGGAAGCAGTCGGTGCGGGACGCGTTCGCGCAGGACCACCTCGGTGCGGGTGCGTACCACGCCCGGCAGGCTGATCAGCTTCTGGATCACGTCCTCCAGGTGTGCGTTGTCCCTCGCCACCACCCGGGTCAGCAGGTCCCCGCCGCCCGTGACGGAGAAGGCCTCCACGATCTCCGGTACGGCGGCCAGCGCGTCCCCGACATCGTCGAGGTGGCCCTGGGTCACCTCGATGTGCACGAAGGCCAGCACCGGGTGACCGAGCGCGGCGGGGGAGAGACAGGGGCCGGCACCGGTGATCACGCCGTCCCGTTCCAGCCGGTCCAGGCGGGCCTGCAGGGTGCCCCGGGCGACCCCGAGGATCCGGGCGTACTCGCGCACGCTGGTGCGCGGCTGCTCCAGCAGCAGGCGCAGGATGCGGGTGTCGAGCTCGTCCACGGCCATCTGCCCGACTGTACCAATGGCTCACAGCGCAACCGCGCCGATGCGTGCCAATGGCGCCGCGTCAGGGATGAACTGATTCCGGCGAGTGGGCCAATGGTCCAGCAAAATCGGGATGACTTGAGCCAGTCTGCCCGGCGGTGCTCTCATGGGGGGTGTCGATGGCGCTGCGGATCCCCGCGGCGCCATTTCTGTGCCGTCCACAGGAGGGGAAGCAGTGCTGAAGAGGGCGTTCACGGCTCCGGACCCGGGACGGGTGCGGCTGCGCTTCGCCGGGCGGGCCGTGCTGGGCATCGGCCTCGCGGTCGTGCTCTGCGGGGTCGCCGGGCACTCCCTGACGGGCACCGTCACCGGCGGGCTGGCCGCGCTCCTCGCCCTGTTCACGGTCGCCGACGCCACCGTGCGCGGGCAGGCCCTCACCACCGCGCTGCTGCCCGTCGTCAAGGCCCGCACTACGGCCATCAATCAGCTCAAAGCCGTACTCGTCACTGCCGATCCCGTCTTGCGGGAGGAGCTGGCCGGACTGGGCAATGCCGAACTCTTTCGTACCTGCGCACAGTTCACCGATGCGCGTGGTCACGAAGAGGTCGGCGAGGAGTCGGTGCTGCAGGCCACCCGGATCACGCTGGGCCTGCTGGCTCACCGGATCGGCCAGCTCTCCGAGCAGATCCGGGACGTGGAGACTCGTCTGACCCGGCTCATGGAACAGCATGCCCCGCAGCTTCTCGATGTGGTGGGGATCGGTCCGGACACGGCGGTCACGTTGCTGATCACGGTGGGGGACAACCCGGAACGACTCGACAGCGAGGCGTCGTTCGCCGCCCTCTGCGGTGTCAGCCCTGTCGAGCGTTCCTCGGGACGTCGGCAGTTCCGTCGCCTCAACCGCGGCGGCGACCGGCAGGCCAACGCCGCGCTCCACCGCATCGTGTTCACCCGTCTACGGGTCGACTCGCGCACCCAGGACTACTACGAGCGCCGGATCAAGGAGGGCAAGACCCGGCGCGAAATCGTCCGCTGCCTCAAACGCTACGCTGCCTGGGAGGTCTTCCACCTGGTCAAACAGCTACAGCCAGTACCCCGCTCATAGGGGCTGTGAGACCCGTGCATCGTGAAACGTGCAGGTGAGGTGGGCTGGTGTGCGGGCGAGTTGCCGTGCCCGTGCTGGTCGGCGGCGGGTGTCCACGGTGAAGATCGTCTGCCCTGTCGGCTGAGGCGGTTCTCGGGTTCCGCTGCGCTCGTCGCGGGACCGCTCCTACGATCCGTGACCGGGGCGGTACGGGTTGAGATCGCGGGAGGGTGCAGGGTATGGGGGACCTGGAGCGGATCATCGCTCGCCGCAGTGAACTGGACACGCTCGCTGAGGAGTTGGCCAAGCAGCTGCAGGAGGTCCAGGCCGAGCGGGAGGAACTGCTGGTCGCCGAGCGGGCCCTGACGGCCTTGTCTACACCGCCCGCCTGCCGCTGTCGAGCGCCACCCTGATACGCGGCCACTGCAAGAAGATCGGCTCGCGGTGGCGGGCCCTGCCCGCGGGGAAGATCGCCGGCATCGTGCTGGCGGTGCTGCGCTGTGACCAGCGCCCCGGCGACCTCGCCGACGGCAACGGAGTGCACCGCACCACCGCCACCCGGTGGGTGCGGGAGGCCGTCGGCCTGCTCGCCGCCCGCGCCCAGCGCCTGGACCGCGCCCTGAAGAAGATCGCCCGAACGGGTGGCGGAGTGGTGCTGCTCGACGGCACCCTGATGCGGACCCGGCGGCGCACCGGCACGGCGAACCGGAAGAACTACTCCGGCAAGCACAAATGCCATGGCCTGCTCGTGATCGCGCTCACCGACGACCGGGGCCGCCTGCTGTGGGTCTCGGCTGCCCGGCCCGGACGATCCTCGGAGATCACCGCCTGCCGCCACGACCAGCTCACCGCGAAACTTCGGGCGGCCGGGCTCGGCGCCATCGCCGACCTGGGCTTCACCAGCCTCGACGACAGCGGACCGGACGCCGACCCGACGGTGATCACCGGCTACAAAGCCGCCCGCAACCGGCCCCTGACCCGAGGGCAGAAACAGTCCAACAAGGCGCTCGCCGCCGTCCGGGCACCGGTCGAGCACGGCTTCGCCCATCTCAAGAACTGGCGGGTCCTCGGCAAGGTCCGCACGGGCCCGACGTGGGCAACAGCCCTGGTCAGGGCCCTGCTGGTCCTGACGAACCGCGAAGTCTCCCGCTGACCGACGATCTTCACCGAAGTCATCCACCCGCGACCGGCACGAGTATCGAGAACCCCACGCACACCACACCCGTGACCTGCAACGTCACGATGCACACGGCTCACTGCAAGGAAGCACTGCCACGGCCATGAAGGCGCGCGTCTGTACCCCAGAGTTCAGCTCCTCGTCGTGGCCAACGAGGTTCCTGTAGGACTCCCGATGCGCGCGGCAGCTCAGGGGCGCCAGTTCGGATTGTTCCGTGCCGACTCGTGGCGGCCGTAGTTCGGGTGTTCGAAGCGGTGGTACTCGAATATCTGGTCGGCCCATAGGGGGTCGAAGGGAAGGTGGCTGCGCAGGGCGTTCACCTTGCCGATGATTCCCTTCTTCTCCGCACGGTTGAAATCGGCGATGGCGGCGAGTTCACCGGTCTCCTCGACGATGGAGAGAATGTCGTCGAAGTAGCCGGTGACGCGCGGCAAAAGGTGCTCGTCGTGCGCGTCGCGAAACAGCGCCAGGGCCGAGGTGGTGGAGGAGTAGTAGTCCAGGTCGAAGGAGACGAACCCCAGAGGATTCCTGATCAGGTGGTCTGCGTGGGTGCGAACGAACTCGGGTATCGTCTCGGACACGTCACCGAGCACCAGCTGGGCGGAACCGGCGAGCCGAGCGAGCAATTCGTCCTTCCGCAGCTGGTATTGGCCCTGCGTCCACATGTAGGGCACATCTCGGTAGTCGGTGGAGTCAGGCAGCCCGTGACCGGTGTCGAAGCCGAAGACATGGACGTCGATGCCGCTGCTGCGGGAGTAGCGCCGCGCGTGCCGGCTCAAGGCCTCGAGGCCGCCGCCCTCCCCCACACCGAACTCCAGTACGGTCACTCCGTCATGCTTCAGCGAGCGAGCCAGCTCCACGGCTTTGCGCACGCCGTAGGCGTACATGGGCCGGTCCACGAGGCCGAAGGAGTAGCGCAGGTCGTCCGAGAGCACCGGAATGCGCTCCGCGAGCCGAATCATCGACTGCAACCGGTATCCCGACATGGACCAGTCGCGCACCGCGTGGATGAGGTCGGTCATGCTCACTCCTCTTTCTCTGGCGATCTTCACAGCGAAGGGCCCGGAGTCGGTGGACTTCGAGCGGGAACAGGTGTGACGACTCTTGGCGCTTCGGTACTCACCGCCCCCCGGCGGAATCCGGCGCTGCACCGCCCGTCAGGGCAGCAATACCGGCGGCACCTGGGCCCGGCATCACCCGACGGTGGAACGAACTGGAGAGCCTGGCAACTGGAGGACGGCTCCTCGCATGTGACCGCAGTTGCAAACGTAGATCACCGCAGCTGAGAAACGGCAGCAAGATTCACGTCCCCTACCCGGGGGCGTTATGACCTCTTTTGCAACTCAATCGGCGGCTGTTGGCAGGGGGCTTGGGGAGCCGCTCGCGTCGTACAGGTCAGCGTCCAGTGAGACAGTCACTGCAGTTCAGCGGGCCACGAGACGACAGGAAGTTCCTTCACCAGTTAAATAAAGTCATGTAGTCATGCGGATGGCTGATTCTCACCCTCACCGACAGGACTCGACCGCTACGACACCGCCCGCACGACAACCTACCGGTCGGAGTCGCGCCCCACTCGGCGACCTCCGGCGGCGAGCCTCGCGACTGTGCAGCGGTCCACGTTCACCGCGAAAGCCCGTCGGCACGTCCGGATGAGCGAGACAACTCATCTGCACCGACGGGCAATTACCCTGCTCAGCCACCACCTTTGAGGGGCCCACGCCTCGGCCGGCCGCCCAGGTCCGTGGGCCACCCGTACCCCGCGCCGGGTGGACCCGGCAACTCACCGAGACCAGTCGAGTTCCACACGAGCCTCATGGTCTCGCCGTCGTCGGAGTCGTTAACCAGCCAACCAGACGAGCACACGCCTTTTCTTAACTAATGAGAGAAGCGGATCGACCTTCGCGTCCCCTCTGGGCTGCAGCTACCCCGGCGCGTACATCGCCCGCCACGGAGCGAGCGCTCGGTCGTCGCGTCCGCGAACAGTCGTCGCCTTAACGGCCGAACTGGGACATTCCAACCCGGTGCTGTGGGGCGTGAAAGTTCCTACCCTTTCCCGCTGCCGCGATCTACGTTTGCGGTCGTGTTGGAATGAGAAATGCCTCGCCGTGACATCGCACAGATTCCGCCGGAAGCGAGCACAAGCTCCCGGACAAGGGGCTGTGGCACCGATCGAGTTGCAAGGAGGAACATGTCCCTTCCGCCGACCACCCGAGATCCTTGGGCAGACGTGACGAGCGTCCGCGGCTTTCAGTGTGATGAGTTGATATCCGCCCTGCAGAAATACATCCGCAGGGGAAATCTGGAGGAGGCACTTCTCGTCGCCCGGGAGATGTACGAGACGAGCCCGGAGCTGGAAGCGCACTTGTGGAACCGACTCTTGGTGATCTCCGTGTCGGACTGCAATGACGGGACATTCATGCAGACACTCGTCGTCGAGTCCCTGCATCGCGTGGGCATGCGCATGCAGCGGGGCACCGGCGAACGCTGGGGCTTCCTCGTCCAGGCGCTCCGCTACCTGGTCGCGTTCCCCAAGGACGAGACCACGGACGAAATCTGCATGTGGTCGCGCCACACGATGAACAAGGGACTCCGTGGCCCGGTCATCCCGGACTACGCGCTCGACATCCACACCGAAGCGGGTCGCAAGATGGGCCGCGGGATGGCCCACTTCCTCGGAGAGGGCACCGTGATCGCCAATCCGTACCCGGGTGCAGACCCGACCTTCGGCGAGCGCGTCCGGGAGATCGTGGCCCGAGGAGAGTGGGACTAGTCGCGTGCTCGACGGCACTGCTTCCTCCCGCCCCGCGGCGGGGACTCCTGCGAGCTCGAGAACGAAATGGACCGTATGCGGATAGTTGTCACGGGAACCGGCGGCGCATCCGGCTACGCAGTGGCGCTGCAAGCCGAGCAGCTCGGGTACGAGGTCCTCTGGGCCGACGCCGATCCCCTCTGCCCTGCACTGCTGACCAACTCCCATCGGGCGCAACTGCTCCCTCTGGCATCGGAAGGCGGCGCCTACCTCGAAGCACTGGCGAAGGCAGCGAAGGACTTCGGAGCCGACTGCGTCAGCTTCAACACGGACGCCGAGGTGCGTTACGCCGCCCACGAGGTGGACACCCTGAGCGAGTTGGGTCTGACGCAGTGGATTCCCGCACCTGAAACGGTCCGGGTCTGCTCGGACAAGGCAGAGTTTGCAGGCCGGCTGAGCCGGGACTCCCGATTCCGAACGCCGGTCTCCTTCTCGGCAGATGACCTGCGCGCTGATCTCCTCCCGGCTGCCGGCGTGTTCGTCAAGACGCGCTCGGGCAGCGGCGGGGCGGATGCCATGGTCTGCTCCAGTCGGCCGGAGCTGGATGCCTGGCTGGCCCGGAATCCGGATGGATTGGTTCAGGAAGTGCTGACGGGACAGGAATTCTCTGCCGACTGTTTGTACACGGGCTCGGATCTGCCGCTCGTCGTCGCCCGACGGCGGCTGCGGACGCGCTCGGGCATGTCCACGGTCACCGAGACCTTCCACCACCCGGATCTGGAACTGCTCATCGCCGAACTGCTGCAAGAACTTCAGGTAGTAGGGCCTTCCTGTGTGCAGGGATTCCTTCAGCCCGACGGCATCGTCTTCACGGAGATCAACGTACGGTTCGGCGGCGGATGCGCGGCCGCTTTCTGGGGCACGACGCATCTGGTGGAACAGTATCTTGCCCTGCTGACCAGCGGAGAGAGAAAGCTGCCTGAAGGGCTGCATGGAAGGCGCTTTTTCACCACGACTCTACTCGTGCGTGTTCCGAGCTACGAAACACTAGTCAGGCCGGAAGCAGAGGAATTCATCGCTCTCATGGAGCCGCGAACGGGGAAGGATTAGAAATGGCGCGTGGGAGCGTGCTCGTAATTGCGCCGCATCCCGATGACGAGACGTTCGGGTGCGGGGGCACCATCGCGACACTGGCGGCCTCCGGCATGGACGTCTATGTGGAGCTCATCGTTCAGCACGGGATCAACACCGGTGGCCCGGCCGCCGCCCGGGTAGCTGCCGACCGGGGCACGGAGTTTGCGCTGGCATGCAGCAAGCTGGGCGTCAGCGATTTCCACGTGATGATCGAGGACGGCGATCACCGGGACACACTGCACACACACACGGCTCGACTCGTCGAGTCGATAGAGTCCGGCTCTCCGATCTCGATCGACCGTGTGCGGCCACAACTCGTGCTGTTACCGGCTCGCGGAGCGTTCCACCAGGACCACCAGGTGGCCCACCAGGCGGCGTTCGCCGCATGCCGCAACCGCGGAGCCGGCCATCACGCTCCGTCCGTGATCCTGGGCTATCAGTGTCCCGAGGATTCATGGAGCTCGCAGCTGGAGCAGGCGACAGCCACCCTCGACATCACCGAGCACTACGGGCAGAAACAGGCCGCGGTCGCGTGCTACCGACATCAGACCAAGCCGGACCCGCATCTGCGGTCCATGAGCGGGATCGAGCGGGCCGACGCTGTCCAGGGGGCCGCCATCGGCGTCCCGTACGCGGAATCGTTCGTGACCTACCGGACCGATCTGAAGTTCATCGCCGAGGCGGCAGGAGCCCGGGGGCTGGTGTGCGAGAACACCTAGAGGACTGGGAGTGGGCTCAGACGATCGTCAGGTTCACCGACCGACGGCCTCCGGATCAGGTGGTCCAGAGCGTTCGGGCCATCCCCCTGGTAGAGGACGGTGTCGTGGTCTGCCGGCTTTCCGACGGCACGGCCTTCCTCCCTGGTGGTACCAGGGAGGAAGGTGAGTCCGTCGACGCTTGCATGAGTCGCGAACTCGCCGAAGAGGCGGGTTTCCTCATGAAGGGGCGACCCCACTGGTTCGCCGCGCACAGCGGCGTCTGCTACAACCGCGTCCCCTACAAGCCCTACGCTCCTTTCCCGCTGAAGGCCTGGTTGTGGGGAGTGGTCGAAGGAAAGCTCGTCGGTCCCCCCACGAACCCGGCCGGCGCCGAACAGGTCGACTCCGTCAGCGTGCTGCGGCCGGAGGAGGCCGTGGACCTTCTCGAAAACGAAGGGCGCGGTTACGCACAGGCGCTCCGGTACTGGATGAGCTTGGGAGCCCCCATTGAGTTCTGAGCTGAGTTCTGAGCAGGACACCGAGCGCGATCTGCTCGTCGACACCGATACGTTGGGCATCAACGACGACGCCCTCGCGCTCCACTATCTCTTCACCCTGGCGCGGGTCCCTCGCCTCATCACCACGGTCTTCGGAAACACCACTGCCACCACCTCGGCGCGACACGCGCACGCACTGGCCCGTGATCACCTTCTGGACATCGGTGTCGTACGGGGGTGCGAGAAGCCTCTGTGGTGGTACGAGCCCGTCCGGGAGGGCGTGCGCGGGGTCGTCGCGGACCTGCCGGCGGACACGTATGTCGCTTCGCTGCGCCCGGACAACGAGGCCTTCTGGGGCACCCGCACCGAGGACGGGCCGGCGCCCGATGCGCTGGCCGCGGCCCTGACGCGATCTCAAGGGTCCGAAGTCCTCGCCCTCGGTCCGGTCACGAACATCGCCCGGGCCCTGCGGCAGCTCGCACCTTCCGTCCTGGCGCGGCATCGTCTGTGGATCTCCGGTGGATCCATCGAGAGCGGAAACGTGACGGAGCACGCCGAGTTCAACACGTTCGCCGACCCCGAAGCCCTGGAGGAGTGTCTGTCGGCGGAGTGGGAGACCGTGGTGATGGTCCCGCTCGAGGTTCTGCAGGCCCCTCGGCTGGTGCCGGCGGCGGTGGACCGGATCAGGCGTACCGGCACTCCGCTGGGTGCGGCTCTGGACAAGCTCGAACGCGAGTCGCCGCGGGGCGAGAGCACGGACCGCGAACCCATCTGGGACGTGGTGGCGGCCTCACTCATGGCGGACGCCACCCTGCCGTACAAGGAAGAGACGGGGACCATCTCCGTCGACACAGATCTGGCGAGCCGCGGGGCCATTCGATTCAGGCCAGGAGATGGAGCACACCGTCTGGTGACGCACATCGATCCCGATGCCGTGGTCCGGCGGTTCGAAGCAGCCGTGAGCCGACCGAGGAGTTCCCATTGAGCGCCGGCTCCGTCGACTCCTCGCCTTCTGTCTCCCCCACGCCCCCGCCCTTGTCCTCGCACGACCTGACGATCATCATCCCTGTGCGCGACGATCCCCTGATCTATCGGTGCTTGGCGTCCATCGACGTCCTCTGCCCCGTCATCATCTCCACCAACGGGTCGCCGGACTGGTTCCTCGAGGGATTGACGACGTATGCGAAGGCCGCGTCGCAGGTGACCGTCCTGAGCACCTCGGAGAGCGGAATCGGTCTGGCCTACAACCGCGCGATCACGCAGGCGGTCACGCCGCTGGTTCTCCTCATGGACTCCGACTGCGTGTTTGAGCCGGGAGCCATTGCCTCGATGCTGGCCGAAGCGTCCTTCGGGTTGGTGAAGGGACGCGTTCAGTTCGAAACCGCAGGCCGTGGCAGCCGGTTGGTGGCCGCGGCGCGGCGACTGACGGAAGACCCTTTGGTCACGAAGAAGGTCAACGCCTACAGCCCGCCGCTTCTCTACAGCACGGGCATCGTGGAGAAGATGGGCGGCTACCACTTCAACACTGCCATGAAGTGGCGCGAGGACCGCGATTTCGAGCTGCGCCGGCGGAAGTCGAACGTACCGGTGCGACTCGTCCCGCAAGCGGTTATCTGGCACAAACCTCTCAGCGTACGGGACGACCTGAGAAGCGTCCGGGCCTACGGAGCGGGCCAGGCGCACGGTGAATCCCTGAAAGTGCTGCCCACCATGTCCCTGCGCCACGAACTCAGGAAGGCGTGCACGGTGGCGTGGAGAGGTGTGCAGCGCGGCGAACCCGGCGCAGGGGCGTACGCCGCTCTCAGGAACCTCTTGGTGGTGGCGAGCCGCGGAAGTGTGATACGGCGTCGACGGGGGACGAAGTGATCAGGGCGATCTTCTGCGACCTCGACGGGACTCTCGTGCGCCCGGGTGGGCTCGTCCTCGACGAGGACATTGACCTGCTGCGGCAGGTGACCTCCGGCGGAGCCCGTCTTGTCTTCGTGACAGGGCGTCCCTCACGCTGTCTGTCCGATCTTCCGGCAGCGGTCGAGGAGCTCTCCCGTCGCGTCGTCACCTCGAACGGGGCGTCGGAGGTCGTGGACGGCGGGACGCGGATCCTTGCTGCACTGCACGGACAGCGGGTGCGGGATTTCTCCGAAGCGCTCCGCAGGGTCGACCCCAAGGTCAACTTCGCGACGGAGTTCGAGTCCGCATTCGGCTACGAGCCGGGATATGCCTGGTGGCCGGCCACAGATACGGGGGCGGACGGATTCTGCGCGGACATCCCGGACCTGACCAGCAGCGCCCTAACCATCACGAAACTGCTCTGCCGTAGCGGAGACCTGAATGCCG
The DNA here is from genome assembly GCF_042754285.1 of Streptomyces sp. NPDC059224. NCBI lineage: Bacteria > Bacillati > Actinomycetota > Actinomycetes > Kitasatosporales > Streptomycetaceae > Streptomyces > Streptomyces sp. NPDC059224. The sequence goes on from NZ_JBHZAN010000023.1 coordinate 122,621, forward strand.
GGGACTTGGCCCACAAGGCGGAGGCCCTGGGGTTCGGTGTCACCGTCACCTACTCCTGCAGGCCGGAGGAAGGCGGACCGGTCGAAGTAATGTCGCCCCTCGCCTCCAAGGGACATGCGGTACGGAGAATCCTCCAGGAGGCGGGCTTGACGCCGGCCGACGCCGTCGCCTTCGGGGACCGGGCCAACGACATTCCCATGCTCGAAGCCGTCGGTGAGGCTGTCGTGATCGGAGCCCCTACCGAACCTCGCCTCTCGATCTTCGCATCCGCGATTTCGGTAGGCAAATGGCTGGCGACTCACGACGAGCGCTGGCGTACGCATCACCTGGGCAACGGGGGAACAACGTGAAGCTCGCGCGTCTCACGCACGCCGGGGACGCGGAAGGTGCCCCTCGGGCGCGCCGGCCCAGCAGGACGGCGACGTCCCTGGGGGTCGCCGCCGGATGCTATGCCCTCGCGATGTCGGTGTTCGGCACCACGCTCAGCCTGTTCCTCGCGGATGCCGTGGGTGCGGGACCCGGGCTCATCGGCTTGTACTTCACAGGCTGTGCCGTCGTCGGCATCGGCATCAATCTGGCGATGGGCTGGTGGTCCGACCGGCTGTCCGACCGAAGGATCGCCCTTGCCTCGACCGCGCTGGCAGGGGTCGCCGGCGCGCTGATCTTCACGGGCGCCCGTGACTACGCGGTGGTGTTCGCCACCGGGGCCGTGCTCCTCGGCCTCAACGAGGCATACATTTCCCAGTTGTTCGCATACGTCAAGGAATTCGCCGACGCGACCGGCAGAGAGGTGACCCCGTTCAGTTCCGCGGTGCGGTCGGTCTTCTCCGCCGGATGGGTGGTCGGTCCGCCGGTCGGCCTCTTCCTGCTGACCCACGCGGGGTTCGGGCGCATGTACGCGGCTGCGGCGGCCCTGCTTCTGCTGACCGTGGTCCTCGGCCGCTGGTTCCTGCCGGCCCTGGCCTCGCCGCCCCGGCCGGGCCCCAAGGACAAGGCCGAGGACCGCCGTTCGGCCCTTCCCCGCGTTCTCACCACGGTGCCGCCCCGTTCCTGGCTCCTGCTCGGCGCGGTTACGGCGGTCAACGTGGCGAACCAGATGTACCTGATCACCATCGCCCTGTACGTCACCAAGGATCTGCATCTGTCGGCCTTCTTGGTCGGCTTGATGGCCGGAGCCTGCGCGGCGCTGGAGATTCCGCTGATGATCACGGTGGGCCGTCTGGCCGACCGCGTCGGGAAGATGCGGATCGTGGCCGCCGCCGTGGTCCTCGCCGTCATCTTCTTCTGCCTGCTGCCGATGGCGGGCTCGGCGCCCGTACTGATCGCCCTCCAGTTGCCGAACGCCATGTGGATCGCGGTGATCACGAGTATCCCGATGGTGGTGGTGCAACAGGAGGTTCCCGGCGGAACCGGCACGGTGTCCGCGCTCTACTCGTCCACCTTCCCGGTTGCCCAGCTGCTCGCCGGAGCCATCACCGGGGTGGTCGCCGCGCAGTCGGGGTACCGCAGCGTCTTCTGGATCTGTGCCGGCCTCTGCGCGCTCGCCGCCGTACTCCTCCTCTTCCGGCTGGCTTCGCGGGGCAGGGGTGACGGAAGGCCGGCGAGTTCGCAGGAGGCAGCGAGTTAGCGCGCCGGCGCGGCAGCATCCGACCGCCGCGCCGCTTCCCCTTCCTTCCCGTCCCCTCCCCCTGTCCTCCGGCGAGGGGTTACCGAACTGCCCGGATGAAGACGAGAGAGATCTGACGTGACGATCCGCTTCGTATCCGTCGTCGGTGCCGACACCGGCCTGCTGGATGCCGCGATTACGCACTACCGCACCCTCGGTGTCGAGTCCTTCCATATCGCCCGGCACATCGAGACGTTCGACGACCCTGACTTCCAGCGCTCCCAGGACGTGGTCGCGCGGCACGGCATCTCCTTCGCAGCCGTGCATCAGGGGCCTTGGGACGAGGACCTCAACGGATATCTGATCCGGGCGCAGATGCGGCGGCATCCCAAGGACTGGTGGGTCGTCGCGGACCTTGACGAGTTTCATGTCTACGACCGGCCGCTGACCGACATCATCGCCGCGTGCGAGGCCGGCGGGTACGACTACGTCAAGGGTGCCCTGCTGGACCGGGTGTCCGCCGACGGCAGTCTGACGGCGCTGAAACCGCACGAATCCATCTGGGTGCAGTACCCGCTCGCCGGACTCGTGACGCTGCGCCTGCCGGGCGCCGGCTCGTCCAAGGTGACCCTGGCCCGCGGCGAGGTACGACTGCACCTCGGACAGCACGGGGCCGAGACGGGGCGGCTCATGCCCGCCGAGGAGGCTTTCCCCCAGGTCCACCATTTCAAATGGAACGACTCGGTGCTGCCCCGGCTCGTGCAGCGGGAGCAGGCGTACTCGTCCGGCGACTGGCACCTGACCTACCCCGACACCGTGGACGAGTCACGCCGGATGCTCCAGCACCTCAAGGCCAACGGCGGACGTATCGACGTCACCGCTCAGGAGCTCGCGCTGCACCGCTGCGGCAGTGCCTACACGGACTACGGACCGTGGCCGGAGCTCGTTCCCCTGCTCAAGACCATCCGATAGCGCACGCACCGAGTCCCGGCTCCTCCCGCAGCACCGCAGGGCGGCCCACACCCACCAGACAGGAGAACCTGCATGGAACCCAGAGCTGCGGCTGCTCGCGCCGCGGTCTTCGGATACTTCGGCATCAACGGCACGGCGCTTGCTCTGTGGGTGGCTCACATCCCCGACATCAAGCGGGACCTGGACCTGAGCCCCCTGCAACTGGGAGCGGCGCTGCTGGTGGTGGCCGGCGGAGCCCTGGCCGCCATGCAGATCGCCGGCCGGCTCATCGACCGCGTCGGCTCGGCCGCCGTGACCCGGGTCAGCGGTGTACTGCTTCCGCTGACCCTGCTGGGTCCGGCCTTCGCCACTTCGCTGCCGTGGCTGGTGTTCTCACTCGCTCTGCTCGGCGCGGCCAACGGCCTGATGGACGTCTCGATGAACGGGCAGGCCGTCGAGGTCGAACGGCGCTACGAGAGGCCCATCATGTCCGCCTTCCACGCCGTGTTCAGTGTCGGCGGAGTGGTGGGCGCCGGGGTCGGCGCCCTGCTGCTGAGCCTGGACGTCCCCCGTGAGATCTCCCTGCCGGTGGCGGCCGTGGTGCTCGGCTCGGCGGCCGTGGCGCTCAGGTGCAGGCTGCTGCCGAAGGTGGCCCCCTCGGACACCGACGACGCCAAGGAGGAGGGGGCCGGCGCCATGGGACGGCTGCCCCTGCTCGCCACGCTCCTGGGTTGCGTCGCGTTCAGCAGCATGGTCGTCGAGGGAGCGGCCGCGGACTGGGGCGGGGTTCACCTCCAGGAGACGGTGGACGCGGACAACGGCGTGGCGGCCCTCGCCTACGCCGCCTTCGCCGCAGCCATGACCACGGGCCGGGCGCTGGGCGATCGTATTGTCGCCCGGTACGGATCGGTCATGGTCGTCCGCTGGGGCGGCGCGACGGCCGCCGCGGGCCTCGCCCTGGTGGTGTGGTCCGGGCATCTGGTGCCGATCCTGCTGGGCTGGTTGCTGGCCGGCGCGGGCGTGTCGACCGTCGTACCGCAGATCTTCACGGCCGTCGGTAATCTCAGCACCGACCAGTCCGGGGCGGCGCTCGCCCGTGCCGCGACGCTGGGCTACTTCGGCTTCCTCGCGGGCCCGCCGCTCGTCGGCTCACTGGCGGACTGGACCAGCCTGTCGACCGCCTTGCTGATTCCGCTCCTCCTCGCTGTCACGGTCGCGCTGAGCGGCCCCCTGATCCGGCGCGCCGGCGCGGGCGGGCCCACCCCGGCACGGACCCGCGCCGCCGCGCACCCCGACGTGTCGACGACGGCAGCGCACACCGACGGTCCGCCCCCTGCGGTACACCACACGATTGAGCCGTCAGGAGAGAAATGACCATGCCCGACAGGCAGGTCCCGGAAGGCCTGTACTACCCGGTCTCCGATCACCGGATGACCCGTGGGGAGGGCGTCTACCTCTACGACGACCTGGGCCGCGACTACATCGACTGTGCGGCCGCCACGTTCAACCTCAGCCTCGGCTACAGCCATCCCGAGGTCGTGGCTGCCATCCAGAAGCAGGCCAGCCAGCTGGTCCACATCACGTCGTCCTTCCAGAGCGAACCCGTCAACGAACTCGTCGACCGTCTAGTCTCCGTGTCGCCGAAGAACCTGACCAAGGTGCACCTGAAGGTCTCCAGCGGCTCCGCCGCCAACGAGGGCGCGATCAAGATGGCACAGGTGGCGACCGGGAAACGGGACGTCATCACCCTGTTCCGCAGCCACCTCGGCCAGACGATGATGATGGCGTCCCTCTCCGGGAACGCCTTCCGGAAGGAGCCCTTCCCCTCCCTGCTGCCCGGCGGCCTCCAGGTCCCCGACCCGTACTGCTTCCGTTGCTTCTACGGCCAGACCCCGGCGAGCTGCGCGATGATGTGCGTCGACAGGATCGACGACTTCATCGAGTACGCCAGCACCGGTCAGATCGCCGCGGTGATGGTGGAGCCGATATCCGGCAACGGCGGCAACATCGTCCCCCCGCCGGGATACTTCCAGCGGCTCCGCGAATTCTGCGACGAACGCGGGATCGTGCTGATCTTCGACGAGATACAGACCGGCATCGGCCGCACCGGCCACATGTTCGCTGCCGACTACTTCGAGGTCGAACCCGACGCGATCACCGTGGCCAAGGGCCTCGGCGGATCCGGTGCCCAAGTGGCGGCGATCCTCACCAACGACCGCCTGGCCGGCCTCGACGCCCACCACCACTCCTTCACGTACGGGGCGAACGTCATGGCGGCCGCGGCGGCGAATACGACCCTGGAGATCATCGGCCGGCCCGGCTTCCTCGACAACGTCACCGCCGTCGGGGAGTACGTCATGCGGCGCCTGCGCGTCATGCAGACGCGGTTCCCCCAGCTCGGCGATGTGCGTGGCGTCGGTCTGATGATCGGCGTGGAGATGGTGGAAGAAGCCGGAGAACCCTCCGTCGACCTCGCCAACACGGTCGTAAAACGGGCGATGGACCACGGCCTGATCATCCGGAGCTCGCGCTACGGCTTCGGCAACGTCTTCAAGATCCGGCCCCCGCTCACGATGACGCTTCAGGAGGCCGGCCTCATGTGCGACCGCCTCGACGCCCTGCTCACGGAGGTCCTCACGTGAAAGACCTGCTGATCGGCACAGCCGAGGCGATCCGCGACAGACTGCGGGCCGCCGGCCCGGCCCAGCTCTCCCGGCGGGTGCTGGGTGTCTCCCCGGGCGGTGACGCCCAGTTCGACATCGACGCGGTCGCCGAGGCGGCCCTGTGGAAGTACCTGCTGGCCAACGCCTCCGTCCCCCTGGCCGTGCAGACCGAGGACAACCATCGCCGGGACACCGGGGACGACCCGCGCCATCTCCTCGTCATCGACCCCATCGACGGCACCCGGCCGGCGTCGGCGGGCCTGGAGATGGCGATGGTCTCCATCGCGGTCGCTCCATTGGACAAGCCGACCCCCACCATCGGCGATGTCACGCACGCACTCCTCATGGAACTCGCATCGGGCGCCTGGATGTACGCCGGCCCCGAGACCGCGGGTGTGGAGGCCGACGGCTTCGCCGCGCCGGTCCCGTCGCTGAGCGCCACAGTCTCCCCGCGCCACATGTTCTGGTCGCTGGAGTTCAACGGTCACCCCATGCGGCTCATGTCGGACGCGTACGCCCACCTGGTCGACGCCTCCGCCAACACGGGCGGTGTCTTCGTCTTCAACAGCGCCTGCTATTCCATCAGCCGCATCGTGACCGGCCAGCTGGACGCATACGTCGACATCGGCAACCGCATCCTGCGGGACCGGCCCGAGACGGAGCCCGAGTTCCGCAGGGTCGGCGGCGGCGATGTCCTCCACCTGTTCCCCTACGACATCGCGGCCGCGGTGGTCCTGGCCCGCAGGGCCGGTGTGGTGATCACCGACGCGTACGGCGAAGGCCTGGACGAGACGGCCCTGCTCGACTTGTCTCCGCTCAACCAGCGCTCGTGCATCGCCGCCTCGACCGCGGAGCTGCACGCGCACCTGCTCGACACCATCCGTTGGTGACACCCGACTCCCTTACTTCGTACGGAGGTTGTATGCGTGCGCTCACTTTCGGCGAGAACGGCACTCTCGTCCGCACCGAGCGGCCGGATCCCCGGTTGACCGGACCCGATGACGTTCGCATCCGCGTGGTGCAGACCGGTATCTGCGGCACCGATCGCGGTGTGCTGACGGGCAAGTTCCCGGCGGAGCCGGGCGTGGTCATGGGGCACGAGGCCGTCGGCCGGGTCGAGAGCGCGGGCCCTGCGAGCCGGTTCGCGCCGGGCAACCGTGTCGTGATCAACCCCACGCTGTACTGCTCGGCCTGCCCCCAGTGCGCTGCGGCACGATTCCAGCACTGCATGAACAAGGCCGGGACCGAGGTGGGCCTGGACCGGGACGGGTCCTACGCCGACTACATCGTCCTGCCCGAGAGGTTCGTACACCGGCTGCCGGACGGGATGAGCTGGGACCGCGCGGTGGTCGTGGAGCCGCTGGCCTGCGTGCTCAACAACCTCGACGCGGCGTCGATCGTGCCCGGCGAAGCCGTGACCGTCCTCGGCGCGGGACCCATCGGTCTGGTGACCGCGATGGCGGCGCTCCACCTGGGCAGCGGTGTCGTCCTCGTCGAGACGGACCCGTTCCGGCGTGAGCTCGCGGCCAAGCTCCTGCACGATCTGCCGGTCTCCGCGCCCCTCAGCGTGACCGAGCCGGACACGGCCGCGTCGGCGCCCCGGTCCCGCACGGTCATCGACACCGTCGGCAGCCTGCTCGACACGGCGCTGCGGCTGGTGGACACCGCGGGAACCGTCGTGGTCATGGGCTTCGACGACCGGGCCCGCGTGACGGTGCAGCCACTGGACATCCTCCGCCGTGGCCTGCGCATCGTCGGCGCCGGCGACTACAACGCGCCGTCCTTCCCCCGCGCCCTCGCGCTGGCCGAGCACCTGCCGCTGGAACGCATCGTCACCCACCACATCCCGCTCGACGAACACGAGCGGGCCGTCGAACTCATCGGCGTCAACGGCCACGGCTACCAGGGAGCCAAGGTCGTCATCGTCAGCAACGACGAGCAGTGACCGTCTCACGACGAAGGGATTCACGAGATGAACAAGCTCACCGCAGGCAAGCGTACGTCCGCGCGGCCCTACCGAACGCGAAGGCTGACCGCTGGAGTTGCGTCGGCGGCCGCGCTGGCCCTGGCTGCCCTGACCTCGACCACGGCCCACGCCGCCCAGGCGGCCGACTGCCCGTCCGGCGCTCTGTGCCTGTACTCCGTGCAGGGCTTTGGCGGTGAACGTCTGACCCTCTCCTCGCTGACCACCAGCGGGGCTTGTATCAGCCTCGTCGACCACGGGTGGGCCGGACGGGTCGAGTCCGCGGCCAACACCCACACGGCCAGTGCGGCCCTCTTCCCGAACGACGACTGCCTGGGCAGCCCGTACCGCGTTGACGCGGGGGCGAGCGTGGCAGACCTCGGCGCCTTCGTCCCGCTGAGCGCCTGGGTGCCCGGCCGGACGAACTGACCTGCTGTGACAGCCAAGGTCCAAGGCTCCTCACGTACCGCAAGCAGAGAGGTCTCCCGCGAGTGAAGGTACTGATCTCCGGTGGCGCCGGCTACATCGGCAGCACCGTCGGCTCAGCCTGCCTGGATGCCGGTATCACCCCGGTCGTGCTCGACAATCTGGTGACGGGGCGAAGGGAGTTCACCGAGGGGCGGCTCTTCTACGAGGGCGACATCGCCGACGGTGCCCTGATCGACCGGATCTTCACCGAGCACCCTGACATCGACGCCGTCGTTCACTGCGCGGCTCTCATCCTCGTCCCGGACTCCGTCGCCGATCCGGTGGGCTACTACCAGGCGAACGTGGTCAAGAGTCTGGAGTTCGTCGGTCACCTCGTCCGGAACGGATGCGGGAGAATGATCTTCTCCTCATCCGGTTCGATCTACGCCGCCGGTGCGGACTTCAGCGTCACCGAAGACTCCCCGCTCGAGCCGCTGAGCCCCTATTCGCGTACCAAGGCAGTGTGCGAAGCCATGTTCGCCGACATTGCCGCCGCCCAGCCGATCCGGGTCCTGTCCCTGCGCTACTTCAACCCGGTCGGCGCGGATCCCGAGCTCCGCACGGGCCTGCAAGTGAGGCGTCCCAGCCATGCCGTGGGCAAGCTCATCGAGGCACACGCCGAGGGCGAGCCGTTCCGGATCACGGGCACCGACTGGCCCACCCGGGACGGCTCGGGGATCCGCGACTACATCCACGTGTGGGACCTGGCCACCGCTCACGTGTCGGCACTGCAACGATTCGACGAGGTCATGAGTGGCTCCACGCGGTCCAGTGTGATCAACCTGGGCACCGGGACCGGCACCACGGTCAAAGAACTGGTGGACGCCTTCAACAGTGTGGTCACACCACCGGTCCCCGTTGTGGAGACCGATCCCCGTCCCGGCGACGCTGCCGGTGCCTTCACACGGAGCGTTCGCGCCAAGCGGCTCCTCGGCTGGGAGCCCCGCCACAGCATCGCGGACGGCATCCGGAGCTCCTTGCGATGGGCCGAGATCCGCGATGAACGACTCGCAGACGAAGCCTGATCGGTCGCGGGGACCTGTCCCTGAGTGGTGGACACCTCTGAGCCCGGCCCCGGCGGGGGCCGGGCAGGAGGGATCTCTTATGGTGATGAAGGTCTATTCGCCCGAGTTCAAGGCGGACGCTGTCGCGCTGTACCTGTCGTATCCGAGCCATACCTTCGAGGGCATCGGCAAGGATCTGGGGATCAGCCGGGAGACGCTGCGCAACTGGGTGCGGGCCGAGCGGGCCGGCCGCGGCCAGAGCGGCGCCATGATCAAGAGTACGAAGGACGTCCCGGTGAGCGAGGCCACGAAGGAAGAGCTGGAGGCCGAGATAGCGGCCCTGCGCGCGGAGAACAAGGACCTGCGCAAGCAGAACGCGACGCTGGCCACCGAACGGGACATCCTCCGCAAGGCGACGAAGTTTTTCGCCACCGAGATGAACTGGTGAACCGCTTCAAGTTCATTGAGGACCACCACCGCGCCTGGGGCGTGAAGCGGTTGTGTCACGTACCGGAGGTCGCCCGCTCCAGCTTCTACAAATGGCGGGCCGGCCGTCAGGCCCGCGCCGCGCGTGAGCGGGCGGACGCCGCGCTCGCCGAGCGGATCAGGGCCGTGCACGCCGAGTGGGACGGCACCTACGGCCGGCCTCGGATCACCGCCGAGCTGTGCGACCAGGGCGAGCGCGTGAACCACAAGCGTGTCGGACGGGTCATGCGGAAGTTCGGCATCGCCGGGCTGCGGCTGCGCAAGCGCCAGGTCACCACGGTGCCCGAACCGTCCGCCACGCCGGTGCCGGACCTGTTCCGGCGCGACTTCACCGCAAGCACGCCGAACACCAAGTACGTCGGCGACATCACGTACTTGCCGGTGGGCGACGGTGAATTCCTGTATCTGGCGACGGTGATTGACTGCTTCTCGCGCCGCCTGGCGGGCTGGTCGATCGCCGACCACATGCGCACCTCGCTGGTCGCCGACGCGCTCCGGGCAGCCGCCCGGGTCCGCGGCAGCCTGGCCGGAGCCGTCTTCCACACCGATCACGGAGCGCAATACACCTCCCGCCAATTCGCCGATGTATAAGCCGAGTTGGGGGTACGACAGTCCATGGGTGCGGTCGGCACGAGCGCGGACAACGCACTCGCCGAGAGCTTCAACGCGGCCCTCAAACGCGAGACGCTCCGCGGCGCCCGCCGCTTCGGCGGGGCCCGCGCCTGCCGCCTGGCCGTCTTCCGCTGGACCAGCCGCTACAACACCCGCCGACGACACTCGGCGAACGGACAGCAGGCACCGATCGCCTACGAGCAACAGTCAGCTACCCTGACACTCGCCGCGTAACGACACGAACAGGTGTCCACCCCTCGGGGACAAGGCCCGATCCAGCTTGCCGACATGTTCAGCATCGCTGCGAGCTCATTGGTATCCATGAGGACGGGCTCCACTCGGCGGGTCCTTCGAGGAGGGGTGGGCGAAGGCTGGATGCCATCAGGAGGGGTGTTCGCGGCGTCGAGCATCGGAGTCCTTTAGGTGGGTATCGGTCACCATCTTCCGCAGTGCGCTACTGCCACGTATCGCACACGGGTGACACCTATGTTCCGGAGCATCCCCGGGTTCCATAACCGGGGATTCGCTGCTATATACGGTCGGTCCGCCAGCAGGTTTGGTGTCCATGGCGGTCGGTTCACGGGCGCTGGGCAGATCGGCTCGCTGTGAGCCGGAATCGGGTACGTCTTCACAATCGTCGGGGAGCCGGCCAAGTGAGATGCGGCGGAAGTCGCCGTGAGATCACAGATGGGCGTGGCGCGTGGCTACCAGAGTCCGGTCAGCTGTTGCCCAGGGCCTGGGTGAAGTCTGATCCATTGGCCTCCCAGTGGTCGACATGGAGACGGATCAGCTGTGCCATTGGCGCAGTCAACGGCGCGACTGTTGAGCCGATGGGTAGGGCGGTGGTTATCTTTGTCCTACCCATGTACTTGTGGCGCCGCGTAGCGCCGGACGGCGACGAGGCCGGGTCCGGACCGCGGTGCCTTTGTCGTGCCTGCTTGTTGTCCGCCACCCGGGACGACCGCCGGTAGTACGCGTACCACCATGAGGGGGCGGCGCACCGCCGTGAAAAGGATGTTCGTGGCTCCGGACCCGGGGCGCTTGAGGCTGCGGAACGCGACCCGCGCTGTCATCGGTGTCGCCGCCGCCGTCGCCGTTTCCGAACTCTGCGGGCTATCGCTCACCGCATCGATCACCGGAGGGCTCGCGGCACTGCTCGCCCTCTTCACGGTCACCGATGCGACCGTCCGTGGCCAACTGCTCACCACCGCCCTGCTTCCTATCGCCGGATTCCCCGTGCTGGCGCTTGCCACCACACTGCACGGCATCACCCCGGCCCGTGACGCCGCGTTCCTGGCCGTCGTCTTCTGCGGGGTCTATGCCCGCCGCTGGGGCCCGCGGGGCCACGCGCTCGGGATCTTCGCGTTCATGAGCTTCTTCATCGCGCAGTTCCTGCACGCGGTTCCCGTTCAACTGCCCGAGCTGTACACCGCCATAAGCCTTGCCCTCTTCGCGGCCGGCGCCACGCGCTTCGTGCTCTGGCCCATCGAGCGTTACACCCCACCCGCGGCAGCCCCGCCGGCCCTGCCCGGCAGCGGATTGGCGCGGCCCACCACCCGGCAAGCCTTCCAGGCCACTGCTGCCTCGACTCTCGCGCTTCTGGTCGGGCAGCTGCTCTCCGAAGAGCGCTGGTACTGGGCCGTCGGTACTGCCTGGTGGATCTTCGTCAACACGGCTTCTCGCGGCGAAACCCTGGTCCGCGGTTTCCGCCGGGTCTTCGGAACTGTGATCGGTATCGCCGTCGGTCTGCTGGTCGCCATCCCGCTGCACGGCGCGCCCGCGCCGACGGCCGCCCTCGTTGCCGTCTGTGTCTTCGGCATTTTCTACACCGCCGCCGTCTCGTATTCCTGGATGATGCTGGCAGTGACGGTTATGGTCAGCCTGCTCTACGGCCTGCTGGGCGTGCTGGACCTCAGCCTGCTCGGGCTCCGTCTTGCAGAGACCGGTGTGGGCGCGCTGTGTGCCGCGCTGGCCGTGGCCCTCGTCCTGCCGGTCACCACGCACGCCACGAACGATGCCTGGATCCAGCGGGCACTGCACTGCGTCCACGCGGCCACCGCCGAAGCGACCGCTCGCCTCGCTGGAGACCCGATGGGCGACCCTGCCCCGCACGCCGCCGAACTGGAACTGCTGCTCGGCCGGGTACGGATGGCCCTCGCTCCGTTGATGCACCCTTTGACTCCCTTCCGTGCTCGGAAATCCCGTGCCCGCCAGGTCATTGAGCTGCTCGACGACTGCGCCCGCGAAGTGCGGGGTCTGGTGTGCGTTGCCGCCGATCCTGTCGCGTCGCACGACGCCCGTCTGGCCGCTGCCTGCTGGCGCGTCGAGGCAGCGGTGGATGCGCTCACTGTCAGCGGCCTGGGGCGCAGACGAGTGGCGTCCGCTAACGGCGAGCTGCCCCAGCAGGACGAGACGGAGTCGGCCCTCGTGCATCTGCGCGGCTTGGAGAAGGCTCTGTCGGAGCTGGCGATGCCTCTTGGGTTGTCTCCGCGCCCTCCACTTGTCCGTTCCTGAGCGGGAGGAAGAGCGTCGACCTACGGTCCGGCGCTCTCTGCCAGACTCACAGCCGCTCGTTGAGGATCTTGGCTGCTCTCGTGATGGAGCCCGGCACGAGGTGCCGGTAGATCCGGTAGGTGACCTCGATTGATTTGTGACCCATCCACTCCGCCACATCAGTGATGGGAATGCCGTGGGTAAGGCAGTTCGATGCGAAGTAGTGGCGGAGGGAGTACATCGTGTACTTGACCTCTACGTCGGCGCGTTCGAGACACCTGTCCCATCGCCATCGCAGGGTCTGTTTCCCGTAGAAGTAGTGCTGCATGTGCTGGTTGCCGGAGCTGTTTCCCTTGACAAGAAGGTAGCCGTTCTTGTCGGTACCGTATTTATCGGTAAAATACGAGAAGAAGTCGTGGGTCTTTCTGGGGAGTGGCACTTCGCGGAATTCTCCACGCTTGCGGTGCTTTAGCGGTGCGGGCTGGACCTTATTGCTGTGGATCTGCTCGTTGATCCGATAGACATCGTCAGCCACAATCGACTTGATGTTTACGGCATGAGCTTCTCCGTTGCGATGGCCGCACCCAGACATGAGCTCAATGACAAGACAGAGGTCGTCGTCCTCGGCCGCTTCGCGGATGGCATTGAGCTCTTCGAAGATCGGAATGATCACCTCATTCGGCACATAGTCGGGAGGGGTGATGTCAAGGAAGGGGTCCAGTGTGATCGCCCCGCGATGACGCGCCGCGTCGATGACGAGTTTCAGAACAAGGTATGCGTTCTTCTGGCTGGCCAGGCCAACCTTGTTCAGCTCCATTCCGTTGAGCCAGTCCTCGATCACTCCGGGTGTGAATGTGCCGACGCGGCGACTCCCGACGTGCGGGTTGATCTGGGTCTTGAGGCCGCGCTCGTACTGGTCGATGGTGTTGGACTCCAGGCCACGCTTCCGATTCGAGATATACCGAGCCGCGAAGTCCTCGAACCGCATCTCGGCTATCTCCTGGGCTTCTGTGTTCCCAGTCTTGAGCGGCCCCTTCTTTGCCTGGTGGATCTCGGTGAGCCGAGTCGTCGCCTTGTCCTGAGTGGCGTAGCCGGCCTCTTCACGCTGCCGACCTGTGGCATCCCGGTACCTGATCTTGTAAGGGTGAGGGCACTTGGACCAGTGGCTCGGGGGATGGTCGCATTCCTTGAAGAAGGTGCCCATGCCGCGGGTGAGGGTCTTGGTGGCCATTGTTTGGTTTCTCCAGGGGCGGGGTCGATTTGCTTTGAGGGGAGGGGCTGAGCTGAATCGGAAGGGTGCAGATGGGCAGTCAGGTCTGGTTCAAGGCGTTCCATTGGCGAAGAAGGCTGCTGTGGACAAAGGCCATGGTCCGGAGAATCCCCGATTTCCGTAACCGGGGATCGCGTGCTACACGTGACCGCTGTCCTGCGAACAGACCTGTTGGCAGTCGGCTGCTGCCCATGCGAGCTGTCGGTTCAGGCGAGGCAGCTTGGGGTGTAGGGCTGGTTGTCGAGGACGTTGTGCCACCGCAGCGAAGGCGAACCGTCAGCAGCTGGGATGGACCCGTCGAGATGTGACATGGCTTCGCTACGTCACGGATAGCGCACCGGCCTTCAAGCGCGATCGGGGTGGCGATGACTCCTGCCATCGGCGCGCGACACGCTGATGCTGACTTTTTGCTGACCCCCTCTCGGCCGGCAGCCTCTTGACCTGCGAGAACCGCTGCACTACAGCATTCATGATGCTCTGGGTGACCTTCCTCGCCGGGCTCCTCTACGGCCTCATCGGCTCTACGGCCTCATCGGCGTCCTCACCCCCGGCCTGCTGGCGCTCCGGCTGACCGAGACCGCGGTGGGCGCCCTCGGCGCGGCACTGGCCGTGCTGTTCGTGCTGTTCGTGCTGCCGGTCACCACCCACCTGACCACCGACGCCTGGATCCAGCGTGCCCTGCGCTGCGTCCAAGCCTGCACGGCCGAGGCAGCCGCCCGGCTCGCCGAACTGGAGCAGCTGCTGGGCCGGGTACGGCTCTCGGTCGCCCCCCTCGTCCACCCGCTCACCCCGATGACCGGGCGCAAGCGCCGCGCCCGCCGGGTCCTCGCCCTGCTCGACGACTGCGCCCGGGAGATCCGCGGGCTGGTCACCGTCGCCGCCGATCCCGAGGCCTCCCACGACGCCCGGCTGGCCGCCACCTGCTGGCGGGTCGAGGCTGCCGTGGAGGCACTCACCCGGGGCTGCGCACACAGCGCGGGCCCCGCCGAGCCGCCCACCGAGCCCGCCCTCGCCCATCTGCACCGCGTGGAGCGCGCGCTGGCCGAACTCGCCGAGCCGTTGCGCGCCCCCTCGGGCTCACCCCTGGTCGGCGCCTGAGACGCGCCGCCCCGGAAGTCTTGGTCTAGACCGCAAACTGCTACCGTCGGCCCGGACTGGCTCGTAGTACTGACTCGTACCGGCTCGTATCGAGAGGGGACACCGGTGGCAGACGGCGGCAGGCGGCGGAGGGCCTTCATCGGGTCGTTCACGGCGGCGGGCGGACCGGGGGTCGTCACGGCGGCGGTCCATCCGCACAGCGGTGCCCTGGCCCTGCTGGAGAGTGTCGACGGCGTCCCCGACCCGTCGTATCTCGCGCTCTCACCCGGCGGGCGCACCCTCTACGCGGTCAGCGAGACCGCCGACGGCGCGGTGGCCGCGTACCACGTCCACGACGACAAGCCGCGGCTCGCCGGACCGCCGGTCCCGGTCGACGCCAGCGGCCCCACCCACCTCAGCGTCTTCGACGGTCACGTCCTGACCGCCAACTACGGCTCGGGCAGCGTCAGCGCCGTCCCCGTCCGCCCCGACGGCACGCTCGCCGGCACCGCCTCCGGGGTGCTGCGGCACACCGGCTCCGGACCGCACGAGCGCCGCCAGCGCGGCCCGCACGCCCACCAGGTGCAGCCGGACCCCAGCGGCCGCTGGGCGGTCAGCGTCGACCTCGGCACCGACTCGGTCCGGGTCTGCACGCTGACCGGCGGCGCCCTCGCCGTCCACCGCGAGTTCGCCCTGCGCCCCGGCTCCGGCCCCCGTCACCTCGCCTTCCACCCCGGCGGCCGGTACGCGTACGTGGTCAACGAACTCACCCCGACGGTCACGGTCTGCCGCTGGGACGCCGGGACCGGCGCCCTGAAGCCCCTGGCCGAGACCCCGGTGCTGCCCGGCGCCCCGGCCGGCGACGCCTACCCGTCCGGCATCGTCGTGTCGCCCGACGGCCGGTTCGTCTGGACGGCGACCCGCGGCGAGGACGTCCTGACGACGTTCGCGGTCGACGGGGACCAACTCCGCCTGACGGCCACGGTCCCGTGCGGCGGGCACTGGCCGAGGGCCCTCACCGAGTCCGGGGGTTTCCTCTACTCGGCCAACGAACGCTCCGGGGACATCACCTGGTTCGCCGTCGGCCAGGAGACGGGCGTGCCGCGCTACGACGGTTCGGTGGAGATCCCGGCGGCGTCCTGCGTGGTCTTCGGCTGAAAAGACCGACGGGTCCCTTCCAGGAAGGAACCCGTCGGGAGACTCGCGCCGGCCTCAGCGCACCGGCGTACCCTGCGGCTGCTGCGGAGCGATCCCCAGTGCCGTCGTGTACTTGGCCAGCGCCAGCTTGCCGATCGCCGGATACGGACCCAGCGGCTCGGCCGTGGCGCACCCCGCCTCCTCGGCGGCCGCCGCCAGCAGGTCTCCGTCTATCTCGGGACCGATCAGGTACGGCGCCAGCGCCAGCTGCTGCGAACCCGACGCCCGCAGCTGCTCCGCGATGGAGGAGATCGAACCCTCCTGGTCCAGCGCCGCGGCCATCACCGGCACGGCCAGGCGCGCGGCGAGCAGCATGCCGGTGATCCCGGCGGCCTGCACGGCCTCCTCGCCGCCCACGGAGGCGAGGATGATGCCGTCGGCGGCCGTGGCCACGGTGAACAGCCGGGCACGGTCGGCGCGGGCCAGACCTGCCTCCGACAGCCGCACGTGCAGCGCCTCGGCGAGCAGCGGGTGCGGGCCGAGGACGTCGGTCAGGTCGGCGGCGATCCGGCTCTCCATGACCGCCTGGCGGACCTGGCGCAGCAGCGCGCTGTCCGGGCCTGCCAGCAGCGGCACGACGACCGCGACGGGTCCGTCGGGCATCTTGACGCCCTCGACACCGGCGGCGACGGCCTGCTCATAGCGGGCGGTGCGCTCCTCGGCGGCACCGGCGAGCACGGACTGCAGGGTGGGGAACTCGGCGTCGTCGCCGTCCAGGTACCCGATCCTGGCATCCAGGCCGGGCAGCTCGGAGCGGGCGATGCTCACGACTTCCTCGGCGAGGCCGCGGGTGGCTGCGCTGGGGGTACCCGGCACCGCGAGGACGAGCGCGGGCGCGTCCTCGGGAGCCACCAGCGGCTCGGGTCGGCGGTGCCGCCCGGGCTGGCGAGGTCGCGGCATTCGTACTGGCAGGCCGGACGCGGGCCCAGTGGGGGAGCTCATGGCGACGCATGTTACTGGCTCAGGGGGCTCCCCTGTTCGGGGAGGGTGCAGGTGAGCGGTATCCGTCCGGTTTTGTCTGATGAGTTACGCATGATTCGGAGGTGATCCCGCCAACTGTCGGACACTTCACGTCCGAGTGGGATCAATCCCTTTTTGTATGTACTACGGAGAGCAGCTTTTCATCACCCGGCTGAGTGAGCGGCCCGGCGCCGCCCCACCGGTCGAAGGCGCGCGGCGCCGCTCCCTTCGTCATAGGAGGTGCCTCATGGGAGGTGCCTCACGGCAGGCGCCAGTCCACCGGCTGTCCCCCCTGCTGGATCAGCAGGTCGTTGGCCCGGCTGAACGGGCGGGAGCCGAAGAAGCCGCGGTCCGCCGACATGGGCGAGGGGTGCGCGGACTCCACGGCCGGCAACTGGCCGAGCAACGGACGGAGGTTGCGGGCGTCCCGGCCCCACAGGACGGACACCAGCGGCTTGCCGCGCCCGGCCAGCGCCCGGATCGCCTGCTCGGTGACCTCCTCCCAGCCCTTGCCCCGGTGCGCGGCCGGGCTGCGCGGAGCCGTCGTGAGCGCCCTGTTGAGCAGCAGGACGCCCTGCCGGGTCCAGGGGGTGAGGTCGCCGCTGGACGGCTGGGGCAGGCCGAGGTCGGTGTTCAGCTCCCGGAAGATGTTGATCAGGCTGCCCGGCAGCGGGCGTACCTCGGGCGCGACCGAGAACGACAGGCCCACCGCGTGCCCCGGAGTGGGATACGGGTCCTGACCGACGATCAGGACGCGAACGTCGTCGAAGGGCTGCTGGAAGGCCCGCAGCACGTTCGGCCCGGCCGGGAGGTAGGTGCGTCCCGCGGCGATCTCCGTGCGCAGGAAGTCGCCCATCGCGGCGATCTTCCCGGCCACGGGTTCCAGGGCTTTCGCCCAGCCCGGTTCGACGATTTCATGCAAGGGTCGTGGTGCCACGGCGTCACCCTACTGCCGTACACGGGTCGGTGATCAAGCCGCGGTCGCGGGACGGCCGAGGATGACCGGACCGTCGGCTCGTACGACAGGAACCGCGGCCTTCGGCCCTCCGCCGGGTCAGGTCGGAGCCGCCGTGCCGGCCCGTTCGGACAAGGTGGCGGGACTCGTTCGGAAAGACGCCTGCGCGGGCGGGCTCGGTCGTGCGACCGTCGACTCGGAGGTTCGCCGTGAGCAACCTGGCGGCCGCTCCCGTATGGGAGGGCGGTCCGGGCTTTCCGTGCGCGCGTGAGGAGGATGCCTTTGAAGGCGTTCCGTGGTCCGAAGGTCTGGTTGTGGCGCTGGCGGCGCAACCCGCTGAAGCGTCCCGGCGACACGCTCGAGGCCTGGGTGCTGCTCGGCGCCTGGCTGTTCACCCTGGTGGCCGGAGTGCTCGGCGGGCTCGCGGCGGCCCGGTCGGTCGACGACGGTCTGGCCCGTGAACGCGCCGAATGGCACCCGGTCGTGGCCCACGTCATGGACAGGGCCCCAGGAGGGTCCGCGCCCAAGTCCCCGTCCTCCGGCGGCGAACGGGTCTGGGCGAGGGTGGGCTGGACCGTCGCCGACGGCTCCGCGCACACCGGCCAGGCGCGGGTCGCGGCGGGCAGCAAGGTCGGCACCCCGGTCCCCGTCTGGACGGACCCCCAGGGGCGTCTCGTCACCCGGCCCGTCACCGCGTCCGAGGCCCACGTCCGGTCCGCGCTGATCGGCGGTCTGGTCGGGCTGAGCGCGGCGGCCGTCCCGTTCGTCGCCGGGCTCGTGGCGCGCGGCCGGCTGGAGCGGAGGCGGATGGACCGCTGGGACGCCGAGTGGTCGCGGCTCGGCCCGCAGTGGGGCCGGACGATCGGCTGAACCGGGCCGTCCCGGTGGCTTCGAGGTCACTGACCGGCCAGTGCCCTCCGGCAGTCGGCGAGCAGCTGTTCGTCCCGGGCGATGTCGTGGCTGCCGTATCCGCCGGGGCGGGCCGTGTGCCGCCGGGCGGTGGCGAGTTCGGCCGTCAGCAGGTCGCGCAGCGGCGCACCCGCAGGGCCCATCTCCGCCAGGCAGCCGGCGATCGTGGCGCGCGTGTACGGGTTCTCCGACCAGGCGGCCTTCAGCACCGGCAGCACCGGATCCGGGTCCCCGTCGATCCGCCAGCAGGCCTGCGCCGCCGCCGTCCGCTCCCACACCCGGCCCGATCCGGCCAGCCTGCGCAGCGCGGGCAGTGCGTCGCCGGCGGCGGCCCCGAGCCGCCCCAGCTGCTCGGCCGCCGTCCGGGCGCTGCGACTGCGACCGTGCGTCAACTCCCGCAACAGCGGCGGAAGTACGGCGCCCGCGTCGCCCTCCGCCGACCACAGGGCGCCCGCCGCCAGCGGCGCGTGCCGGGTGTCGAGGAGCCTGCGCAGGAGCGGCGACGCCGCCCGGGCCGATGCACCCAGGGCGTCGAGTGTGCGCACGGCCTGTCCGACGAGGGCCTCCCGCGCCCCGAGCCCGTCCGGTGCGCCGCGCAGCAGGCGCAGCACCTCGGGCACCGCCGCCGGATCCCTGAGGGCGGTCAGGGCCGCCAGCAGCGGAGCGGCCAGTTCGGCGGCCTCGGGGGAGTCCAGCGGTATCC
The DNA here is from genome assembly GCF_042754285.1 of Streptomyces sp. NPDC059224. Classification (NCBI taxonomy): domain Bacteria; kingdom Bacillati; phylum Actinomycetota; class Actinomycetes; order Kitasatosporales; family Streptomycetaceae; genus Streptomyces; species Streptomyces sp. NPDC059224. Next base: position 141,938 of record NZ_JBHZAN010000023.1, read on the forward strand.
GGCCCAGCCGGCGGCGCAGTGCGGGGGCGAGCGGAGCGGCGGCCGGGCCCAGCCGGACCACCTCGAAGCCCAGGCCGGCGGGGGCCGCCGGGCCCGCCAGTGACTGCGCCAGGACCGGGACCGCTCGCGGATCACCGCTTCTGGCCAGCGCCTTGAGCGGTCCGCCCAGCGAGGGCCTGCCCCGCTCCCAGGTCCGTACCCACAGGTCGGGCCGCGCGATCACCAGTGCGTGCAGCTCGTCGGCGGCGGGCGCGGCCAGCTCGAACAGCTCGGCGAGCACCGAGACCGCGGCATCACGCAACTGGTCTTCCTCGCAGCCCAGTTGGGTGCCGATCAGGGAGACGGGCACGCTGAAGTCCGCCCGCCACTCCCGGAACAGCCCGGCCGACATACGCACCGCGTTGCACCGGTCCATGGCGTCCGGACTGCCCAACTGGCCCACGAGCAGGGCGATCCGCTCGGCCACCCGGTCGTCCAGCCCCCGGTGGAGGGTGCGCAGCAGCGAGGAGCCCTCCTCGTCCGAGGGCCTCAGCCGCCGTATCCGGCCGACCAGCGTGTGCGGGTCCGTCCGGTCCGGACCCGTGGCGCGCCGCCCGGACCGCTCGCGGAGCAGCCGGACCGCCGTCGGCACCAGATCGGCGGGCAGTCGCTCCGGTGCGCCGAGGGCCAGCTGGCCGAGCGCGGCGAGCCGCGTCCCCGGCGAGTGCGGTGGCTCGCTCTGCGCGGCCAGCAGCTCCACCGCCCCGGCCGCGTCGGCGGGATGGCGTCGCGCGAACAGGCCGAGGGACGCGGTCAGGGCCGGCAGCACCTGTTCGTCCCGCTCCATCGTGATCCGCCGGCGCAGCAGCTCCAGCACCCGAGCGGGTTCGTCCAGGAACCGGACCAGCGCGGGCGTGGCCGCCCGCCGTACCCCCGGGCACGGATCGTCGGCCAGCGGCACGAAGGCCTCGGCACCGGCCCGCACCGCGGCCTGGGCGGGCGGGCCGGCGCTCTCCGTCCCGATGCTGACCAGCAGTTCGACTATGGCGCCCCGGTCCGGTACCTCCGCGCGGGTGGCGAGCGCGAAGAGGAACGGAACGCAGGCGAGCGTCGAGTCGTACACGTTCCCCTGGTGGTGCACCGAGCCGTACATCCCGTCCAGCGCGACCTCCCGCTCGGCGGCGTCCGGCGAGGCCAGTGCGCGCAGCAGACCGGGCACGTCCTCCGCGCTGCCGTACGCGTGCCGCAGCGAGGCCCAGTCGACCTCGTCGATCCCCGTGAACACGTTGTCCTCCCCGGGCGAGTAGCACCTGCTCAGGAGTTTGCACCACGGCACTGACAACGATGCGGAATCGGACGACGACTGTGTGCGATCCGTCGACGGTCACCGGCCAGCCACGGCCCCCGGGGGGATCAGTTCGCGCCAGGCAGCGCCCGCTCCAGGATCGCGTCGATCCCCGTGCCGACGGGCAGCGTGCCGAACGCGTACCCCCAGTCGCCACCGAGCCGGGTCGCGCAGAAGGCCTCCGCGACGGCGGTCGGGGCGTACCGGACCAGCAACGAGGCCTGGAGGGCCAGCGCCATCCGCTCGACCAGCCGGCGGGCGCCCGCCTGATCGGTTTCCGCCAACTCGGCCTTCAGCCGGGTCACGGTGGCATCCAGCCGGGCGTCCGCCCCGCGCGCGAGCGCGAGCTCCCCGAACAGGGCGTCGGCGGCGCCGGGTTCACGGGCCAGCGCCCGCAGCACGTCGAGCGCGTTGACGTTGCCCGAGCCCTCCCAGATCGACAGCAGGGGTGCCTCGCGGTAGTGGCGGGGCATGCCGGAGTCCTCGACGTAGCCGTTGCCGCCCAGGCACTCCAGGGCCTCGGCGGTGAACGCCGGGCCGCGCTTGGTGACCCAGTACTTGCCGACGGCGGTCGCGATCCGCCGGAAGGCCCGCTCCTGTGCGTCCCCGCGCACCGCGCGGTCGGCGGCACCGGCCAGCCGCAGCGTGAGCGTGGTCGCGGCCTCCGACTCCAGCGCCAGGTCGGCCAGGACGTTGCGCATCAGCGGCTGGTCGACGAGCCGCGCGCCGAACGCGCCGCGGTGGCGCACATGATGACCGGCCTCCACGAGCGTCTTGCGCATCAGGGTCGCCGAGTTCATCACGCAGTCCAGCCGGGTGCAGTTGACCATCTCGATGATGGTCTTCACGCCCCGCCCCTCGGCCCCGACGAGCCAGGCCACGGTTCCGTCGAACTCCGGTTCCGAGGACGCGTTGGACCGGTTTCCGAGTTTGTCCTTGAGCCGCTGGATACGGAACGCGTTACGGCTGCCGTCGGGCAGCACCCGCGGCACGAGGAAGCACGACAGCCCGCCCGGGGCCTGGGCCAGCACCAGGAAGACGTCGCACATCGGCGCCGAGGTGAACCACTTGTGCCCGCGCAGGGTGTAGACGCCCGGCTCGGCGGTGGGCGTGGCGGCCGTGGTGTTCGTCCGGACGTCCGAACCGCCCTGCTTCTCGGTCATCCCCATCCCGGCGAGCAGCCCCGGCTTCTCGGCCGGGACCCGCAGCCCGGGGTCGTACTCCCGGCTGGTCAGCAGCGGCTCGTACACCTTGGCCAGTTCCGGTGTGGCGCGCAGCGCGGGTACGGCCGCATAGGTCATCGAGACGGGGCAGCCGTGGCCGGAGTCGGTGTGTCCCCACACCAGTCCGCCGGCCGTCCGCGCGACATGGGCGCCGGGGCGGTCGTCCGCCCAGGCCGCCCCCGCCAGGCCCTCGGTCACGGCCGTCCGCATCAGGTGGTGCCAGCTGGGGTGGAAGTCGACCTCGTCGACCCGGTTGCCGTACCGGTCGTGGCTGCGCAGCTCCGGCTCGTGCCGGTTGGCCAGCTCCCCCCACTCCTGCGCCTCCGCGCTCCCGGCCCGCGCCCCCAGCCGCCGGATCCCCTGCTCGGCCCACTCGGCGCCCTCCCGGCGCAGCCCTTCGAGCAGGGCCGGGTCGTCGGAGGCGTCGTACGGAGCGAGCGGCGGCGGCTGATTGGTGACGTCGTGGGTGGCGTACTGCGGCTGAGGGAGCGCGGCGGTCGAGTCCATGACTCCATGTTGCACTCTCGCTACGGCTGTAGCAATACTGCAATATGGCGCCGCACGTAGAGTACGTGACCATGCGTATGAACGTGTCCGCCGAGCCCGACGGCGCGGGTCTGCGGCCGCTGTCCGCCCGGTCGGTCGTGCTGAGCCTGCTGCTGGGCACGCATCCGCCGCGGCTGCCGGTGAAGGACCTGCTCCGGCTCGTGGAGCCGTTCGGGGTCGGCGGCTCCGCGCTCCGGGCCGCGCTCAGCCGGATGACGGCCGCCGGCGACCTGCGCCGCACCGACGACGCCGTCTACGGCCTCAGCGACCGACTGCTGGCCCGCCAGCGGCGCCAGGACGAGGCGGTGCGGCCCCGCACGCGCGCCTGGCAGGGCGACTGGGAGATGCTGATCATCACGACCACGGGCCGCGGCCCCGCCGAACGCGCGGACCTGCGCACCCGCCTGGCCTTTCTCCGCCTGGCCGAACTCCGTGAGGGCGTCTGGCTCCGCCCGGCGAACCTGGTCCGCCCGCTGCCCGCCGACGTGCTGGAGATCACCGAGCCCTGCACGGCCCGCCCGTCCCGCCCCGCATCCGAACTCGCCGCCGAGCTCTGGCCGTTGACCACCTGGGCGGCTACCGCCCGCGCCCTGCTGAGCCGCGCGGCCGAGGCCCACCGCCCGCCGGACCGCTTCACGGTCTTCGCGGCGGCCGTACGGCACCTGCTGAAAGACCCCGTCCTGCCCCCGGAACTCCTGCCCGCCGACTGGCCGGGCGACGACCTGCGCGGCGCCTACGCGGCCTACCGCGCGGAACTGGGCGAGCCGGCCGAGGGCGGGTGACGTCGGGCGAAGCCGGCTGACCCCGGCGGGCGCCGGACCGCCCGTGAGGGGCCCGGGACCGGAGTGCGGCGGCACGGGAATCTCCCTGGGCGAGTCCGGACGATCATGCGAGAGTGGTCCCATGACGGCAGCACGGGACACGGCGGCGGTGGCCGGCGAAGCCGAGGCGCTCGCGGCCGCCGGACTGCGGTGGCTGACCGGGTCCGCGCGGGAGACCACCGCGGGGGGCCTCGGCTGGCCGAACCGCCGCTCTGACAGCGACGTCGCCCCGGCGTTCTACAGCGGTACGGCCGGGCAGGTCCCGGTGCTCCTGGAGGCATGGCGCCACTTCGGCGACGACTCCTACGCCGACACCGCCCTGCGCGCGGGCCGCGGCCTCGCGGACGCCGTCGCCGGCGTCGACGACGACTCCCTGTACTTCGGCCGCACCGGAATGGCGCTGGTCCTGAGGGAGCTTCAGGAAGCTCTCGGCGACCAGGCCGCCGGTGCCGCGGCCGACCGGGCGCTGGCGGTCGTGCGGTCACGCTTCGACGGCACCCGGTGGGGGGTCCTGTTCGAGCTGATGGGCGGCAACGCGGGGATCGGCCTCGGCGCACTCGCGGCCGGAGACCCCGAACTGGCCGTCCTGGCCGTGGAGCCGTACCTGCGGACGGCGGAGCCGACGCCGGCGGGCGTCCAGTGGCCTCACCGCACGGGTGTCGAATCCCGTCTGCACCACGTGTCGCACGGCACGCTCGGGATCGTCCTGGCGCTGGCCCGGGTCGGCGGAGCCACGGGCCGCACGGACCTGGTCGAACTGGCCCTGGCCGGTGCCGCGGACGTGGTGGCGCGGGACCGGGCGGGGCCCGTGGGCTTCCTGGTGCCGCACTCCACCCCCCAGTACCGCCCCGACGTGGTCGATCCCGTCAGCTACGGCTGGTGCCACGGCCCGGCCGGCGACGCCCAGGCCTTCCGGCTGCTGCGGGACGTCACCGCCGACCCGGTCTGGACCGACCTCGCCGACCGCTGCTGGCACACGGTCACCCGCTCCGGCCTGCCCCAGCGGCTGCGCCCCGGCTTCTGGGACAACAACGGCCGCTGCTGCGGCACCGCGGGCGTCCTCGCCCTGGCCTGCGACCGGATCGCCGAACGGCAGGACCCCTACGAGTTCGCCCACGTGCTCGTCGCGGACCTCGCCGCCCGCGCGATCCGGGACGAGGACGGCGCTCGCTGGTCCAACGTCCAACACCGGCCCGTCCCCGGCGACCTCGAACCGCGCACCGGCTGGGCGATGGGCAACGCGGGCGTCGTCCGCGAACTCCTGCGCTTCGTACGGCTGAGCCGCGGCGGCGATCCCCGGTACGCGGTCGCCTGGCCCGACCAGCCGCCGGTGCCCGGCACTCCGACCTGACGGACCGGGTGTGCGGAAGGGCCTCGCCCGCCCGGCCGGACTCACCCCGTCCCCGGGTGGGCGGCGGCCTGCTCCATGGCGTTGTCCAGACGGGTGATGACGGCGCGCGCGTCACCGTTCTCGGTGCGCCGGATCAGTTCCAGAGCCGGCCGCAGGAGGCCGCCCGGCCGGGCGATCAACCGCGCGAGCACGGCGGCCCGCACGTCGAGCCGCTCGATGGTGGCCTCGCGTTCCGCTTCGCTCTGGCCGGCCAGCAGGACGGCGTTGTACCAGGCCTCCTCGCGGGACTGCCGGACACTGAAGTCGAGGATCCGTTCGTCGGTACGGCCACCGACCCGGTCGAGCAGTGACATGAACGGCGAGAGGGCGTCGACTGAATCCTGCACCGCCAGCACCACCCGCGCCAGGATGTCGTTGATCAGCAGGAAGTCGTGCCGCAACTCCTGGACGGCCGGGCCCGGGCTGGTCCGCGCGGCGGCGACGGCCAGGTCGAGGTTGATGTGGGCGTTCACGCCGAGCACCAGATGCTGCACGATGACGGTGTCGGCGTCCTCCAGCAGCCCGAACGCCTCGCGCCAGCAGCGCGGCCCGCCGTCGTCGCGGCGCCAGGCGTCGTACGCCTCGAAGTAGCGGTTGCCGAAGTGGGTGTCGAAACGGTCCATGCGGGGGCCGTCGTCGAAGAGCCCGCCGTGGATGGCCGTCCGGACCTCGACGGTCACCTGGCGGTACAGCGCCGCGAAGTACCCGACCCGGTCACCGGCGCGGGCGGCCTCCCCCACGATCCCGGCGAGCCTGTCCACGACCTCGTCGATGTTCTCTGCGTTCCCTGCCGCCATGCCCGACTCCGTCCCCCGGTCTCCTGGTTCATCCCCGCTCCACGGCGCACGCGAACCACCCGGGACGCGGCCGGCACCGGATGAGTGGCGAAGGCCCCGCCGCCCGGGCTCACTTGCAGGTGACCGCCGAGGTCGTGTACCCCTCGCCGGCGCGAGCCGATCAGACGGGTTCGGCTCCGGACGGCACGCTCCTCGGTGCCGGATCCGCTTTCGCCGGCAGGTGGTTGAAGAGCAGGTTCAGGACGATCGCGGTCAGACAGCCCGCGCTGATACCGCTGTTCATCACCGTCTGGAACCAGTCGGGGAACTTCTCGTAGACCGTCGGCACCCCCACCGGCAGCAGTCCGACCGCCACCGAGACGGCCACCACCGTCAGGTTGTCGTTGCCGCGGAAGTCCACGGTCGCCAGCGTACGCAGGCCGCTCGCCGCGACCGTCCCGAACATCACCAGGCCGGCGCCGCCGAGCACCGGGGCCGGTACGGCCGCGACCACCGCGCCCAGTTTGGGCAGCAGACCGAGCAGCACCAGCATGCCGCCGGCCGCCGCGACCACCCAGCGGCTGCGCACCCGGGTCATGCCGACCAGCCCCACGTTCTGCGCGAACGCCGTGTACGGGAACGTGTTGAAGACCCCGCCCAGGACGGTTGAGAGACCGTCGGCACGCAGACCGTCGGACAGGGAGCGCGGCTCGACCCTGCGGCCGGTCATCTCGCCGACCGCGATCAGGTCACCGGTCGTCTCCGTCATGGTGACCAGGGCCACCACCAGCATGGAGACGATCGCGGACGCCCTGAACGTCGGCGTACCGAAGTGGAACGGCGTGCTGATGCCCAGCCAGTCCGCGTCGCCGACCCCGCCGAAGTCCGTGAACCCGAAGGGCACCGCCACCGCGAGGCCGACCGCGATCCCGACCAGGACCGCGATCCGGGCGAGGTACACCGGGGCGAACCGCCGCACGCCGATCACCACCGCGAGCACGAAGGCGGCCAGCGCCAGGTTCTTCGGTTCGCCGAAGTCCTTCGCACCGGCGCCGCCCGCCGCCCAGTTGCCCGCCACCGGCAGCAGCGAGAGCCCGATGATCAGGATCACCGTGCCGGTGACCAGCGGCGGGAAGAAGCGCAGCAGCTTTCCGAAGACCGGGGCCAGGAGCATGATCGCCAGACCCGAGACGATCACCGAGCCGTAGATCGCGGGCAGGCCGCCGCCCGTGGTGCCGATCAGGACCATCGGCGACACCGCGGCGAACGTGCAGCCCTGCATGATCGGCAGCCGGACGCCGAAGCGCCAGAAGCCGACGCACTGGATGAGCGTCGCCACCCCGCACACCAGCAGGTCGGCGGTGATCAGATACGCCAGGTCGGCGGCCGACAGCTTCATCGCACCGCCCACGATCAGCGGGACGGCGACGGCGCCCGCGTACATCGCGAGCACGTGCTGCAGGCCGAACGCGGCCAGGTGCCGTACGGGTGGCACCTCGTCGACGGGATGGACGGGGGCGGGGGCGGCGGTGGTGGACACGAGCACTCCAGGGCGGCGGCGGGACGACATCCGGTCAGGACGAGACCGTAAGCGGCTTGAACAGTTTGTTGATTGCCGTGGTGTTGCCGGTACATGTCCTGCCCACCTGATCGCGCTCGACGCGCTACGCCCCCGAGCGCGCCGCCGTCAGCAGGGCGTCCCAGTCGGCCAGCTTGACCACCCCGCGGCCGAGGCGGGCACCGAGCGCCGCCTCCGCCCGTTCGATCGCCTGCCACCCCGGCCACTCGACCGGCCGGACGCCCAGCGAGCGCAGCGCGGCGACCGGATCCTCCGGCACCGCCCGGCCGAGCAGCACGGGCGCGTCCGCCAGGAGCGAGGTCACCGTCTCCTTGGCGTCGGGCCGGTTGGTGCCGATGACGCCGGTCGGGCCGCGCTTGATCCAGCCGGCCACGTAGTCACCGGGCGCACCGGCGCGACCGTGCAGGACCCGGCCGGCCGCGTGCGGCACCGTGCCCGTCCCCGCGTCGAACGGGAGCCCGGCCAGCGGTACCCCGCGATAGCCCACCGACCGCAGCACCAACTGCGCGTCGAGGGTCTCGTACCGGCCGGTGCCCCGCACCCCGCCGAACTCGTCCGGCTCCGTCCGTTCGAAGCGCACCGCGCTCACCCGCCCGCCGTCCGCGAGCAGTTCGACCGGGCGCAGGAAGAACCGGAGCCAGATGCGGCGCCGCGCACCCCGGGCGCCGGCCCCGTCCCAGCCGCGCAGCACCTCCACGTTGCGGCGCTGCGCGGCAGGCAGCGCGGACGGGTCCGCGTAGGCCGGGTCGAGCGCCAACTCATGCGGATCCACGCGGACTTCGGTGTCCGGCAGAGCAGCGAGCTCGCGCAGTTCCTTGGTGGTGAAACGGGCTTGGGAGGGCCCGCGCCGGCCCACCACATGGACCTCTCTTATGCGGCTCGCCGCCAGCGCGGTCAGCGCCGCCTGCGGCATGTCGGTCGGGCTCAGTTCCGCCACGCCCCGGGCCAGCATCCGGGCCACGTCCACCGCGACATTGCCGACGCCGATGACCACCGCCGAGCGGGCGTCGCGCACGAAACCGGCGTCGATCGCGTCCGGATGCGCGCTGTACCAGGACACGAACTCGGTCGCCGACCAACTGCCCGGCAGCTCCTCGCCCGGGATGCCCAGGCGCCGGTCACCGGCGGCGCCCACGCAGTACACCACCGCGTGGTACAGCTCGCGCAGCCGCTCCACCGGGAGTTCGCCGGGACCGCCGCCGATCCGGACCCCGCCGAGGAACCGCACCCGCTCGTGTTCGAGGACCGTGCGCAGGTTGCCCTGCAGCGACTTGATCTTCTCGTGGTCCGGGGCGACGCCGTAGCGCACCAGCCCGTACGGGCACGGCAGCCGGTCCAGGACGTCCACGACCACCGTGGGGTCGAGCTGGACGAGGCTCTGGGCGGTGTAGCACCCGCTGGGCCCGGAGCCGACGACGGCGACACGCAACACGGGGGACTCCTTGCCCGAGGGGCTGGTGGCTCCAGCATCCCACCGGTACGTCCGCCTCGACAGGGGCCGCTGGGGTGAAGCGGAAGCGTGTCCGGCCGTACGAGATGTGATCATGCGGTTACGTTTCGTGTGTGCTAGAAGCATCCTTTCTTAATCTTTCTGATCGGCGTGCGGAGGACGGCACGGTGTCCGTGACGCCGGCCTGGGAGGTGCAGGAGCACACGGGGGCCACGTCCTGGTTCCAGGTCCGGCTGGCCTTCGGGGACGGCGCTCAGGTGGAGGCCCTCGCCGTGGTGGCCGGGGGACGGGTGTCGATCGAGGACGTCAAGGCGCAGCCCGCGCTGTCCCTGGCCGATCTGACGGTGCTCGCCGACTGGATCGAGGAGCCGCTGTTCAGGGCGTGCGGGATGGAGTCGTACGCGGACGAGGAGCCCGCGGCCGAGGATCTCGACGACGGTTCGGCGGGTCCGGAAGGCGCCGAGGGAGCGGAGCGGACGGAGGGCGGTGAAGGCGCGGAGGGTGCCGCCGGTCCGCGACGCGCCCGGCCCGCCTGGCCACGGGGCATCGAGGGGCGGTGGCTGGTCGCCCAGGAGTACCGGGCCGCGCAGGAGGAGGGTGCCGACCCCGTCCTCGCCGTGATGCGGGCGACCGGGCACAGCCGCCGGCGGTCGCTCCGGCTCATCGCCCAGGCGCGTGACGCGGGCTTTCTGACACCGCGTCACGCACGACGCTGACCGCGCCGGTCACATGGACCCGGACCGGTCCTCCGTGGCGAAGAACCGCGACAGGTCCTGCGGCTCTGTCGCGGGCGCGGACTCCGGGGGGACGCCCAGCTCCCAGTCGAGCCCGTAGCGCTCGAACAACTCCGCCCGCAGCACCGGGACCGGCATCGGTACCCCCGGCACCAGCGCCGCGTACACCGCCCCCATCAGTAGCGCGCGCAGCATCGGGTAGTCGGCCGTGACGTCGGGCGAGCCGTAGCGGGCGACGGTGTCGCCGAGCAGCTCCGACAGCCGGCGCTGCTCGGGGCACTGCACGAAGCCCTCCGCCTGGAGCAGGCCGGCCATGTGCTGGCGCATCAGCACCGGCCTGTCGCGCGTGAGACCCAGGATGGCGTCGATGGCGCGGGCCAGCCGCTCCCGGCCGTCCTCCGTGTGCGGCTCGCGCTCCAGTCCCTCCTCCAGCGTGCGGTGCATCAGCCGGTGCACGGCCGACTGCACCAGCTGGCGCTTGCCGGGGAAGTAGTACGACACCAGTCCGCGCGCCGATCCGGCCCGGTCGGCGATGGCGCCCAGCGTGGTGGCCTCGAAACCGTGCTCGTCGACCAGCTCGACCGCGGCCTGCAGCAGCCGCTCCCGGGAACGCCTGCGCAACTCTTCATTGACCGAGGCGCTGCGAGGGGACATGCTGGAGCTCCTGCGTTGACTGGCTGCCAGCCAACTATAATCGACGCAGTGGGCACCGCCTTGCGCGGGGCCTGTTCAGTGCTGCCGTCCGTCCGGGACGACACGGGGGAGCGTCTCGGGCGGACGGCTCACACAGGTCAGGCCTGTGTGGGCGTTACCGGTCGGCGGGCCACGCCCACCAGGTCGAGCACCGGCAGCAGCGCGTCCGGACGTTCGGTCACCGGCAGATGGTCCACGAAGTGCACCCGGCAGCCCAGCGCCGCCGCGCCGCCGTCGGCGGGCCTGCTGTCCCCGACCATCAGCGTCTCGGCGGGCGCGGCCCCGAGCGCCTCCAGGGCGACCGCGAAGAGCCGCGGATCGGGCTTCTGCACACCGTGCTCGTACGACAGGACGTACGTGTCCACGAACGCGTCGAGACCGTGGGCGCGGAAGACCGGGCGCAGGTCCCAGCCGATGTTGCTGACCACGCCGACCCCGATCCCCTGTGCGCGCAGCGTCCGCAGCACCTCGGCGGCATCCGGGTACGGTGCCCAGGCGTCCGGGACCATGTGCCGCCGGTACAGAGCCTCGTGCAGGGCCGGATCCGGCAGCGGCACCCGGCGGGAGAGCCCGGTGTACGCGGCCCGGTGCTGCTCCGCGCTCCGGTCGCGCACCTCCCACACCTCGGCGAGTTCCGCGGGCAGCTCCACCGGGTTCGCCCCGCCGGGCTGCGCTCCGGCCACCTCGAGCGCCCGTGCGGTCACGGCCAGCTCCGCTTCGGTGAGCCGCGCCCCGGGCGCCGTACCGGCCCCGGTCTCGGCGAGCACCGCCCGCAGCCAGGATTCGGTGGACTCGATACGGAAGAGCGTCCCGGAGAAGTCGAAGAGCACGGCAGCCATGGACCGGACTTTACCCGGGCCGCCGTCCGGCGCGGACTGCCGCCCGGGAGGTGCTCCGTCCCGGCTCGGCGGGGAGCGGGGCGCAGTGGAACGTGACGGCCGGCCGGCCGCGTCTGACGGCGAAGTCGCCGGTGAGGAGCGTCCCCTGGGGATCCGCGCCGCCGCCACGGTCCCGGCCGCCCGGTCCGCTCCCCGCGCCCGCGCCTGCGCCTCCTGCGGTGTGGACGCCCTGCTGCCGAGGGCCGAGGGCCGACCGCCAGGCCGCCGATCGTCGGCAGCGGGACCGGCGGCAGGGCCCTGAAAGGGGCCGTACGTTAGTGGGAGCGTCGACGGCCGTCGCGCTCCCACTCGTACGCCACCACCGCCAGCGCCACCACCAGGGCCCCGAGCAGCCAGCCGCCCAGGACGTCCGAGGGCCAGTGGACGCCGAGCCACACCCGGGTCAGGCCGACGCCGACGATCGAGACACCGGCCCCGAGCAGGGCCGTGCGCCGCAGTGCCCGGCCGGTGCCGCAGCGGTGCAGCAGCCACAGCAGCAGGCCGCAGACCACGGTGGCCGTCATGGTGTGCCCCGAGGGGAACGCCGCGTAGTGGGCGGACGCGACCGGGTCGTGCCACTCCGGACGCGGGCGGTCGACGGCGGCCTTCAGGGACTGCTGGGCGACGGTGCCCAGCGCGCACGTCACGGCCAGCCACAGGGCGGTCCACCATGCCGAGTGCCGCCACACCAGCCACACCGCGACCCCCGCGCACAGCAGGCGCATGGTCAGCGGGTCCCAGACCCAGTCCGTGAGGATGCGCAGCACCTGGGTGGTGCCGTGGTCCGCGACGGCCCAGCGGTGGGTCGTGCCGGCGATGTCCTCGTCCAGTGCGACCAGCGGGGGCCACTCGCCGGCGACGAGGGCGAGCAGCAGCGCCGAGGAGAGGGCGAGGACGGCGGTCGTGAGAAGCGGGGCGGGACGGTCGCTGGGCGGGGGGCGCATGACGTGATCTTTGCCGAATCATTGCCCGCAGGGCAATTCCCCATGTCGACAAGGCTTTACCCGAGCGCGCGCAGTCCGGGCACGAGCGCCACCAGTACCGGGACCGCCGGAACAAGGGCCGCGGTCGCGGTCAGCCGCAGCCGGTGCCGGGCCGGGAGCCGGTCCGGGGCGGTGAGCAACCGGTCGACGCGCTGCGGGACATGCGCGTGCGAGGCCGGTCCGGGACCGAACACGCCCCGGTCCTCGTTGAGTTCGACCAGGGCGAGCGCGGTGGTGAGGCGGCCGTGGCGCCGGGAGGCCATGTCGTCGGCGGCCAGTTCGACCAGCCGGTGCATCTCGTCGCGGAACGCGGCGAACACCGGGATCTGCGGAAACCCGCCCGCCAGCGCGGCCGAACAGTGCAGCAGCCAGTCGTGCCGGGCCTGGGCGTGCCCCTGTTCGTGGGCGAGGACCGCGTCCAGCCGGCCGCCCTTCAGCCGTCGCAACGCGGCCGTGGTCACCACGAGTCGAGGCGGTGCGCCGGGCAGCCACCAGGCGTCGGAGCGGTCACCCTCCAGGACGACCAGGCGGTCGGTGGACCTCTCCTCACCGGGCAACAGCGGTGCGCGGGCGAGGAGTTCGGCCCGCCGCTGCCGGCGCCGGGCCCTGGCGCCCGAGATCTCGCGCACCAGCATCGCGCCGCTCCACAGCCCGGCGCAGGCGAGTGTCAGCGCGGTCACCGCCGCCCAGGGGCCGCTCGCGGTGAGCGGGTAGGCGTCCGCCACCCCGCTCGGGGCGTTCGCGAACAGCCGCCCCCGCGCCGCCTGCCAGGCCGCCGCCGCGCTCAGCGTCATCGACAGCGCACAGCACAGCAGTACGGCCGCCACCACGCACTGCCACACCCACAGGGCGACGACCGGCTCCCGGTCCGTCCAGTCGGCCCGGGCGAGCAGCCGGGGGCCGGCCACGGCCGTCAGGGCGCCGAGCAGCAGCAGTGCCACGGGGACCATCATGGTCGGCAGCCTATGAGCGGGGTGCCACCGAGGGGTACAGCCCGTTGCGCCAAAGTGACGCAGGCAACGTGTGCGCTCCGGGTGCCGTCACCCGCTCACAGTCCCAGCAGCATCGCGACCATGCCGATTCCCATCGACAACCGGCAGGCCCGGGCCAGTTCGGGCCGGTCGCCCCAGCCGGCCGTCCCGCTCCCGGCCGCGGCGACCGCGACCGGAACCAGCCGGGCCCCGGACAGCAGGACATAGCCGGTGAAGTAGACGAGCAGCAGCCCGGTCACCGCCGGTACTCCAGCGCCGCCGTGGTGATGAGCGCCGGGAGAGGCCGCCATCGCCGCCGCCATGTAGACCATCGCCACCGTCCCCACCAGGTGGTGGAGATGGTGCAGGCTGTCGCGGGCGCTGAACAGGGCGCGCGCCGCGGCGGCGCCGAACACCGTCGCGTACAGCGGCCATGCCCAGACCGGTGGGGTGAAGACGGTCGCGGGTACGGCCATCGCGGCCATGCCGAACCCCATCAGCGCCTCGCCGCCCGCGGCGCGCCGCTGTTCCTCGACGCTGCTGCGCATCCGCAGCAGGCAGTAGGCCCCGGTCGCCGCGCACAGCGCGACCAGCAGCCAGCCGGGCGAAGCCGGTCCGTGCACGCGCGCCTCCCCGCTCGACATCGCATCGATGGATGCGATGCCCCGCCCACCCGGCGCGCACGCGAGCGCAAAGATGTACACGGGGAGCACTCGGTAGAGCACAGCAGGTGAGGGTGGCGTGTTCGCACGGTATCCGGCGGTCGTCCCGGCGGCATGTCCGAGAATATTTCACCAGTAAAACACATGCTAAATTGATGGGTATGAGCACTGCGACCCCGACCACCCGCCGTCTGCCCCTCGCCGGTGCGCTGCGCCTCGGGCGGCCCTCCGACATCTGGTTCAAGCCCGCCCTCAGCGCGGTCGCCGCGGTCGCTCCGCCCAACCTGACCCTGCTGACCCTCGGCCGCCTCGACCTGGCGATGTACACGATGGCCGGGTCGCTGTGCGCCCTCTACGGCCACAACCGTCCCTACCCGGCCCGCGCCCGCACCCTGGCCCTGGTCGTACTCGGCATGACCGGCGGCCTCGCCGTCGCCCTGCTCGCGGCTTCGCTCACCACGAACGCGGCCGCCCTGGTCACCGTCGGCGCCCTGATGGCCGCCGTGCAGAAGGTGCTGTGCGACGCCACCCGGGTCGGCCCGCCCGGCAACGTGGTCCTCACCTTCATCAGCTCCGCCGGGCTGTTCGCCCCGCAGGCTCTCGGCCAGGTACCCGGCCACGTCGGACTCGCCCTGCTCGCGGGCGCCTGGGCCTGGCTGGTCGGCATGGCGCCCGGGCTGCTGCGCCCGCACGGTCCCGAACGCCGGGCCACCGCCCGGGCGCTGCACGCCACCGCCGCCTACGCCGGCACCCGCGGTACCGGAGAGGGCCACGCCCGGGCCCGGGCCGCCGCGGCGGCCGCCGTGCAGGCCGCCTGGCAGTCCCTGCTCGCCACCGGCGCCCGTCCCGACCGCACCCGCCGTGCCCTCGAACACCTCGTCGTCCGTGCCGAGGTCGCCCTCGCCGCCCCGGCCGACGCCGACCCGGAGCGGCTGCGCGGCTGGGCACACCTGCTGCGCGGCACCGGACGCGTCCCGCGGGTGGCCGGCGCCGCCGACGAACTCCTCGGCGTCGACACCGAACGCGCCCTGCCGGACCGCTCCCTGTGGCACCGGCTCCGCCCGCTCGCCCCACTCGCCACCCGTACCGCGCTCGGCTGCGCCCTCGCCGGATACGCCTCCCTCGCCCTCGGCGTCGGCCGCCCCTACTGGGCGCTGGTCACCGCCGCCTCCCTCTACCAGGCCAACACCACCCTCACCTGGAGCCGGGGCGTCCAGCGCGTCGTCGGCAACCTCCTCGGCGTCCTGGTCTTCGCCGCGGTCGCGCCGCTCGCCCGTCCGCACCCGGCCGTGCTGGTGCTGAGCTGCCTCGCCTTCAACTTCGGTGCCGAGGCGCTGATCGGCCGCAACTACTGGCTCGGCAGCGTCTGCGTCACCCCGATGGCGCTGCTCATCACCGAGTTCGCCCGCACCCAGGACTCCGGGCAGCTGATCACCGAGCGGGTCCTGGACACCCTGGTCGGTGCGCTCGTCGGCTTCGCCGCCGCCGTCGTGGTCACCGACCGGCGGGCCGGCGACCGCATCGAACACGCCCTGACCGCGGTCGAACGGGCCCGGGAGGAGGCCGCCCGGCTGCTGGCCGAGCAGCGCCCGGCCCCGCGTGCCCTGGAGACCGCCCGCCGTACCCTGTCCGCCGCCCTCGCCGAGCTGCGCGCCGTGGCCGACGCCGCGTCCGGCGAGTGGTGGCAGCGCGCACTGCCCGAGGAGCGGGTCGTGCTCGCCGAGCAGTCCGGACACCGTACGCTCGCCGCGACGGTACGACGCCAGGGACCGCACTCCTGGAACGGCACGAGGACTACGGAGGACGTACGGCCATGACGGCGACCAGCGGACGACCGGCGGCCGGCGGCGACGCGGACGGAGGCCCGGGCAGAGACGACACGGTCGCCGCCGTCGTCCGTCAGTGGCGGAGCGTCCATCCCCAGCTGGACACCGGACCCATGGAGGTCATCGGCCGGATCAACCGCTGCGCCGCCCTTCTCCAGCAGGCGGAGGACGCCCCGCTGCGCCGGGCGGGCCTCAGCCGACCCGAGTTCGACCTGCTCGGAGCGCTGCGCCGCACCGGCCACGAACTGACCCCGAGCGAGCTGGCGAAGGAGACCTTCTCCTCCGGTGCCGCCGTCACCAAACGCCTCAAGCAGCTGACCGAGCGGGGCCTGGTCGAGCGACGCGGCGACGCCCGGGACCGGCGGGTGGCCCACCTCCGTCTCACCGACGCCGGGCGCGAGCTGGTCGACGGCATCCTGCCCGAGCAACTCGCCTACGAGACGGCGGTGCTGTCCGTGCTCGCCCCCGCCGGACAGGGCGAACTGGCCGGCCTGCTGGCCGAGTTGCTGGGACGCCTGGAGGGCCGAATGGGTGCTCTGCGAGCCTGACGGCAGGAGGGCCGGGCCCTTCCCCTGAGCCGGGCCCTCAGCCCGTCCCTTCAGCCTTCCTCATCCGGCCGCAGGACGCCGAACACCACGCCCCGCGGACCGGTGTGCCGGATCGGATGGTCGGCCGGTACCTCCACCAGCACGATCCTGATGCCGTCCGGATCCGCGAGCCACATCTCGACCAGGCCCCACGGCTCCTTCACCGGCGGGCGGACGATCTCGACGCCCCTGGCCACCAGTTCCTCGTGCGCCGCGCCGACGTCGGGGACCTGCATCCACAGCTGGACGGCGGGGGCGGCGGGGACGTCCGCGCGGCCGGAGACCTCCAGGAAGCCGCCACCCAGGAAGTAGACCGTGCCGCGCTCGGGGCCGGTGCCGAACTCGCGGTAGACGGCGAGGCCGAGCTGCTCCCCGTAGAAGGCGCGGGAGCGCTCGGGGTCGCTGGGGCGGACAAGAGTACGACTGCTCACGACGTGCACCATGCGACCGGAGCGTAACCCCACCCGACGCCGCCACCCGGCACCCGCCACCCGGTGACCGTGCGCTCCCTGCCTCGCTCCGTCGGCGGTGAGGGGCGGCGATAGGCTCGGGTGCGGTTCAGGCTGCCCGAGATCGGAGAGACCGCCCATGGAGAACCCCGTCACCGCACTGACCTTCCGCGACGCCACCGACGCCGACGTGGACGCGCTGGTCGCGCTGATCGAGTCGGCGTACCGGGGCGACGAGAGCCGGACCGGCTGGACGACCGAGGCGGACATCCTGGAGGGACAGCGGACCGACCCGGAGGGCGTCCTCGAGGTCGTCAAGGCGCCGGACGGCAAGCTGCTCACGGTCGAGCGGGACGGCCGGATGGTCGCCTGCTGCCAGCTGGAGCACCGCGGCACCCACGCCTACTTCGGCATGTTCGCGGTCAGCCCCGCCCTCCAGGGCGCCGGCCTCGGCAAGGTCGTCATCGCCGAGGCGGAGCGCCGGGCCCGCGAGGACTGGGGCGCCACGGAGATGCACATGACGGTGATCTCCGTGCGCGACGACCTGATCGCGTGGTACGAGCGGCGCGGCTACCGCCGTACGGGAAAGATGACGCCGTTCCCGTACGGTGACGAGCGCTTCGGCATCCCCCAGCGTGCCGACCTGCAGTTCGAGCTGCTGGTCAAGCCTCTGGTGTGACGGCTCACGCGGTGAAGCGGGCGGTGCGTTTGATCTCCGGGTAGTCGGTCGTCGCGCCGTCCAGCTGGAGGGCGCGCACCAGCCGCAGGTCGTCCTGGGTGTTCACCACCCAGCCGATCACCTTCAGGTCCGCCTTGCGGGCGAGCTCGACGACCTCCAGGGTCAGCCGCCGGATGTTCAGGCAGAGGGTCGCCGCCCCCGCCTCCCGGGCCCGCTCCACCACGTCGGTGCCGTAGCGGCTGGCGATCAGCGCGGTCCGTACGCCCGGCACCAGCCGGCCGATCTCGGCGACGGCCTCGTCGTGGAACGACGACACCTCCACCCGGGACACCAGGTCCCGCCGCTGCATCAGCTGGGCCAGCGCGCGGGCCGCCGCCACGTCCTTGATCTCGGCCTGCAACGGGGCCTGCACCGCGTCCAGGACCTCCTCGAAGACGGGCACCCGCTCACCGCGGCCCGCGTCCAGGGTGCGCAGCTCCTCCAGGGTCTTCTCGGCGATCGGGCCGGTGCCGTCGGTCGTGCGGTCGACCTCCGCGTCGTGCATGACGACCAGGGCGCCGTCCTTGCTGAGGTGCAGATCGAGTTCGATCAGGTCGAGGCCGGCCTGCTGGGCGGCGACGAAGGAACGGAGGGTGTTCTCGGGCTCGACGCCCATGACTCCGCGGTGACCGATGGTAAGGAAGTTCAAGATTCAACTCGCTTCCGTCGACGGCGGCGGGGATGCACGCGCGCGGACCGTACGACGGGACGTCGCTGTCCACGCGGCTGGGCGCAGCCTAATGGCCGCCCGTCGTGATGAACCCCCTGCGTGCGCGGGGGATTGGTGCGCCGGGCGCGTGGTGCCTGGCTCGTGCCCCTGTCGGAGGTCACCCGGGGGTGGGCGCGTCCCGCCGCGCATTGACCGGCCGGATCCATGCGATGCGGAACAGCTGACGCTCCGTCATTGATCGCGACGAATGTGAGCGCCTTCACGGTTTCAGACAGGAAAAAGCGCGGTGAAGATGCGGTGCCGCAGGATAATTTCCTGAGGGCCCTCTTGCTGGGAGAAAGCCCGTATGCATACGGTGTCCTTACGCGAGGTACACCCGTGGAGGATGGGTCATGACGGAAATTCTTGTGCAGGTGGGTTCGGAGGAGCGGGTTCCTCCCGTGACCAGGGTGGTCGAGCACCCGGCGTGGCCCATGCTCAAGGATGGCGTGGAACGGATCCGGCCATGGCAGTCCAAGGACGGGTCGATCGACTTCGACGCCGAGGGCGCGCCCGCGCGCGCCGACGCCGAACGCGCCGTGGACACGGTGATCGCCGCCGTCGAGGAGCTGTCCCCGCTGCTTCCGCACGACGCCGACTACCACCGCGCCCTGGTGACCGACCTGCGGCGGTGGGCCGTCGGCGGCTTCCAGGTGCCCGACTTCCTCGACTCGCTGCTGGCCTTCCAGCCCGCCGCGAGCCGCGCGCACGGCCTCCAGCATCTGGTCGTCTTCCCGATGTACACCCAGAACGGCAACCCGGACCGCAACCTGGAGGCGGTCGCGCTGCGCATGGTCTGGCCCGACTGGCTGGCCGAGCTGGAGCGCACCCGGTACGACAACCCGCTGTTCTGCGGCATCACCTTCGAGGACTTCACGGCCGGGTACGACACCAACTCCGCCGTCCTCTTCCCGGAGACCATCGCCGTGCGCCAGGCGCCGGAACGATTCTCCTGGGGCGGCATCTTCTGCGACCGCGAGGCCGCCCGGTTCCGCCGGGTCACCGACGCGGCGGTGGACCTCCTCGGCCTCGAACTTCCCGAGGACGTCGCCGCCATGGTCCACGACCAGAAGCGCTGCGAGGAGGCCTTCGTGCTGTGGGACATGGTCCACGACCGCACCCACAGCCACGGCGACCTGCCGTTCGACCCGTTCATGATCAAGCAGCGCCAGCCGTTCTGGATGTACGGCCTGGAGGAGCTGCGCTGCGACCTCACCGCCTTCAAGGAGGCCGTGAAGCTGGCGGCCGACGGCGTCCCGCAGGCCCGCGACGTGCAGTACGCGGTCCTCTTCGACCGGATGTTCCGCTTCCCGGTCACCGGCGACCGGGTGCGCAACTACGACGGGCTCGGCGGCCAGCTGCTCTTCGCCTACCTGCACAAGCACGACGTGGTGCGCTGGACCGACAACAAGCTCGCCATCGACTGGGAGCGTGCCCCGCAGGTCACCAACCAGCTGTGCGGCGAGATCGAGAAGCTCTACCGGGACGGCATCGACCGCCCGAAGCTGGTCCACTGGTTCGCCGGCTACGACCTGGTCGCCACCTACCTCGCCCCGCACCCCGGCTCCAAGTGGGCCAAGGGCCCCGAGGCCCTCGACCTGAGCCTGCCGCCGCGCAAGCTCGTGGACGACGTGCTTGCGGACGAGTTTCCGCTGAGCATGTTCTACGAGGCCCTGTCCAAGAAGCTGAAGAACGTGATCGCCGAGACCAAGGGCATCACCGCGGACAGCGCCGAGCCGGTCGCCGCGTGAGCGACCGCCTTCGGAACACGGCTCAAGAGGGGAAGCGGATGGCGGGCAACGGGTCTCTCAGTGGTGCGGTGATCGCGGTGGCGGGGGCGGGTGGACCCGCCGGGCACGCGACCCTGGTCAGGCTCGCGGGGGCGGGTGCGACCGTGGTCGGCGCCGACAACAATCCCGAGCGCCTGGCCGAGGCCGTGGACGCGGCCCGCTACGCGGGCGGCGGCGCCGTGGTAACCGGTGAGACGGTCGACCTGCTCAACCTGGACTCGACCCGGGCGTGGGCCGACCGCATCGAGAAGGACCACGGCCGGGTCGACGGCCTCGTCCACCTGGTCGGCGGCTGGCGCGGCAGCTCCAAGTTCACCGAGACCGACCTGGCCGACTGGGACCTCCTCGAGAAGCTGCTGATCCGCACCGTCCAGCACACCTCGCTGGCCTTCTACGACGGCCTGCAGCGCAGTGACCGTGGCCGGTACGTGCTGATCAGTGCCTCCGGTGCCTCGAAGCCGACCGCCGGGAACGCCGCGTACTCCGCCGCCAAGGCCGCCGCCGAGGCCTGGACGCTCGCCATGGCCGACGGCTTCCGCAAGGCCGGGACGACCGAGGGCGCCGGGGGCCCGACCTCCGCTGCTGTCATCCTGGTGGTGAAGGCGTTGGTGCACGACGCGATGCGCGCCGAGCGGCCCAACGCGAAGTTCGCGGGCTTCACGGACGTCACGGACCTGGCCCAGGCCGTCGAGGGCGTCTGGAGCAAGTCCGCCTCCGAAGTGAACGGAAACCGTCTGTGGCTGACCGAGCAGCCGTGAACCCTCCGAAGACCGACGCACGTCGCCACCACGACCCGGAGGTCCGCGGCTTCGCCAGTGACAACTACGCCGGCACCCACCCCGAGATACTGGCCGCTCTGGCCCTCGCCAACGGCGGTCACCAGGTGGCCTACGGCGAGGACGAGTACACCGAGAACCTCCAGCGGATCATCCGCGGCCACTTCGGCGCGACCGCGGAAGCCTTCCCGGTCTTCAACGGCACCGGCGCGAACGTCGTCGCGCTCCAGGCGGTCACCGACCGCTGGGGTGCGGTGATCTGCGCCGAGAGCGCGCACATCAACGTCGACGAGGGCGGCGCCCCCGAGCGCATGGGCGGCCTCAAGCTGCTCACCGTGCCCACGCCCGACGGCAAGCTCACCCCGGAGCTGATCGACCGGCAGGCGTACGGCTGGGACGACGAGCACCGCGCGATGCCGCAGGTCGTGTCGATCACCCAGAGCACCGAGCTGGGCACGCTCTACACGCCGGAGGAGATCCGCGCGATCTGCGAGCACGCCCACGCGCACGGCATGAGGGTCCACCTGGACGGCTCCCGGATAGCCAACGCGGCGGCCTCCCTGAACGTGCCGATGCGCACGTTCACCAACGCCGTCGGCGTCGACATCCTCTCCCTGGGCGGTACCAAGAACGGGGCCGTGTTCGGTGAGGCGGTCGTGGTGATCAACCAGGACGCCGTCAGCCACATGAAGCACCTGCGCAAGCTGTCCATGCAGCTCGCCTCCAAGATGCGCTTCGTGTCGGTGCAGCTGGAGGCGCTGCTGGCGAAGGACCTGTGGCTGCGCAACGCCCGGCACGCCAACGAGATGGCCCAGCGGCTCGCCGAGGGCGTGCGTGCGGTGCACGGCGTGGAGATCCTGCACCCGGTGCAGGCCAACGGGGTGTTCGCGCGGCTCCCGCACGACGTGAGCCTTCGTCTGCAGAAGCGGTTCCGGTTCTACTTCTGGGACGAGGCCGCCGGAGACGTGCGCTGGATGTGCGCCTTCGACACCACCGAGGAGGACGTGGACGCGTTCGTGGCGGCGCTCAAGGAGGAGATGGCGCGCTGAGCGAGCCCACCGCGGAAAGTGCATAGATATGCGGTCGCCTGAAAAGTCATTGACTGTCGGGTGACCGCATTCCTATGCTCTGCGCCCATGCAGCTGATCCAGAACAACGCCGACCTGTCCGCTTACCTGGCCGCCGGTGAGGCCGTCGACCATCAGCACCCACGGGTCCGCGAGACGGCCGCGCGGCTGGCGTCGGGCGTCGAGGACTCGTATGCCTATGCGCGGGCCGCCTACGAGTTCGTACGGGACACCATCCCGCACTCCGCCGATGCCGGTGATCTGCGTGTCACCTGGCGGGCGTCGGACGTGCTGGAGCAGCGCACCGGCATCTGCCACGCGAAGGCCCACGCCCTGGCCGCCCTGTTGCGGGCCGAGGACATCCCCACGGCCCTGTGCTACCAGCGGCTGGCGGACGACGACGGTGCCGGTCACGTCGTGCACGGACTGGTCGCCGTCCGCTTCGGCGGTGCCTGGCACCGGCAGGATCCGCGCGGCAACAAGCCCGGCGTCGACGCCCGGTTCTCCCTGGACGGCGAGCGGCTGGCCTGGGTCCCCGATCCGCGGTCCAGTGAGGTGGACTATCCGGTCCTGTACGCTGAACCTCACCCGGTGGTGCTCGGCGCGTTGCAAGCGGCGCCCGACCGTCCGGCCCTGTGGAAGACGCTCCCCACCGCACTCTGAGGCAAGCCGGATGACTCTCACGCTCACCGTGTCCGACGAGGTGCGTGCACTCGCGCCCGGCTTCAGGCATCTCGCGATCGAGGCCCATGGTCTGGTCAACGGGCCCGGCACCGACGCGAGTTCGGCTCTCCTCGACGACGCGGCGCGGCGGCTCGCCGCGCGCCTGGACGGGCGCGCCCCGCACGAGGACCCGCACATGGTGGCCTGGCGTGCGGCCTACACCGCGTTCGGTTCCAAGCCGTCCCGTACCCGGAACTCCGCGGAGGCGCTGGCCAAGCGGGCCCTCGCGGACGGCGGCCTGCCCCGCATCAACCTGCTCGTCGACCTCTACAACGCCATCAGCGTCGCCCACCTCATCCCCGTCGGCGGCGAGGACCTCGACCTCGTCCAGGGCGGCATGCGCCTGGTGCGGGCCACGGGCGAGGAGGACTTCGTGACGGTCACGGGGGGCGAGGAGAGCGTCGAGCACCCGGACGCCGGCGAGGTCGTGTGGTGCGACGGAGGGGGTGTCACCTGCCGTCGCTGGAACTGGCGCCAGGGCCCCCGCACCCGCCTGACCGAGCGGACCACCTCGGCCCTCTTCCTGCTGGAGAGCCTCGCCCCGATGCCGGTCGCCGACGTCGAGTCGGCGGGTGCCGAACTCGCCGAGCTGCTGGAGAAGTTCAGCCCGGGGGCGCGTGTCGAGGTGCGGGCGCCCGAGTCGGCCGGCTGAGACTCAGACCGCTTCGGCCGCCTTCAGCTGCTCCTGCGTGGGTGCCGTACCGCCCAGGTGGCTCGGCAGCCACCAGGTGTCGGTCGTGTCCTTCGGGCGGGCCGGGTAGGCGCGTTGGGCCGCGTCCAGCAGGTCCTGGACGCGCTCGCGCAGGCGGCGGGTGATGGCGCCCGCGTACTGGTCGCGCGGGGCCTCGAGCGGCTCGCCCACCCGGACGGTGATGGGGAGGTGGTTGCGCTTGAAGTTGCGCGGCTGGCCCTTGGTCCACAGCCGCTGGGTGCCCCACAGTGCCATCGGGATCAGCGGGACGCCGGCCTCCTGGGCGAGGCGGGCCGCGCCCGACTTGAAGCTCTTCAGCGTGAACGACTGGGAGATCGTGGCCTCCGGGAAGACCCCCACGATCTCACCGGACTTGAGCGAGTCCAGCGCGTGCTGGTATGCCGTCTCGCCCTGCTTGCGGTCCACCGGGATGTGCTTCATCCCGCGCATCAGCGGACCGGAGATCCGGTGCCGGAAGACCGACTCCTTGGCCATGAAACGCACCAGGCGCTTCTGCGGGAGAGCGGCCAGGCCGTCGAAGACGAAGTCCAGATAGCTGATGTGATTGCTCACCAGCACGGCCCCGCCCGAGCGCGGGATGTTCTCGGAACCCTGGCAGTCGATCTTGAGGTCCCAGACCTTGAACAGCGTCTTGGCGAAACCGATGACGGGACGGTAGACCAGCTCTGCCATGGGCGGGGCGGACCCTTTCTGCTCTGCCTGGGAAAGGGGCTCCCGGCGGGAAAGTTACGGAGCCGTAGGTTTACGGCTTTCGCAGATCGTGCCCGAAGAACGGGC
Organism: Streptomyces sp. NPDC059224; assembly: GCF_042754285.1. Taxonomy (NCBI): domain Bacteria; kingdom Bacillati; phylum Actinomycetota; class Actinomycetes; order Kitasatosporales; family Streptomycetaceae; genus Streptomyces; species Streptomyces sp. NPDC059224. Next base: position 166,102 of record NZ_JBHZAN010000023.1, read on the forward strand.
GGGGAGCCAGCCCTGGTGCCCCGGAGTGGCGAGATCCTCGTCACGTCGGCCTATGATCCACCTCGGATTTTTAACCCCCCTTTACTCTGTGCGTACGGTGAATCGGCGGACGAGCAGGAACATCTCGCACCCCAGGCAGTACCCGAACGCCGCGTTCAGGAACGCCGCCGCGAGCGCCAGTCCGGTCGCAGCGAGGCCCAGCCAGCCGGGGCCCAACACGAAGCCGACCAGACCGAGTCCGGCGAACACCAGTCCCACCGCCTGGGCGAATCGCGGGGGTTCGGGTGGTTCGAATTCGGTAGCGGGAGCGAGCCGGGGGCGTACGGCCGTCCGGAACGCCCAGCCGTACGGTGAACGGCTCACGCCCGCTGCGGCGCCGAGCGCGAACACCAGCGTCTGCCAGGCGAGGATCCAGGGGCTTCGGGTGATCAGCGCGGCGGCCAGTACGACCGTCGTCACGGCCGCCGCGAATCGCGGCCCACGTGCGTCGATGTCCATGAGCCAAGGATTCCGCCCCGGCGGCCGATACGGGAGCCGGGAATCTTTGCAGTCTCGTGAACGCTGGTCGAAAGGGCGGGCAGGGTCGTGAATGCTGGGGTCCGTGACGACCGGACTGGTGGTGTGCGTGGCGGTGCTCGCCGTGGCGAGCGTCTACGGAGTGCTGCACAGGCGGCGGAGCGGGAGGGTACGAGTGCGCGGGCGGGACGACGGCAAACGGCTGGGATCGGCCGAGATCGGCGGCGAACTGGGCCGACGGGCGACGCTGGTGCGGTTCTCCAGCGCGTTCTGCGCCCCCTGCCGGGCCACCCGGCGGGTGCTCGGCGAGGTCGCCGCGATGGTCCCCGGCGTCACGCACGTCGAGATCGACGCGGAGGACCGCCTGGACCTGGTGCGCGAGCTGGAGATCCTCAAGACACCCACCGTCCTGGTGCTCGACGCCGACGGCCGGGTGGTGCGCCGGGCCACCGGGCAGCCGCGGAAGGCGGACGTCATCGCCGCGCTGGGAGAGGCGGTCTGACGGACGTGCCGATGACGGTGAGGCAGCTCCCATATCCCGGAACGTACTTGACTGGGCGTGCCACCTATCGTCAGCCTGACCGTATGTCCCATGAACTCCTTCTCTTCGGGCGGGTCCACGTCGACCTGGCCCGCACCGCGAGCGCGCGCTGTCCGGGTCGCTGAACAGCCCCGGACCTGAACGCCGCCTCACTCAGAAGGAAGACTCCATGACGGCCACGCCCGACCTCGGTACCCCGCAGCTCGCCTCTCCCGACCTTCTCCGGTCCGCCTTCCGGCGGCATGCCGCCGGAGTCGCGGTGATCACCGCACGGGGTGCCGGCGGTCCGGTCGGCTTCACCGCCACCTCGCTCACCTCCGTCTCCGCCGAACCCCCGATGCTCTCCTTCGGTGTCGGCACGGGCGCCTCCAGCTGGCCCGCGATATCCACCGCCGAGCACATCGGCGTGCACATCCTCGGCGAGCACCAGGCGGAGCTCGCGGCCACCTTCGCGCGCAGCGGCGCCGACCGGTTCGGGGCGCCCACCGGCTGGCGCGAGGGCCACGCGGGGGTTCCGGTCCTCGACGACGTGCTGGTCTGGCTGGTGTGCCGGGTCGTCGCACGCGTTCCGGCCGGCGACCACCGCATCGTGCTGGCCGAGGTGGTCGTCGGAGACCCCTCCCGCGCCGGCCGCCCGCTCCTGTACCACCAGGGCGGTTTCAACGGACTGCGCGATTGATCACGCGCCCTCTTCTGCGGAGGCGTCGGGTTCCGGTTACGCTGCGTTGCGAAGGTCACAGTTCAAAGCGCTTGCTTAGCGGGAACGAACTGGGTGTACTGACGAGTAATATTTCGTTCGGAGCGCACGGCCGCCCCGACCGGGATGAGCCGCTTGGGGCGCCTATGCTGCCTTCAAGAGGCAGCCCAGAAAAGACGATGCAGTAGGAGAGCCGGCGTGAGCCTGAGGATCGTTGTCACTGTGAAGTACGTGCCCGACGCCACGGGCGACCGGCATTTCGCCGATGACCTGACCGTGGACCGTGACGACGTGGACGGTCTGCTCTCCGAACTGGACGAGTACGCGGTCGAGCAGGCGCTGCAGATCTCCGAGAACTCCGACGACGACGTCGAGGTCACCGTCCTGACGGTGGGTCCGGAGGACGCGAAGGACGCGCTGCGCAAGGCGCTGTCGATGGGTGCGGACAAGGCGATCCACGTCGAGGACGACGACCTGCACGGCAGTGACGTCATCGGTACCTCGCTGGTGCTGGCCAAGGCGATCGAGAAGGCCGGCTTCGACCTGGTGGTCTCGGGCATGGCCTCCACCGACGGCACCGCCGGTGTGGTCCCGGCCCTGCTGGCCGAGCGTCTCGGTGTCCCGCAGGTCACCCTGCTGTCCGAGGTCTCGGTCGAGGACGGCACGGTCAAGGGCCGTCGTGACGGCGACGCCGCCAGTGAGCAGCTGGAGGCCTCCCTGCCGGCGGTCGTGTCGGTCACCGACCAGTCGGGTGAGGCGCGTTACCCGTCCTTCAAGGGCATCATGGCCGCGAAGAAGAAGCCGGTTCAGTCCTGGGACCTGTCCGACCTGGACATCGAGGCCGGCGCGGTCGGCCTGGAGGGTTCCTGGACCAAGGTCGAGACCGCGACCGCGCGTCCGGCCCGTACCGCGGGCACGATCGTCAAGGACGAGGGCGAGGGCGGCAAGCAGCTCGCCGAGTTCCTCGCGGGCCAGAAGTTCATCTGAGCCCCGTAGCCGCTGACCGCCCTTCCCCCTCGTTTCGCAGGAGAGCATTCCCATGGCTGAAGTCCTCGTCTACGTCGACCACGTGGACGGTGCCGTCCGCAAGCCCACCCTGGAGCTGTTGACCCTGGCCCGCCGGATCGGCGAGCCCGTCGCCGTCGCGCTGGGCAACGGCGCCTCCGACACCGCCGCCACCCTCGCCGAGCACGGCGCGGCGAAGGTGCTGACCCACGACGCCTCCGAGTACGCCGACTACCTGGTCGTCCCGAAGGTCGACGCTCTGCAGGCCGCCGTCGCCGCGGTGTCCCCGGCCGCGGTGCTGGTGCCGTCCTCCGCGGAGGGCAAGGAGATCGCCGCCCGTCTGGCGCTGCGGATCGGGTCCGGCATCATCACCGACGCAGTCGACCTGGAGGCCGGCGAGGAGGGCCCGGTGGCCACCCAGTCGGTGTTCGCCGCGTCCTTCACCACCAAGTCCCGTATCTCCAAGGGCACCGCGGTCATCACGGTCAAGCCCAACAGCGCCGCCGTGGAGGCCGCCCCGGCCGCCGGTGCCGTCGAGACCCTGAGCGTCACCTTCTCCGACCAGGCCACCGGCACCAAGGTGACCGGGCGTACCCCGCGCGAGTCGACCGGGCGTCCGGAGCTGACCGAGGCCGCGATCGTGGTCTCCGGCGGCCGCGGCGTCAACGGCGCCGAGAACTTCGCGGTCATCGAGGCCCTCGCCGACTCCCTCGGCGCGGCCGTGGGCGCCTCGCGTGCCGCCGTCGACGCCGGCTGGTACCCGCACACCAACCAGGTCGGCCAGACCGGCAAGTCCGTCTCCCCGCAGCTGTACATCGCCAACGGCATCTCGGGCGCCATCCAGCACCGGGCCGGCATGCAGACCTCGAAGACGATCGTGGCGGTCAACAAGGACGCCGAGGCCCCGATCTTCGAACTCGTCGACTTCGGCGTGGTCGGCGACCTCTTCGACGTCGTCCCCCAGCTCACCGAGGAGATCAACACCCGCAAGGGCTGATCGCCTTCAGGCTGTCCGAGGCCCCCGTGACCTGTACCGGTCACGGGGGCCTCGTGGTGTCAGCGCAGGCTCAGCGAGGCCTGCACGGGCAGATGGTCGCTGGGGAACTGGCCGTGCATCGAGAAGGTGTCGATCGTCGCCCGGTGCGTGGTCACCCCGGGCGAGGTCAGGAGCCAGTCGATACGGTCGCCGTCCCGCACGAGCCTGCGGTACCCGTGGAAGGTGCCGTACAGGGTGCCGCGCCGCTCCGCCGCGTCCCAGGCGTCCACGAGCCCGGAGCCCACCAGGGTGTCGTAGGCCGGGTTCTGGTGCGCGGCGGCGTTGAAGTCGCCGGTCACCACGACCGGCAGCGCGGGGTCGAACTGAGTGATCCGCTGGGCGAGCAGGGTCGCGCTGCGCGCCCGGGCGTACTGGCTCTTCTGGTCGAAGTGGGTGTTGGCGACATAGAACTCCCGGCCGTCGTCGGCGAGATCGCGGAAGCGGACCCAGGTGACGATGCGGGGGAAAGCGGCGTTCCAGGTGTTGGAGCGGATGACCTCCGGGGTGTCGGAGAGCCAGAAGGTGTAGTGCTCCACGGGGGCCAGGCGCCGGATGTCGTAGTAGATCGCCGTGGACTCGTCCCGGCTGCCGCCCTCACGACCGGTGCCGATCCAGTCGTAGTGCGGTCCGAGGTCCGTGTCGATGTCGCGCAGCTGCTGGTAGAGGCCCTCCTGGGTGCCGATGACCTGAGGGCGGGCGCGCCGCAGCAGTTCGCGCATCACGGGCCGGCGGTCGGCCCAGCTGTGGGGTTCCGCGGTGCTCGCGTACCGCAGGTTGAAGGTCATGACGTCGAGCCGGGGCGCGCGCCGCGGCAAAGCCGACGGGGCCGTCCGCGCGGACCGCGGGGTGGCGGACGCTCTGGAGGAGGCGGACGAGGCGGAGATCGCGGCACTGGCGAGGGGCACGGTGACAGCCGCGGCCAGCAGGACCTTCAGGCCCAGGCGGCGGGTGACTCGGCGCTGGTTCGGCACGGGTGCTCCTTGGGTGGCGGCGGCCGGACGAGGCGTGCGTGAGGCGAGTCCTGCGCAGAGAGTGTGCTACCCAGGTCCGAGTCACGCGTGAACATGCCCGGAGCGGGATGTGTCGCCCCGTGGACATGGTGTTGACCATCCCGAAGGGGCCCGGATAACTTCATTCAACGGATTGTTGATTCCGTACAGTGGAAAACAGGAGGGTGTGGGATGGGTCAGCAGGAGAAGGTGGCGACGAGTCTCGCGGGCGCCGTCAGCGAGGAGATCAGCGTCTCCCTCGCGCCGGTCGACGCCGAACTGGAGCGCCGCTACCCGGGCGACCCCGGCACCCGCCAGCCCGTCCACACCGTGTACGTCCCCGGTGACGCCTTCGCCGCCGACACCGTTCGCTCCTGGGGCGACCGGGCGCTGGCCGCGCTGGACGAACACGCCCCGGACGCCGCCTCCTTCGCCGCAGTCCTCGGTCTGTCCGAGGAACTCGCCGAGCCCGTCCACTCCCGGGTCCGCGCCAAACTGGAGCGCGAGCCGATCGAAGACCTGCGGGTCGACTTCGAGGACGGCTACGGACCCCGTCCCGACGCCGAGGAGGACGAGACGGCGGCCCGGGCGGCGCGGCTGATCGCCGAGGCGTACGCCGAGGGGACGGCGGCCCCGTACATGGGCATCCGGACGAAGTGCATGGAGGCCGCGGTGCGCGACCGGGGCATCCGCACCCTCGACATCTTCCTCACCGGGCTGATGGCGGCCGGCGGACTGCCCGCGGGTCTGGTGCTGACCCTGCCCAAGGTGACCTATCCCGAGCAGGTCACCGCGATGGTCCGGCTCCTGGAGGCCTTCGAGGAGGCGCACGGTCTGGAGACGGGCCGGATCGGCTTCGAGATCCAGATCGAGACCAGCCAGTCCATCCTCGCCACCGACGGCACCGCCACCGTCGCCCGGATGATCCAGGCCGCCGAGGGCCGCGCCACCGGACTGCACTACGGCACCTTCGACTACAGCGCCTGCCTCGGCGTCTCCGCCGCCTACCAGGCGAGCGACCACCCGGCGGCCGACCACGCCAAGGCGGTCATGCAGGTGGCGGCCGCAGGCACCGGCGTACGCGTGTCGGACGGTTCCACCAACGTGCTGCCGGTCGGCCCGACCGCGAAGGTGCACGACGCCTGGCGGCTGCACTACGGGCTCACCCGGCGCGCCCTGGCCCGCGCCTACTACCAGGGCTGGGACATGCACCCCGGTCACATCCCGACCCGGTACGCGGCCGTGTTCGCCTTCTACCGCGAGGGGTTCGAGCAGGCCGCCGCCCGGCTCGCCCGGTACGCCAACCGCACCGGTGGTGACGTCATGGACGAGCCCGCCACCGCCAAGGCCCTCGGTGGCTACCTGCTGCGCGGACTGGACTGCGGCGCCCTCGACATCGCCGAGGTGGCCCGGCTGACCGGTCTGACCCGGGCCGACCTGGAAGGCTTCGCGACACCCCGGCGCGGCGGTCTGACGGCCTCGGGCAACTGAGGCGCGGCGGCCGGGTCACCGAGGTGGTGACGACGAGCCGCTCTCAAGGCTCCCCGTCCGCTCGACCCGCAGGTACCGCTCCAGGCCCGACGGGACCGCCCACTTCCGCTCGGCGAACAGCCGGGTGCCCCGTCGGCACAGTTCGGCGTCGGCTCGCGCCCGCGCGCAGAACTCCTCGGGCGTGCCACCGAACAGTTTCCGCAACTCGGCCGACTCCCCGAGGAGTTCGGTCAGCAGGGCGCGCTCGCCGGGGTGGCGGCGGGGCGCTCCGGTGCCGTCGTGGAGGACGCCGTGCCGGTTGACGTAGGCATGGACGCCGGGCAGCGCGGTGCCGTCCGCGAGCGTGACTCGCACGTGGGGGGCGGGCAGCCAGGCCCGGCCGAAGTTGCCGCCCGGCAGCGCTACGCCCTCGCTCGCGTCGATCACCTCCAGCTGCGGGCGGTCCAGCCAGACGACGAACAACTCCCGTACCGACGTGGGGGAGCACAGCGGGGACGCCGAGACATAGCCGAGGCGGCTGATGTGCGCGGAAACACCCACGTCCAGGCCGCTCACCCGGGTGCGCACCATGGGGATCGGACCGCTCGTCCCGGACTCGGCCATCTTGTGCTGGAGTTGGGCGGGGGAGGCGTTGGAACCGACCGCGAGGACCGGCACCCGGCCGTCGTCGTGCACCAGCCGTTCCAGCGGCAGCAGCCGGTCGCCGTCGAGGAGCGCGGAGTCGGCGGGCCAGGTGCCGGGGTAGGCCAGCGGGTGGTCGCGCGGTGCCTGGTCGAGGCCCAGTTCCGCGAGCGTACGGCCGGTCATCCGCCGCTCACTCCGAGGGCGGCAGCTCGCCCGAGCCGCGGGTGACCAGCCGGGTCGGCAGCTCGATGCGCTCCGGCGCCAGCAGCGTGCCGTCCAGCTGGCGGAAGAGCCGCTCGGCGGCCGTGCGGCCGAGCAGGGCCGCGTCCTGGGCGACGACCGTGAGGCCCGGGTGCAGCAGATCGGCCAGCTCGATGTCGTCGAAGCCCACGAGCGCGACCGGGCGGGGCAGTTCGGCCAGCACCCGGATCACCGTGACGGTCACCCGGTTGTTGCCCGCGAAGACCGCGGTGACCCGGCCGGGCCCGGTCAGCATTTCCTCCGCCGCCCGGCGCACCCGCTCCGGGTCCGTCACGCCGAGCGAGGTCCAGGCCGGCTCGACGGATATCCCGGCGTCCTCCATCGCCGCCCGGTAGCCGCGCAGCCGCTCGGCCGCCGTGTGGATCCGGGGCATGTCACCGATGAAGCCGATCCGGCGGTGGCCGTGCGCGATCAGATGGGCGACCCCGTCCCGGGCGCCGCCGTAGCTGTCGGACAGCACCACGTCGGCGTCGATCTTCCCGGCCGGGCGGTCCACGAACACCGTGGCCACGCCCGCCCTGATCTCCGGCTCCAGATAGCGGTGGTCGTCGCCGGCCGGGATCACCACCAGCCCGTCCACCCGCCGCGCGCACAGCGCGAGCGCCAACTCCTGTTCCCGGTCCGCGTCCTCGGCGCTGGAGCCGTTGATCAGCAGCGCGCCGTGGGCCCTGGCCACCTCCTCCACGGCACGGCTGAGCGGGCCGTAGAACGGGTCGGCCAGGTCCTCCAGGACGAGACCGATGCTCGCGGTGCGGCCCTTGCGCAGCACCCGCGCGCTGTCGTTGCGGCGGAAGCCGAGCGCGTCGATCGCCTCCTGGACCCGGCGCTCGGTGTCCGGGGTCACCCCGGGCTCGCCGTTGACCACCCGGCTCACCGTCTTCAGGCCGACACCGGCGCGCGCAGCCACGTCCTTCATCGTCGGCCGGGTCCCGTAACGGGAGCCGGGAAGACGGTCTGCGCGGCGGGAGGTGTCGGGCACGATGCGGCGTCCTGTCCTGTCGTCCACGGTGGGATTCCTGTTGTCCACGGGGGATGCACAGGTCCATGGGTTTGTATGAGGATGTGGCGTCGAGCATAGAGCCTGGACAACGTTGTCAGATGCGAGGGAGACTGTCCACCGCAATCTCCGGCCCGCGACCCCACCGCTGGACGGCTGCCTTTCACTCGGCTACTCATGGTTGACGGGGAGATCTGACTCTGATGCACACCGACCTCGTGGCGGCCCTCGACATCGGCGGCACAAAGATCGCCGGCGCACTGGTGGACGGTCACGGACGGATCCAGGCGCGCTCCCAGCGTGCGACGCCCGCCCAGCAGGACGGCGAGACGGTCATGGGTGCCGTCGAGGAGGTGGTCGGCGAACTCGCCGGTTCACCCCTGTGGGGAAGGGCCGGCTCGCTCGGCATCGGCAGCGCGGGCCCGGTGGACGCCTCCGCCGGCACCGTGAGTCCGGTCAACGTGCCGGGCTGGCGGGACTTCCCGCTCGTCGAGCGGGTGCGGGCGGCCACCGGCGGGCTGCCGGTCGAACTGATCGGCGACGGCGTCGCCATCACGGCCGCCGAACACTGGCAGGGCGCGGCTCGCGGTCACGACAACGCGCTGTGCATGGTGGTGTCGACGGGCGTCGGCGGCGGCCTGGTGCTCGGCGGCAAGCTGCACCCCGGGCCGACCGGCAACGCGGGGCACATCGGCCACATCAGCGTCGACCTCGACGGGGACCCCTGCCCCTGCGGGTCACGCGGCTGCGTGGAACGCATCGCGAGCGGGCCCAACATCGCCCGGCGCGCCCTGGAGGGCGGCTGGCAGCCGGGGCCCGACGGCGACACCTCGGCCGCGGCGGTCGCGGACGCCGCCCGGACCGGTGACCCGGTCGCGGTGGCGTCCTTCGAGCGGGCCGCACAGGCGCTGGCGGCCGGGATCGCGGCCACCGCGACCCTGGTCGAGATCGACATCGCGGTGATCGGTGGCGGGGTGGGCAAGGCGGGGGACATCCTCTTCACGCCGTTGCGCAAGGCCCTCACCGACTACGCGACCCTCTCCTTCGTGCAGCGGCTGACGGTCGTGCCGGCCCAGATGGGCACGGACGCGGGTCTGGTGGGCGCCGCGGCGGCCGCCCTGGCACGACTGGGTACGGACGCGACGGCCGCGGGGGTCTGAGGCGGCCACGGGGCCCGGCGGTAACGTCCAGGCCCGGTCGGCCGGGGTTCAGGCCGGGCCGACCGGGCCGCTCGTGGACGGCCGTCAGCAGGTGATCCGCGCGGCCGCCCAGTCGCCGTGGTCGGAGGTGACGCCGTTCCCGCCGTCGGTGACGACGAGGCTGACCACCTCGGCGCCGCTGACGTCGGCGGTGAGCGGCTGAGCGGCCATCTCCGTGGTCAGCACGCCGGTGGAGGCGACCTTCGTGCCGTCCGCCCACACCTCGAAGGAGACGCTTCCGGCGGCGCCTTCCTCGTCGTCCACGCCGACCTCGGCGGTGACCCTCTCGCATGCCTTCCCGGTGTAGTAGTCGACCTGGCTCGGGGCATGGGCGCCGAGCCCCTTGGCGTACACCACCCCGGCGATGGTGATCGGATGCCCGTCGCCCGCGGCGGTCTCCCCGTTGCTGGTGTCGCGCTCCACGGGCCCCCAGCCGTTGTCGGCCGACAGCCAGGGAAGGTCGCTGAGATAGGAGCTTCCGGCGGGCGGCGGGTCCGCGACGGTCATGGTGATCGTCATCGTGGTCTCGGCGCGTGCTCCGGCCGGTGACCGGTAGGCGGCCCTGAGTTCGAGGTCGTACGACCCCTTCGGCGTCCCCGCGGGAGCGGTCACCCGCCAGCCGGTGCGCAGGGCGCGGCCCGTCGGCAGTGCCGTGGCCCGGGTCCGCGAGGTCGGCGTGAGGGTCCAGCCGCGGGGGCCGGTGAGCGCCACGGAGACCTTGCGTGCCGTCGTGCGGCCGAGGTCGGTGACCGAGGCGGTGAGTGCTGCCGTACTGCCCGGCTCGATGAACCGGCTGCCGTCCAGGCCGAGTTCGACGGCCGGCGGGTTGGCCGCCCAGTGCCGGTCGGCGGCGACCCGGACCAGGGCCGTGCCGTGCGCCGGGACGACCGCGGAGATGGTGCCCGCGGTGTTGTAGCTCCGGTGCTGCCACAGGTCGCGCAGGGTGTAGGCGGGCGCCTTCGGGAGGCCGACCGCCGCCGCGGTGGTCGCGATGCGCTGGGGAGAGCCGGACTCGTTGAAGAGGGCGACCGCGCGGCTGCCGTCCTTCATCTCCTTGGCGACGACCCAGCGTCCGCCCGCAGAGGAGAGCACCGTGCCCTGTTCGCCCAGCGGGTCCTGGTCGACGGCGATGACCTCCTTGTTGTCCAGGATGTCGAAGGTCGCCGGGGTGGCCTTGCGCAGGTCGGTGCCGATGAGCAGCGGGGCCGCCATCATCGACCACATCGAGAAGTGCGTGCGGTACTCGGTGTCGGTCATGCCGCCGTTGCCGACCTCCAGCATGTCCGGGTCGTTCCAGTGCCCGGGGCCCGCGTAGGGCGCGAGGGGCAGGTTCTGCTTCAGGATCGAGACCATCGAGCCCCAGCTGTCACTGATGTCCCCGGTGGTGCGCCACAGCTGACCGACGTCCGACGCCCACTCCCAGGGCTTGTTCTCGCCCCATTCGCAGATGCTGTAGACGATGGGCCGGCCGGTGGCCCTCAGCGCGTCCCGCATGGTGAGGTAGCGCTGCCTGGCGTCCACGCCCTGGTTGTTGCAGTTGTCGTACTTGAGGTAGTCGACACCCCAGTCGGCGAACTGCCGGGCGTCGCTGTACTCGTGGCCGAGGGCGCCGGGGAAGCCCGCGTCGTTGCAGGTCTTGGTGCCCGCGCTGGTGTAGATGCCGAGCTTGAGACCCTTGGCGTGCACGTAGTCGGCGACCGCCTTGATGCCGTGCGGGAACCGGGCCGGGTCCGGGACCAGCTTGCCGTCCGCGTCGCGGCTCGGCAGGGCCCAGCAGTCGTCGAGGTTGACGTACCGGTAGCCGGCGTCCTTGAGGCCCTTCGACACGAAGAGGTCCGCGATGCCCTCGACCATGGTCTCGTCGAAGTCCGCGCCGCAGTGCGTGGAGTTCCAGTTGTTGAAGCCCATCGGCGGGGTGAGGGCGAGACCGTCGGCCGGGGCGGCCGAGCCGGGGGCCCCGGCGCCGGCGGCCGCGGGCGCGGCGAGCCCCGCCGTACACAGAAGGGCCGCGGTCAGTGCTCCGACCACTCTTCGGCGGGTTGTGCGGGTGTGAGGGTGACGCATCGTTACGTTCCTCCGACTCGCGAAAGGTGGGATAGCGGTGGGTGGGCGTCATCGGTGCGCGCTTATGGTAGGAGCTGTTCGGCTGTGTTGGAAGGGAAGTGGTGAAGGTTGCTTTGCCGGCTCTACTGGCCTGGTTGTCCTGCTGGTTGAGGCGGAAAGGCTTTGATGTCCGTTGGGTTGTGTTGAATGGTGACGTCGCGAGAGACTGTGAGGTGCCTGAGGCCGGCCTGTGGGGTCTGCGGGGCGCCGCGGCGCCGGACATCCGATGTCCTGCCCAACGGGATCTGCTGCTCGGGCGGCCGAGGCGGCCGGCCGCGCCACTTCAGCTCCCGTGCCGCGTTGCTCCCCAGGTGGGTCCACCCGTGACCCCTGGCCGCCGGCGAAGTTGAAAGGGGCATGAAGAAGCGCAGCATGCTCGCCATCGCCAGCCTGGCCACCGGATTCGTCGTGGCCGCCATCACCCCGTCGCACGCCGCAACCGCCTCCGGCGGTCCGCTCGACGGCCTGTTCGTCTCGGACACCCTGGAGCACGTCGGCCACCTCGTGGGCGAGGACAGCCTGAAGGCCGATCAGGACTTCCTGGGCCGGCGGTAGTCCGGCGGGGCCGGAGCGGCCGACGGTGCCGGTGTTCCCCCAAGGGGCACCGGCACTCCGTTCTGCGCGCCCTCAACGGGAACTGGTTTCCGTGGCAGTGTGGAACGGGCAAGCCTCAGGGGGCCAACAGAAGAGGGGGAGTCCGTGATCGTCTGGGTCAACGGCGCGTTCGGTGCGGGCAAGAGCACCACCGCACGTGAACTGATCGAACTGATCCCGAACAGCACGCTCTTCGACCCCGAGGTCATCGGCGGGGCGCTGACACACCTGCTGCCGGCCAAGCAGCTCGCCGAGACCGGCGACTTCCAGGATCTGCCGATCTGGCGCCGGCTGGTGATCGACACCGCGGCGGCGATGCTGGCCGAGCTGGGCGGGACCCTGGTGGTTCCGATGACGTTGTTGCGCCAGGAGTACCGCGACGAGATCTTCGGCGGTCTCGCGGCCCGCCGGATCGCCGTCCGGCACCTGTGTCTCACCCCGGCCGAAACGATCCTGCGCGAGCGGATAGCCGGCCGGGAGATCCCGCCCGACCTGCAGGACGGCGAGATACGCGTCCGGCAGTGGTCCTACGACCGGATCGAGCCCTACCGCGCGGCCCTCGCCGCCTGGATCGGCGCCGACGCCCATCTCGTGGACACCAGCGCCCTCACCCCCTACGAGACGGCCGTGTACATCGCCGAGGCCGTCGGCACCGGTGCCGCGACCGCCTGCGAGATCGTGCAGACCCCGGAACCCACCGCCGAGACCCTCGCGGCCGGAGTGCTCCTCTTCGACGAGCGGGACCGTGTCCTGCTGGTCGACCCCACCTACAAGGCCGGCTGGGAGTTCCCCGGCGGTGTCGTCGAGCCCGGTGAGGCCCCCGCGCAGGCGGGCGTGCGCGAGGTCGAGGAGGAGACCGGGATACGGCTGGAGAAGGTGCCGAGACTGCTGGTCGTCGACTGGGAGCAGCCCGTACCGCCCCGCTACGGAGGCCTGCGGCTGCTCTTCGACGGCGGCCGGCTGGACTCCGCCGAGGCCGGGCGGCTGGTGCTGCCGGGGCCCGAACTGCGCGGCTGGCGCTTCGTCACCGAACAGGAGGCCGCGGAGCTGCTGCCCCCGGTGCGCTACGAACGGCTGCGCTGGGCGCTGCGGGCACGCGAGCGCGGTGCCGCGCTCTATCTGGAGGCCGGCGTTCCGGTCGGTTGACACTCTCTGATGAACCGTCAAACAGATTTGATCTTGCGTAAGTTGACGCATCCACGACCCTGTCCGGGGCTTGTGCAGGGGACATTGCGTGGGGCGGAAGGTTCCGAGGGACAACCGAGGGTGAATCGGCGCCGTCCCGTATGAACAGGAACGTGAAGGAGGTATACGGGCGTTCTGACGTCGGTGCGCGGCTCAACTTCCTCGCGGCCGCCGGCCGCCGTGCACAGGCCGGACATCCACCGCTCGAAGGAGGGACATGCGCGCGCACTCTTCGGCCCCCACAAGGGGACTCTCTTCCCGCCGGGCTCATCCTGGCGCTCGCCGCCTGCAGCAGCGGTGGCGGTGGTGGCGGCGAAAAGGGAACCTCGGCCGGTCCCGCCTCCCGCTCCAGCCAGGGCGAGGCGGACACCTGCAACTCCGGTGACACCAAGGCCGGCGGCACGTTCACCTACGTCATCGAGAAGAACATCCAGCCCCATGGTCACCACGGCGACCCGTAGGTGTCCGCGGATTTCCGCAGCGCCCCGCAGGCGCCCGCGGTCACCGGATCGCCGTGTCCGAAGCAGGCCACCTCCGCCCGCAGAGCAGCCAGCCGCCGGAAGGACGCGAGGGCTTGGTTCCGGTCGAGGTTGAACACCCCGGGCATCACCGAGCCGGTGTCCGGCGCGGCCGCCGCCGCGTCCCCGGTGAACAGCAGCTCTTGCGAGGGAAGATGCAGGGCGATACTGCCGTGGGTATGCCCCGGGACGTGCACGACGCGGGCGCCGCCGCCGAAGTCCAGGACGTCACCGTCGGACAACTCCGTCACCAGGCCCGGACGGGCCGGCTCACCGACGGGCAGCTGCTTCGCGGCCGCGGCGTGGACCGGCAGTTCCCACTCCTCGAACACCGGGGGCGGCCCCGGGAGGTCGCCCCGTATCACCGGCGCGTCCAGACGGTGGGCCAGCACCTCGGCGCCGCTGAGGGCGGCGAACTCGGCAGCCCCGCCGACGTGATCCTCGTGGAAATGGGTGAGGACGATCCGCCGTACCGACGAAGGGGACCGCCCCAGCGCGGTGAGCGCGTCGGCGACGGGCCTGCCGGAGCCGAGCGGGCCGGCGTCGATCAGGGTCGAGACGCCGGTGTCCGGGTCGTGCCACAGGTAGGCCTGGCCGACGGGGAAGCGCAGCAGGTGCAGCCGGGGGAACAGCTCGATGACGTCCATGTCCCGACCGTAGGAGGACCCCCGTCCGCGGACGAGGGTCCTCTGCCGAGGGCAGAGCGGTTCAGCCCGCCGCGTAGTTCCGCAGGAACAGCGCCTCCGCCACCGACAGGCGCTCCAGCTCCTCGGGCGACACGCTCTCGTCGACCGCGTGGATCTGCGCCTCCGGCTCGCTCAGCCCGATCAGCAGGATCTCGGCGTCCGGGTACAGGCTCGCCAGGGTGTTGCACAGCGGGATGGAGCCGCCCTGGCCGGCGTACTGCATCGTCTCGCCCGGATAGGCGACCGACATCGCGTCGGCCATCGCCTGGTACGCCGGGCTGGTGGTGTCGGCGCGGAACGCCTGGCCCTGGCCGACCGCCTCGGTCCGCACCCGGGCACCCCACGGCGTGTGCGCCTCCAGGTGGGCCTGGAGCAGCTTGCTCGCCTCGGCCGCGTCCACGCCCGGCGGCACCCGCAGGCTGACCAGGGCACGGGCGCTCGCCTGGACCGACGGGGTGGCGCCGACCACCGGCGGGCAGTCGATGCCGAGCACCGTGACCGCCGGACGCGCCCAGATGCGGTCCGCGACCGAGCCGTCACCGATCAGGCCGACGCCGTCCAGCACCTTGGCGTCCGTGCGGAACTGCTCCTCGGCGTACTCCAGCCCCTCCCAGCCCGACTCCGGCGCGAGCCCGTCGACCGTCGTCGAACCGTCCTCGGCGCGCAGCGAGTCCAGTACCCGGATCAGCGCGGCAAGCGCGTCCGGGGCGGCACCGCCGAACTGCCCGGAGTGCAGATTGCCCTGGAGGGTGTCGATCTGGACCCGGAGCATGGCC
Source organism: Streptomyces sp. NPDC059224 (assembly GCF_042754285.1). NCBI lineage: Bacteria > Bacillati > Actinomycetota > Actinomycetes > Kitasatosporales > Streptomycetaceae > Streptomyces > Streptomyces sp. NPDC059224. The sequence goes on from NZ_JBHZAN010000023.1 coordinate 181,320, forward strand.
ATGCCGCGCAGGGTCGTGGTCACCGTGGGCAGGCCGACACGGAAGTTGCCCGCGTCGCCGATCACGATCGTGTCCGCTGTCAGCAGGCCGGGGTGCTGTTCGGCGTACCGCTCCAGACCGCCGGTGCCCATCTCCTCCGAGCCCTCGGCGATCACCTTGACGTGGACCGGGACGCCACCGTTCGCCTTCAGCGCCCGCAGCGCGAGCAGGTGCATGATCACGCCGCCCTTGCAGTCGGCGGCACCGCGTCCGTACCAGCGGCCGTCCCGCTCGGTCAGCTCGAAGGGCGGGCTGGTCCAGGCGGCCTCGTCCAGCGGCGGCTGCACATCGTAGTGCGCGTACAGCAGGACCGTTTTGGCACCCTCCGGCCCAGGCAGGTAGCCGTACACCGACTGGGTGCCGTCCGGGGTGTCCAGCACGGCGACGTCCACGAAGTCCTCGGCGCGCAGCGCGTCGGCGACCCAGTTCGCGGCGCCCTCGCTCTCGCTCCTCGGGAACTGGGCGAAGTCCGCCACCGACTTGAAGGCCACCAGCTCGGCGAGCTCCGCCCTCGCCCTGGGCAGCAGGGCGGCGACGGTCTCGGCGACCGGATTGGACGACATGGGCACGCTCCTCGTGGGTGCGACGTTGAACTGGTGAGTGGAGTGATCCTCCCACAGCGGCCTGCGGCGATCTCCGCCGTAGGATGCGGGGGGACAGGTGATGGGTGCCCGGCTGCGGACGGGCAGGTCCCGGCCCGCGGGCCGGGACGGCGCCCACGGCCTGACCACGGCCCCTACGGCCGGACACGGCATACGGCTTTTACGGCTTCTACGGCTTGATCGGAGCAGCGGACCATCGTGAGCGGTGAGAATTCCTCGGCGGACGACATGCAGCGGGTGTGGGACGTCGTCGTGGTGGGCGCGGGACCCGCAGGGGCCTCGGCGGCCTACGCGGCGGCGGTCGCGGGACGGCGCGTGCTGTTGCTGGAGAAAGCCGAGCTGCCCCGGTACAAGACCTGCGGCGGCGGCATCATCGGACCCTCGCGCGACTCGCTCCCGCCCGGCTTCGAGCTGCCCCTCAAGGACCGGGTGCACGCGGTCACCTTCTCCAACAACGGCCGGTTCACCCGCACCCGCCGTTCCAAGCAGATGATGTTCGGGCTGATCAACCGGCCCGAGTTCGACCAGCAGCTGGTCGAGCACGCCCAGAAGGCGGGTGCCGAACTGCGCACCGGCGCCGCCGTGCAGCGCGTCGAGCAGCACGGCTCGGCCGTCCCCGACCGGCGCACGGTCGCCGTGGTCCTCCAGGGCGGCGAGACCGTGCTGGCCCACGCGGTGGTCGGTGCCGACGGCAGTGCGAGCCGGATAGGCGCCCACGTCGGCGTGAAGGTCGACCAGGTGGACCTCGGCCTGGAGGCGGAGATCCCGGTGCCGGAGACGGTCGCCGAGGACTGGAAGGGGCGGGTGCTCATCGACTGGGGCCCGATGCCCGGCAGTTACGGCTGGGTCTTCCCCAAGGGCGACACCCTGACCGTCGGCGTGATCTCGGCACGGGGCGAAGGCGCGGCGACCAAGCGCTACTTGGAGGACTTCATCGCCCGGCTCGGCCTCGCCGGCTTCGAACCGAGCATCTCCTCAGGCCACCTGACCCGCTGCCGCGCCGACGACTCACCGCTGTCGCGGGGCCGGGTGCTCGTGTGCGGTGACGCGGCGGGCCTGCTGGAGCCGTGGACCCGCGAGGGCATCTCCTTCGCGCTGCGCTCCGGACGGCTCGCGGGGGAGTGGGCGGTGCGCATCGCCGAGGCCCACGACGCCGTGGACACCCGCCGTCAGGCGCTGAACTACGCCTTCGCCGTCAAGGCCGGCCTCGGCGTCGAGATGAGCGTCGGCAAGCGGATGCTGGCGGTGTTCGAGCGCAGGCCCGGCCTGTTCCACGCGGCCCTGACCGGCTTCCGCCCCGCCTGGCGCGCATTCAAGGAGATCACCCAGGGCCGGACCTCGCTCGGCGAACTCGTCCGCTCCCACCCGCTGGCCCAGCGCGCCCTCACCACACTGGCTCCGGAGCCGGTCGCCGCGCAGCGGGCCGCCGACGCCGAGGCGGACGAGACGGACGACGTGGACGACCCGAACACGGAGGGCTCGGTCACTTCGTGACGGCGATCCGGAAGACCGGGTGGTCCGGTGCGATGCGGCGCAGGTCGGCGTCCGGAGAGTCGGGGCCGACCCCGTTGAAGAAGACGCCGACCTCGGCCTTCCAGCGCTTCAGGTAGGCCCGCAGCAGCTCGACCTTGTCGTCGTCGGCGACCTCCGTGGCGGTGAAGACGTCCACGTTCTTGCCGAGCCGCAGTTCGCCGCCGCCGGCGGCGCGCATGTTGTGGGTCCACTGGACGTGGCCGCGCGGCGCGAGCAGATACTGCTGTCCGTCCACCGTCAGCAGGTTCACGGGGGTGGTCCGCCACTCCCCGCTCTTGCGTCCGCGGACGGCGAGCACGCGGGAGCCCCAGATGCTGATGCCGCGCCCGGTGAGCGAGGCCACGGCCCGGTTGAAGACCTTGACGGTGAACCAGCCGGGCTTCTGAACATGTGTCGACACGGTGACCCCCACCATTTGGGAGAGCGGTGCTCTCGCTTGACTTCAGTGTGGGGGAGATCGGCGATCCAAAGCAAGAGCAGTGCTCTCTTTTTTGTGCGGTGCACTTCTTTGGGATCGGTGCACTGAAGGAGGTGCGGTGCTCCAGTTCGAGTGCACTGCTCCAAAATGTGTGCACCGCTCTGCCCGCGTGGCAGACTGCTCTCCATGACCACCGCACAGGGCGCCCGCGCGCGAGCCAGGATGGAAGTCACCGCGGCCATCAAGGACGAGGCGCGCCGACAGCTCGCGGCCGAGGGCGCGGCCAAACTGTCGCTGCGGGCCGTCGCGCGCGAACTCGGCATGGTGTCCTCGGCGCTCTACCGCTACTTCCCGAGCCGCGACGACCTGCTCACCGCGCTGATCATCGACGCGTACGACTCCCTCGGCGAGGCCGCCGAGACCGCGCACGCCGCCGACGCCGACGCCGCCCCCGCGCAGCGCTGGGTCACGGTCTGCGAGGCGGTGCGCGGCTGGGCGCTGGCCCACCCCCACGAGTACGCGCTGATCTACGGCTCGCCGGTGCCCGGTTACTCGGCGCCGGACACCACCATCCAGCCGGCCGCCCGGGTCGCCCTCGTCCTGATCGGCATCCTGCTCGACGCGTTCGAGCGACGGGGTCTGGCCCGCACCCCCGTGCCCGCCGAACTCGCGCCCGAGGCCCGCCGGATGGCCGACGAACTCATGCCGGGCCTGCCGCCCGAGGTGGCCGTGGCCATGGCCGCGGCGTGGGCGCAGCTGTTCGGGCTGGTCGGCTTCGAACTGTTCGGCCAGTTCAAGGGGGTCGTGGAGGACCGTGACCGGTTCTTCCGGCATGCGGCCGCGCAGCTCGCCCACGGGGTGGGCCTGGTCTTCCCGTAGCCCGTCCTGCGGCAACCCGTCTTGCCGCGGCGGGCTCCGGCGATCCGGGTGAAGACCGGTCGCCGGGCCGGCGCCGTCCCGGTGTCGGCACCCGTCCCGGTGCAGGCGGCCGTCACCGGGCCTCGGCGGCCGACGTTCCGGCGCCGGTGTCCGGGACGAGTACGATCTTGCCCGCGACCGTCCCCGACTCGGCGAGCCGCAGGGCCTCCGCGGCCCGGGTGAGGGGCATCCGGGCGGCGATGCGGGCGGTGACCTCGCCGCGCTGGAGGGCCTCGAACACCTGGGTGAGGTCGGCGCTCAGCCGGGCCCGGAAGCGGTTCTTGCCGAGGGCGCGGCCCTCCCAGACGTTGAAGAAGCAGGCGTGCCGGCCGTTGGGCAGCGCGTTCCACAGCCACACCCGGCCGAGGATCTTCAGGACGGGCAGTTGCTTGGAGCCCGAGTCGTCCCGGGTGGTGGCGCTGCCGTAGGCGACGAGGGTGCCGGCCCGGGCGAGGAGATTCCAGGAGTCGACGACGCTGCGGCCGCCGAGGTGGTCGAAGACGGCGTCGACACCACCGGGGGCCAGTTCGCGGACCCGGGCGGGGACGTCCTCGGCACGGTAGTCGACCGGGGTGACGCCCATCTCCCGCAGCGCGTCGTGGTGGCGGGCGGAGGCCGTGCCGATGACGCGCAGGCCCGCGGCGCGCGCGAGCTGGACGAGGACCGTGCCGACCCCGCCGTTGGCGCCGTGCACCAGGATCGTGCCGCCCTGCCGCACCCTGGCCTTGCGATGGAGCATCTGCCAGGCCGTGATGCCGTTGACGACCAGCGTCTCGGCCTCCGCCGCCCCGACCCCGGCCGGCACCTCCACGGCGTCGGCCGCGTCGAGTACGACGTGACTGGCCCAGCCGCCCACCTTGACCAGGGACGCCACCCGCTTGCCGACGAGGCCGGGCGTGACTGCCTCGCCGGCCGTGAGCACGGTGCCGACCAGGTCGTAGCCGGGGACGAAGGGGAACGGCGGCTGGTCGTAGTAGCGGCCGCGGCGCATCTGCTGCTCCGCGAAGGAGACGCCGGTGGCCTCCACGCGTACGACGATCTGGCCGGCGCCCGGGGCCGGGATCTGCCGGTGCCGGATCTGCAGGCCTTCGGGCTCCACGATGCCCGGCAGGACGACCTCGACGAGCTCGGTGCCGATGGTGGTGCCCTGCTGGGGTGCGGTGTTTGCGGCGTTTTCCATCACGACCTCCATGACGATCTCCCTGAAGACGCAGTCGCAAGCGGGAGGGGTGCCTGCTTGCGTTAGAAGCTATAACTAAAATGATTGGTCATAGCTTGGGTGTCAAGCTCTCGCGAAATGGGTGGTGCTAGTTTCCGTTAGAGGTGATCCCTGAAGTGATAGGTTGAAACGGCCGGAACAGCCCCGAAGCGCACACGTCAGCAGCGAGAGGAGCGTGCAGGTCATGGCGGCAGAAGCAGTGAGCCCCCGCGAGCGGTACCGGAGCCAGGTGCGGGCCGACATCAAGGCGCACGCCTGGAAACAGATCGCGAAGTCCGGCGCGTCGGGCCTGTCCCTGAACGCGATCGCCAAGGAGCTGGGCATGAGCGGCCCCGCCCTCTACCGCTACTTCGGCAGCCGCGACGAGCTGATCACCGAGCTGATCCGGGACGCCTACCGGGGCCTTGCCGAGACCTTCCGCGCCGCGGCCGGCTCCCGGGCCGGCATCGAAGGCCTCGCGCACGTTCTGCGCCGCTGGGCGCTCGACGACCCCCAGCGGTACTTCCTCGTCTACGGCACGCCGGTGCCCGGCTACCACGCGCCCGACGACATCACCGCCATCGCCCAGGAGATCATGGCCGCACTGCTCGACGTGTGCGCCGCGGCCGAGCCCGAGGCACCGGCCTCCGCGGGCTTCACGGCCCACCTCGCCCAGCACCGCGAGTGGGCCGGGGGCCACCCCGCGTCGCCGGGGGTGCTGCGCAGGGCGCTGGCGTTCTGGACCCGGATGCACGGTGTGCTCTCGCTGGAACTCGCCGGGCAGTTCACGGGCATGGGGTTCGATCCGGAGCGGCTCTTCGACGCCGAGGTCGCCGAACTGACGGACGGCCGCTGACCGCGACTCCTGACCGCACGGTTCCTGACCGCACGGCTCCTGTCCGTGCGGCCGCTGACCGCACCGCACGGCCTCCCGCCGCACCGCACGCGGCTCCCTACTCCGCGGGGAGTACGTGTGATCACCTCGCCGGGCTGACGCTCGTGCGGGCGGGTGCCGTCTAGCGTGGCGGGCATGGACGAGCGGCGGGAACGGGGGCGCGGCCCCGCGCAGTGGTGGCACCACGGCCCCCCGTGGTGGCACCACGAGGGCGAGGGCACGGGCGAGCCGCCGCGCGGCCGGCTCCCATGGCGCACCACCCTCCCGCTCACCGTGCTGGTCCTGGCCGGCTCGAACCTCGCCGCCCACGGGCAGCCGCACCGCGAGCCCCTGGACGGGTACGCCCGGCTGCTGCTGCTGGCCGCCTGCGCGCTGCTGCTGTGGCGGCACCGGCACCCGGTGCCCGTGGTGTTCGGCACGGCGGTGCTCGCCCTCGGCTACCTGGCGGCCGGCTACCCCTACGGCCCGGTCTTCGCGGCCGTGGCCGTCGCCTGCTTCAGCGCCGTCGTCGCCGGGCGCCGCCGGGCCGCCTGGGCGGCCGTCGGGATGCTGTGGGGCGGCCACCTGCTGATCTCGCTCTGGCTGTACCGCAGGCTGCCCCCACCGGGTGACACGGGGGCAAGCGCGGGCCAGGAGGTGATCGTCGCCACCTGGGTGCTGATCGTCCTCTTCGTGGCGGAGCTGGTCCGGCTGCGGCGTGAGCAGTGGGCGCGGGAGCGGGCCGACCGCGCTCAGGCGGCCCGGCGGCGGGCGGACGCGGAACGGCTGCGGATCGCCCGCGAACTGCACGACGTACTGGCGCACAGCATCTCCGTCATCAACGTCCAGGCGAGCATGGGCCTGGCGCTCCTGGACGCCGACCCCGAGCAGGCCCGGGCCGCGCTCACCACCATCAAGGCCGCCAGCAGGGAGGCGCTCGGCGAGGTGCGTCAGGTCCTGGACACCCTGCGCGCCCCGGGAGACGCGCCGCGAACGCCCGCTCCCGGCCTCGGGCGGCTGCCGGAACTGGTCGAACAGGCGGCGAGCGCAGGGCTCACGGTGACCGTGGAGGGGGAGCCGCCCCGGCTGCCGCCCGGCGCCGATCTGGCCGCCTTCCGGATCGTCCAGGAGGCGCTCACCAACGTCGTACGGCACTCGGGTTCCCGGCACGCGCGCGTGCGGCTCGGACGCGGGGGCGGGGGCGGGGAGCTGCGGTTGCGGATCGACGACGACGGTCCGGCGACCGGCGCGGACGCGGGCGGCAGCGGGAACGGCCTGGCCGGGATGCGGGAACGGGCGGCCGCCCTCGGTGGCACGATCGAGGCGGGGCCACGCGCCGACGGCGGCTTCCGGGTCCTGGCCGTGCTGCCCCTGACCGACCGGGAGGACCGATGATCCGGGTACTGCTCGCCGACGACCAGTCGCTGGTGCGGGCCGGGTTCCGGGCGTTGCTCGACGCGCAGCCGGACGTCGAGGTGGCCGGGGAGGCGGCGGACGGCGAGGAGGCGCTGCGCAAGGTGCGCGAACTGCGCCCCGACGTCGTCCTCATGGACATCCGCATGCCACGGCTGGACGGCCTGGCCGCGACTCGCCGGATCACCGGTGAGCGGGAGCTGACGGACGTCAAGGTGGTGATGCTGACGACGTTCGAACTGGACGAGTACGTCTTCGAGGCGATCCGCTCCGGCGCCTCCGGGTTCCTGGTGAAGGACACCGAGCCGGAAGAACTCGTGCGCGCCGTCCGGGCGGTGGTGGGCGGGGACGCGCTGCTGTCGCCGGGGGTGACGCGCCGGCTGATCGCGGAGTTCGCGGCCCGCTCCAAGGAGCCGGCCGCCGCCGGCGCGCTGGCCCGGCTCACGGACCGGGAGAGGGAGGTGATGGCCCTGGTCGGCATGGGCCTGTCGAACGACGAGATCGCCCGCCGCCTGGTGGTCAGCCCGCTCACCGCCAAGACCCATGTGAGCCGCACGATGGTCAAGCTGGGCGCCCGCGACCGGGCCCAACTGGTCGTCCTGGCCTACGAGTCGGGGCTGGTGCGGCCCGGCTGGCTGGGCTGAGGGGAGGGCCGGAAGCGGACCGGCACGCTGACCTCCCGGGCGAAGAACAGCACGACGGCCGGCACCGCGCCCACCGGCGGCAGCGTCCGTTCGAGACCGGTGGACAGGCCGAAGAGCAGGGCCGGCCCCGCCACCGCTCCGAAGATCACCAGCGCCGCGAACACACCGCGCCGCACGGCGCGTATCCGGTCTCGACCGTGATCGCGTCCCGCTCGGCCTGACCGCGCCGTCCCCCGTGACCCGTCGTCCAGGCGGTGTCACAGGCGTGGGGGGGGGGGGGGGGGCGCCGCCGCCGGGGGGGGGGCCGGGGGTGGGGGGGGGGGGGGGGGGGGGGGCCCCCCCCCCCCCCCCCCGCGACCGTGGGGGACCTGCTACGCCTCTGACTGCGGCGGCTGTAGGGCTCGGGCGGACATGCGGTGAGTGAGGGCATGCGCGCCGGCGAACGCC